>UQRW01000015.1 GCA_900543515.1 uncultured Collinsella sp.
AGGCCGGCGCCGGCTGCGGCGAGTGCTGCAGCGGCTGCCGTAAGGGGAGCGTTGACATCGCCCGTGCCCGCAAGCGCGCCCGCTTTTCCGGAGCGCTTTTTATTGCCGTGGTCCTTGCCACTGCCGGAGCTGCTTCCGCCGGAGCCGCCGCCCTCGTCGGTACCGCCGCCACTCGAGCCGCTATCGCTGTCCGCCGTCATCGGGGCGTCGTGAAGTCCTGTCGTATCCGCGCTGTCGCATACGCCGACCTGAACTTCTGAGCGTTCGCATGCCGCGTCGGGCACATGAAGCTCGTGCAGTACGGCACCAAGCGCCGAGTTTGTGCCCGGTCGAATTTCCTCGAGCGTCACGGGATCGAGCGCCACCAGATTACGCGCCTTCGCATACAGCGTTACGCGTTTGCCCACTTCGTCGCTCCAGCTCTCGGGGATGGCGAAGCTCATGCGGAACTGTGCCGTGCAACCCGGTGCCAGCACGGCGTTGCCGTTGTCGGCTACCAGCGGGTGCGTCGCAAAACGTGTGCCCAGCGTCTCGAGCGCGTACTTCACGCGTGCCATGTCGTTGGCCGAAGCGTCCTCGGCAAGCTCTGGATCGTAGATCGAAGCCATGCGTGCGTTCGCTCCGAATCCGATGGATGCGCTGGAGAACGGCTGGCTGGAGCCCTCTCGGTACAGATCGATCGTGCCGGCGGTCAGCAAGGTGTTGCCGTCGTTTCGCACCGTGACCATGAAGGATTCGCCTGCTGCTCCGGGCACCACCGCGCCCGAGGTAGCGACCGCGCCCGTCGGAGTGGCACACGCCACCAAGGGCACTTCGATGCCGTGCAACTCTGCCTCGCTCTTCTCCGCGCTCACAATGTGCGTGGCGAGCGCGGAGAGCATGCCTCCCGACGTCAAAAATGTCGTTATCTGATCGACGGGATGGTCCAGCTCGCACATCACAAACGGCTCCGTGAACAGATCGCCTGCCAAGGCGCTGGCGAAGATGCGGAAGTGCTTGCCCATCACTGCTACCGGGTTACCTTCTTCGTCGTAGGTTTGTCCCACCTTGCCATCGGTGTTCTCTACATAGAGCACGCACCTGCCGTTGTTGCTTACGCTAAACGATGCCGGGCCACAGCCTGCGGCACCCACGGGCTGCGTTGCAAATGCCGATGCGCCTCGCGTCCAAGTAATATGCTGCAGTTGCTCGTTGACGGTTGCCAAAAAGCCCGAATGTTGTGGCCACGGCACCGCACGGGGTACTGTGGCATCTGGTGACATAACGCCCCAGCCCGCAATGGACTGGCCGATAACGGCGTACGATGCGCAGCCGCAACCGTCTGCAGTCTCATACGCAACGGGCACCACCATTTTGCCGTTGATATTTTCGGGCCCGCCCAGCTCGATACTCGACGGTGCTTGTGGAAAGCGGAGAACTTGGCGGAACGTCAGGCTGTCGCCCGAAACGTCCGACCACAGGGTAAAGCACTCCAGCGCAACCTCGGCCTCGCTGCCGAGCGCCTTTTCTGCGGTGGTTCCGCGGCGGTGGAGGTAGGCGCCCGACAGACGTCCGTCGACGAGCGTCTTGCCCACCGTGATGCGTGGACACTGCAGGCAATGGTAGCCATCCTCTTGCAGGCGGCCGCGCGAGATGCTGCGCCACGACGTGTGCGATATCACGCGAACTCCGTCGTTGCTTATGCGCAGGCGCACAACGGACAGTATGCCGGATGTGCTCGCCGTATCGAAAAGGGTGTTGTCACCGGCGGGGCGCTCGCCCGAGACCAGCAGCACGTAGGCGTCCTTGTTTCCCCTGCCGTCCGTATATTCCACCACGTCGAAGTCGTAATCGTATATGCCGTCGCGCTCCACGTCGTTCTCGCCAAACCCAAGGGGAAAGTCCACGGGCATGGGGGCGGACCACGTGCCGTTTGCCTTTGTGTGCATCACCAGGCGCGAGCGGCCATTGTCGCCGTAGCGCACTGAGGCGATACGGAACAGGCATTCTACGCCGGCAATCATTGTCAGCTTCATGTGGGCTTCGCTGAGCACGCCAGCAAACAGCACGTTGTCGCTCGAGGGCTTGATGCCGCCACGCTCGTCCTCCGATACACCAGCAGAATTGGCGTTGGGGTCCGCAACGGCGTTCGCCGCCTGCCCGATATAGGTGTACTCATACATCGGCGCGGCGTTTTCGTAGTTCTCTATCAGTGCGTGGACGAAATGCTCGATCTGTCCCGTGTCGTCGCTTTCTGCATCCGCCTCGAGCTCAATGCGCGTGACCGACCGGTCCCAATCGCGTACGGTAGGCGCGACATTCCTTGCAGTGGCCTTAACCTCGGCGCGTGCGAGCAGCTCGGCGTTGGTGACGATGGTGGCCGATGCGATGAATTGCGGCACGCCGCCCGCCTCGATGTTGCTGGGCGTGCCGAAGCGGGCATCCAACGTGTAAGGCATATCTCCACCCAATGCGAGCTCAGAGCGCTGGAGCACATACTGGTTGCCATTGTTCACCGACATATTCCACGAATCGAGGAGTGTGGGCCACGACCCCGACCAAGCCTTGGTGGTCCACTTGAACATTACGAACTGGAGTATCACATCGACATCGACGTCTGCACCTACGCGCAGTCGCGGAAGCTGGTGTCCATCTGCCTTCTCGTACCCAATGAACAGCGTGAGGGATGCGGCGCCGCGCACGGCAGACGAAGCGACGCCTGCAACGCCGGCGCCAAAGGTGACGGCAAGCCCGATCTGGATGGTGAATGAGCCCGAGGTGTTTGAAAAGTCGAGCGAAATGTTTTTAAAAAACGCCGCGCCGCTGCCGTGCGTGTGGGCACCCACGGCGAGCGCCAGCTTCGCCAGCACCCAGGGGTTGACGTTTAGGAAAAACGGCACCGGTCCTAGGGTAAACTGCTCGGTCCAATTGAGGTCGGTTCTTACTTGAAAGAGCGCCTTAATATTGCCGTATGCGGGGTCGTTGTTGTTGCCCCAGGTTTTGCCCACCCAATCGTAGGCGAGCGAGCCGTACAGCTGTGTGGCGATATCCATCGTGAACAGCAGCGTGCAATGGTGGCGAAGGAGCTTAGTGTTTCTTGGATCGGTTCCCGAACCGGCACTCATCCTCTTGTACTGATTCCACTTCCCCTCCATCTCGTCGAGGTAGCGGTTTGCCTGCTTGGCGCCCGACTCGCGCGGCGATTTCTTCCAGTATTCCGGATCAGGGTTGCCCGAATCGTTCATATAGCTAGCTGGTTTGTACCCTCCGCCAAACAGCACGTATCCAGCAAACGAGAAATCGAACAGAATGGGAAATGTGGGCATCCAGCACGTGAACTTATTGCCGCCGATACCGGGAAACGCCGCGGGGAAATCAAACGGAGTGATCTCTTGGTCCATGGTGGTGGGAATGATGGTGGTCGAGCCCGATTCCGCCTTTGCGGCCGGCGCGGTGACAACGGCCATAGGGGATGAGAGCGTGTAGGTTTTGCCCTGGTAGTCGAGCATAAAGCGCAGCTTGCACCCTTCCTCCAGAAGGCCCGAAGCTGCATCGAGGAACGTGTCTTCGAGCGTGAACGTCGCCAGATTATCCGCGCCCGATGCGCTGGCCTTGATCTGGCCGATCTGCGTGACGGTTTCGGTTGAGCTGCCCGCAGAGGGCATCACTTTATTGATATGCAACGTTGCCTGCCCGCCCTGCGGCAGATGAGCCTGCACGGTAAAAGCGTGCGTGTCGGGCTGGTCGTTTGCTGCTTCGTCCGCTGGCATTGCCATAAACGTGGCGTCGGCGTACTGGATGTCCCATTCGTCGAACGTGAGCTGTCGAAAGTACGGCTCGCCATCGGAGAGCGGACGTGTGGGTGCGGTAATAGCGGTGCCGCCCTGGATACGCGCAAGGGGAATCTCGACATCGCGGTAGCCTGCCATGCTAATGGAGATGCCGCCGTTAAAGTCGTACGCGTCGAGAAGCGTTGCCTCGTCCACGTAGCCTTCTGAAAGAGGGGCGACCTCAAAGATGGCCGTGCCTTCGTCATCGGTCGTGGCGGTGAGCTGCTTGCCTGCGGCATAGCGCGATATGAGCGTGACCTGGGCACCCGTGATGGGCGTATTCTTGTTGGCGACGTCGACCACGACCACACCGAACATGGTGCGCGAGAGAACGAGCACCCTGAAGGGGTCTTTTTCGTCGGCATGGGCTTCGGTGGGTGCGAACGGCAATATGAAGGCGTTTGCGCTTCCCGGCACGCGCGGCATCATAATGCTCGCTAGCGAGGACGCTCCGGCGACAAGTAACGAACGGCGATCAAGCATCTTGGGCTCCCATCCCGCAAGTATCGGTGGAAATAATCCAATTTTGCGAGAAGGCGCCCCGTGGCGGTAGTGCCGTTCAAGGGTCAAAATGTCCAAATTGATCGAGCGAAGCGCCGGGTTCCGGAAAGCGTTCGATGCGCTTGGTAGTCCGGTCGCTAACGTAACATATGCGCGACCAGCTCGGCGCGTGTGCCGATGCCAAGCTTTGCGTATACGCCGGATAGGCGGTTTTTGACGGTGCCCGGCGATACTCCCATATGGCGTGCGATTTCGGCGTTGGTCCACCCACGACAGGCGAGCATGGCCATGGTGAATTCCGTGGTCGTTAGATCGTCGGCAACGTCCTCGCCCGAATCGGGGTTGTGGATGCGCCGCCAGCCGTAGCTGAAGCGGTACGTGATCTCGATGATGCGCGCGAAGTCGTCAGGGTATTGCGTTTTTAGGCATGCCTCGATAAGCCCCTGTAAAAGGCCGTGATGCTCGCCAATGAGCTCAATAAGGCCGTCGGGACGCGCAATGTTCCAAGCAACTCCGAAGTGCGTTTTTGCGGCGTCGATGTCCTTGAGGCTCATGCATGCCATGGAAGCTGCCAAGTGCAGGAACAGCTCCGAGATGGGATAACTTCCCTGTTTCATGATCAGGGCGTTTTCCGCCATGCCCAGGCTGCGGCCATATTCGCCGCGCAGGTACAGGGCATGCGCCATCACGTAGCTGGCGAACAGGCGCAGACCTTCGGGCAGATGCGCCGCAAGCGGATAAAACTCTTCGGCGGAATACGGGGAAGGCAAGTGCAGCAGGACGCTCGCGGCCGAGGCGAACAGGATATGCGTGGCGTGGACGGCGGGCGACTCCTCGTCAGCCGGCGTATCGAGGATGCCAGCAAGGCACCGGCGGGCGTCGGCGATACGGTTGAGCGACAGGCTGGCGTATCCGCAGATAAAGCATGCGGAATAGCACAGCGCGGGATCGGTGGCGTCAAGATAGGGGCGCGCCGTCTTGGCAGCGAGGGCGGCCTGTCCGCGAAAGTACAGCGCTTCTGCCGTGGCGATGGTGCGTGAATCGGGGTCGGAAATGCCTGCAACCGCAGCGTCAATCTGCCCCGGCACAAAGGCGGTGCACATCAACGGCATGGGAACGCATGGGTAGCCATCGCAGTCCATCTTCCATCTCCCAACAGCTGGCAACAATGCAGCAATTGTACTCCTGTTGCTCGGGACCCCTTTCGTTCTACTGTTCGGTTAACGCTGCGGATCGTTTTGGAAGGCTTACGAGTATGGTAGTACCGTTCTCGGAACTTTCTTCGACCTCTACCGTGCCACCGTGAAGCGCTGCAATCTCCCAAACGAGCGCTAGTCCGAGTCCTGCGCCGCCGTATGCCCTGCTGCGGGATTTGTCTAGACGAAAGAACGGCTGGAAGATGCTCTCACGGTACTGCTTGGGTATTCCCGGGCCCTGGTCCTCGACTCGCAGGAACACATGGCTGTCGTTGTCGCAGATGGAGACGTTGACAGTCGAGCCGGTGCGGCTGTAACGGATGGCATTTTCGACCAGGTTAAACACCAGCCTATAGAGGAGCGTGTCGCTCCCGATTACTAAAGCGTCTCCAGCACAATTGAGGGCTATGCCCTTATTTTCGGCAAGTGGCGCAAGGTCGGTGAGGACCTCTTCGGACAAAGGACCAAGTTCCACATCGTCCTCGCAAGGGACGCTGCGGAGCTCACTCATCTCGAGCAATACCTTGGCCATTCGAGACATGCGCTCGGTTTGTTCTTGTAGCAGGCCGAGCAGCTCGGCTGTTTCGGGTTGCAAACCGGAGTGCTCGGAGATGAATAGTTCAATCTGTGCTTGCATAAGGGCGAGCGGGGTGCGCAGCTCGTGTGCGGCGTTGCCGGTAAACTGACGCTGTGCAGAGAACCCTTCGCCAAGACGGGCGATCATGTCGTTGAAAGAGGCGCTGCATCGTTGTAGCTCGGTGGGCACATCTTCACTGAGTCTGATTTCGCTTAGGTTGTCAGGCTGCACGCGCTCAACCTGGGCTGCAAAAGCCCGTAGCGGTTTGAGTGCACGGCCGCTCACAAAGTATGCCAGCACGCCGCCAAGGAGTGTGACTCCAGCCGTGATGTACCAAGCTGTCGTGCCAAAAGATTCCTGTGCGTCGTTTACGACGATCGTGACCTTGTCATCGGGGGTCGCTTTCGTTGGGTCGAACACCTGGGGCGAGTCTTCGCCGGTTGCGTTAAGGGCCGAGATGTCACTGCCGATGGCGTCCATGTAGCGCATGCCCGTATAGCCGACCAGGCAGTTCGTCAGCACGCATGCCGCACACGTGAGCAGTGCCGTCATAATCGTTATGCGCCATTGCAGCGAAAGCCCTTTCATTCTCCATCCTCCATAACGTAGCCCTCTCCAATCCGATTGCGAATCGGGTCGTATCCCAAAGCGCTGCGCAGCTTTTTGCGGAGTGACGAGATATGAACGCGGGTTGCGTTGCTAAAGCTGTTCACGGTGCTATCCCAAACGTGTTCTATAAGCTCCTCTTGGCTTACCGGTCGCCCCTGATTAAGCATCAGGTATTCCAAGATTCCCGTTTCCTTGCGTGTAAGAGATAAAGCCTCGCTGTCCACGGAAGCGATGCGCGCCTTGGTGTCAAAGCGGAGCTTTCCGCAGGTTAAAACTATGTCGCTTTGTGCAAAGCGCCTGAGGGTAAGGCTGCGGATCCTTGCCGCAAGCTCGTCCAGATGAAACGGCTTGGTAAGGTAATCGTTGGCGCCGGCATCGAGTCCGGCGACTTTATCGGATACTTCGCCACGTGCGGACAGAATCAGTACCTTGGTCTCGCTGTCGGTTTTTCTAAGTTCCCTGAGCACGGTCATGCCATCGATACGGGGAAGGTTGAGGTCGAGTACCACGAGGTCAAAGACTTCGACGCCCAGCAGATCGAGCGCCTCCTGTCCATCGTGACAGCAGTCGACGCTGTACGCCAAGTTTCGCAAGCTGCGCGCGATTGCATCGCACAGTGCTCGCTCGTCTTCGACGATCAAAATACGCATAACAGTCTCCTTGCACATTCCAAATCGCGCTTAACACGGATTTTATAGTCGATATGGTCCAATGGTCACGTACGAAAGGAGTGGTTGAGTTGTTCAAAGCGGTAAAACCCATGGTACAGGTCGCTTTGTTGATCGTCGGAATTGCCATGGTGTGCTTTGGCGTTATGCGTGGCGAGGCGGATGCCGTGCTGGCCAAAGCGATTAGGCTGTGCTTGGAGTGTATCGGAATTGGATAAAAGAGAAAACACCGCGTCGCATGTTTTGGCCCGATTTCGCGGATTCATTCAGGCGGCGGCGACGCTGGTCACCAACATTCACCTGCCAAACTTTGCCAAAGGCGGCATCTATCAGGGCGCGGGAAAAACAGTCTGCGTACCTGGACTTAATTGCTATTCGTGCCCCGCGGCATCGGGTGCGTGCCCCATCGGGTCGTTCCAGTCGGTGGTAGGTTCATCCAAGTTCAACTTTTCTTACTATGTTACCGGTACGCTCATTTTGCTCGGCGTGCTGCTGGGACGCTTTGTATGCGGCTTTCTGTGCCCGTTTGGCTGGCTGCAGGAGCTGCTTCACAAGATTCCCGGCAAAAAGTTCTCCACGAAAAAGCTCAAGCCGCTCACGTACATCAAGTACGTCGTGCTGCTGTTTGCCGTGGTGCTGCTGCCCGTCTTGGTGGTTAACGACGTGGGCATGGGCGACCCGTTCTTTTGCAAATACATCTGTCCGCAGGGCGTGCTCGAGGGCGCCATTCCGCTGGCCATTGCCAATACCGGCATTCGATCTGCGTTGGGACATCTCTTTACTTGGAAACTTGCCGTTCTCATTGCCGTGGTAGTGCTGAGCGTTTTGTTCTACCGCCCCTTCTGCAAATGGATTTGTCCACTCGGCGCATTCTATGCGCTCATGAATAAGGTGTCCCTACTGGGGATCCGGGTCGATGCATGCAAATGTGTCTCGTGCGGCAAGTGCTCAAAGGTTTGTCAGATGGACGTTGATGTGGTCCGCGCGCCCAATCATGCCGAATGCATCCGGTGCGGAAAGTGCATCGGGGCCTGTCCCGTCGATGCCATCAGCTATCGCTACGGCCTGGATGTGTCGGCGGAAAAGCTCCCCTTGACCGCCGATAAAAAGTAAACAAGCTTCGACAAAACGGAGGAATGACCATGAAGCTTTCTAAGATTGCGGCCCTGTTTATGGTGCCGGTATTGGCCTTGTGCCTTGTGGCGTGCTCGGCACCTGGCGGCAATGCGAGCGAATCTGCGAGCTCCGATCCTAAGATCGCAGAACTCACTGCGCAGAAGCCGACCAATGCCGACGAGGCCGCCGAGTTGTATGCAAAACTCATGCAGAAGGAGAACGATATCTTTTCGAGTGATAACGCGCTCTGGGAAAAGGTATTCAATGCGGCAAATAAAGACTCGGCAATGATTGAGGATGGCAGCAATTACGGCGATTTCCTGCTCAAGACCATCGATGGTGCCAAGGATGAGTTCACGGCGGATGAGCTTAAGACGCTCAAGGCCGGTGCACAGCAGATCAAGGAGATCGAGGACAAGCTCGAGAGCCTGGAGAAGGAGTTCCCCGGCTGTGGAAGCACGCCGAGTGCAGGCGAGAGCGTCGACGCTTCGACCGCTGGCATGACGGCTGGTGCCAATGCTTCGAGCGAGGCGACGAAGTTCCCCAGCTTTACGGGCAAGGACCTGGATGGCAACGACGTGAACAGCGACGAGCTGTTCTCTAAGAACAAGGTCACCGTCATGAACTTCTGGTTCACTACTTGCAAGCCGTGCGTGGGCGAGCTGGGCGATCTTGAGAAACTGAATCAGGAGCTTGCCAAGAAGGGCGGCCAGGTCGTGGGCGTCAATTCCTTTACGCTCGATGGCAACAAGGGCGAGATTGCAGATGCCAAGGACGTGCTGGGCAAGAAGGGCGTGACGTATAAGAACATCTGGTTCAAGTCGGATAGCGAGGCCGGTAAGTTCACGTCAAATTTGTTCTCGTTCCCGACAACGTATGTCATCGATCAGAATGGCAACATCGTAGGGGAGCCCATCGTGGGAGCCATCAGCTCCGCCGAGCAGCGCGCAGCACTCAACAAACTTATCGACCAGGCGATTGCGAATAGCGAGCAGTAAAAAACACGTAAAGCATCGCGATGATCGTGCGCCGCTGTGCGAAGTAGTCCGCTACCTTTCAAGATAAGCTCCACCATATAGAGGTCCCACTCGGGACCTCTTCTTTTGGGCGCCGTCCCGTTCGTTTTTTGATGCGGTTCCCTACATTCCTCACTGGCGTCGGTGAAAAATGGGGATAGAGTAGGACAAACGCGTCGAATACGAACGGCGGGGGAGAGCGGGCGAGCGTGCCCGCGCAGGAGAGGTTGCCGTCCATGCTGGAGCTCAAAGGTATTTGCAAAAGGTACGTTACGCAGTCGTTTACGCAGGTGGCGCTCGACGACGTAAGCCTGTCTTTTCGCGATAACGAGTTCGTGGCCATTCTGGGTCCCTCGGGCTCGGGTAAAACCACGATGCTCAACGTTATCGGCGGACTCGATCATTTTGATTCTGGCGACTTGCTAATCGACGGTATTTCGACCAAAGACTTTCACGATCGCGATTGGGATGCCTATCGCAATAACCGCATCGGCTTTGTGTTCCAGAGCTATAACCTCATCCCGCATCAGACCATCTTGGAAAACGTGGAGTTGGCGCTTACGCTCACGGGTGTGGGCCATGCCGAGCGCCGCCAGCGTGCGCGCGAGGCGTTGGAGAAAGTCGGCTTGGGCGAGCACGTTAACAAGCGCCCGAGCCAGCTTTCGGGCGGACAGATGCAGCGCGTGGCCATCGCCCGCGCCCTGATTAATGATCCCGAGATTGTGCTGGCAGACGAGCCGACCGGCGCCTTGGATTCTACAACGTCCGTGCAGGTCATGGATTTGCTCAAGGACGTGGCGCGCGACCGTTTGGTTATTATGGTCACGCACAATCCCGAGCTGGCGTACCAATACGCCACGCGCATCGTTAACCTGGCGGATGGCAAGATCACCGACGATTCCGATCCCTTTGATGCTGCCAAGGCCGAGCGCCGCAAGGCCAAGCCTACGCGCAAAACCTCGATGAGTTTTGTGACGGCGCTGGGGCTTTCTGCCCGAAACCTCATGACCAAGAAGGGCCGCACGGCCATGACTGCCTTTGCGGGCTCGATTGGCATTATCGGTATCGCGGCGATCCTGGCGCTGTCCAATGGCGTAAACGGCTACATCAAAAAGGTCGAGGAGGATACGCTCTCGAGCTACCCGCTTACGATCTCTAAGCAGGATTACGACCTGTCGTCCATGATGGGCGGGCAGGGGGCCACGGATGATGGCTCGCCTGAAAACGTGGATTCGTCCGACGACAGTGCCGGCGGCAAGGCTCAGGGAACCGATAAGATTCCCGTGGTCACGGCCGTAAAGGATATGTTTGCGAGCGTTAAGTCCAACGACATGACGAGCTTTAAGGCATGGATCGATGCCGGTGGTGACGGCATCGATAAAGAGGTCAATGCCATTCAGTACGGCTACGGTGTATCGCCGGTTGTCTATCGTGCCGGCAAGGGCGATGAGAAGCCTGTCCGGCTGGTGCCCAACGCCATGACCGAGGCCATGAGCGGAGGCGCGAGCTCGGCGGCAACGGTGAGCATGGAATCCACGGGAACCTCGGTCTTTAACGAGATGATTGACGACCAGAGTCTGCTCGACAGCCAGTACGATGTTGTCGCCGGTCATTGGCCCACGTCTGCCAACGAAGCCGTAATGGTGCTTTCGAGCCGCGGCACGGTGGGCGATTACACGCTCTACAGCATCGGTGCGCTGGATATCGATGAGCTCAACGATCTGGTTAACAGCGCCATGGCGGCTGACGGTGGGGTCGAAGCGCCCGAGACCGGCGCCGACTTTACCTACGACGATGCGCTGTCTACCACGTTTAAGGTGTTGTCGCCGGCCGATGCCTATCGCAAAAACGAAGAGACTGGCATGTGGACCGATATGTCTGGCGACACCGACTTTATGGCCGCCAAGGTTGCCGACGGTATCGACGTGCACATTGTGGGCGTGGTACGACCCAACGAGACCGCCAACGCGAGCGCGTTGTCCCCGGGCATTGCCTACACGCATGCGCTGACTCGCCAGCTTATGGAGCGCGCCGCAAATTCGCAGATTGTGCAGGAGCAGCTCGCCCACCCCGAGACGGATGTCTTTACGGGCAAGTCTTTCGATGAGCTGCAAGGCGAGGCCAAACAAGGAGTGGATCTGGGCAGCATGTTCAGTGTGGACGAGGCAGCGCTCAAGAGCGCGTTCTCGTTTGATGCGTCTGCACTCTCGGGTGTTGCCGGCGGTATGGACCTTTCTGGTATCGACTTATCCGGGCTGGACATTGACCTTTCGGGCGTTGGGAAGGACATCGATTTCAGCGACATTATGGCCAAAGCGCCGGCACCAGATTTCTCGGGCATCTTTGACGGCCTGGAACTCACACCCGAGCAAATGCAGCAGGTGGGAATGCTTGCCAACCAACTGTTTGAGGGCTTTTTGCAGTCTGATCAGTTTAGGGCGCTGTCACCCGAAGATCTTAAAGACGCGGCAAAGCTCGCTGCCGCATTCTCGACGTATCTTGAGAGTGATGCCACGGCGCAGCAGTGTTTGGCACAGCTCAAGGCGCTCGGCGGCGATGTCCTGGCCGAGCGCCTGCAGCAGGCGATGACCGACTATGTCCAAAATCAGCTGGCTCCGTATCTGCAGCAGACAATGGACCAGGTGACCAAGACAATCAGCGACCAGATTGCGACAACGGTGCCAGCTCAGCTCAAGGCGGGTGCAGCAGGACTTATGGGCCAGATGGCCACGCAGATGTCGTCGAGCTTTGCCAACCTAGCGAGCGCCATGCACGTGGATGCGAGTGCCTTTGCTCGTGCTATCCATTTCAACATGGACGCCGAGGACCTGAGCTCGCTCATGATGAGCTATGCGAAGGCGTCGAAGCTCACCTACGACAACAATCTGACCACGTTGGGCTATGCGGATGAAGCGGACCCCATCTCGGTCAAGATTTTCCCGCGTGACTTTGAGGCCAAGGAACGCGTACTCGACCATATCGATGCGTACAACAAACAGGTCAAAGCCGCCGGCCACGACGAGCAGGCAATCTCGTACACCGACTACATGGGCATCATCATGGGCTCGGTGACCGATATCGTGAATACCATCAGCTTGGTGCTCATCGCGTTCGTGAGCATCAGCCTGGTCGTGAGCTCCATCATGATCGGCATCATCACCTACATCAGCGTACTGGAGCGCAAGAAGGAGATCGGCATCCTGCGCGCAATCGGTGCGTCGAAGCGCAACGTGGCAAACGTGTTCAACGCCGAGACCTTTATCGAGGGCCTCATTGCCGGCATCTTTGCCATTGTCGTTGTGGTGCTCGTGAGCTTCCCGGTTAATGCCTGGGCGCTTGCTGCCAAACAGGTCCCCAATTTGATGAGCCTGCCCGTGCAGGATGCGCTGATGCTCATCGCGATTTCGGTGCTGCTGACGGTTGTCGCTGGCCTGCTGCCAGCCCGCAGCGCATCCAAGAAGGATCCCGTGGAGGCCCTGCGCTCCGAATAATGTGACAAAGGGGCAGTCCCTTTGTCACGTTCGTTGATATGAGAGAAGAGTAGATGATTCTATCGTTGGCCCCTATGGAGGGGATTACCGGGCATGTGTTCCGTCGCGTGCATGCGGAGTGCTTCGGTGCGCTCGATTGCTATTACACGCCGTTTTTGCCGCCGCCGCGGGTGGGAAACCGCTTTGGCGGCAAGGCGTTTAAGGAGATCGATCCTGCCAATAACCAGGGGCTCAACGTAGTGCCTCAGCTGATGTCCAAGAACGCGGACGAGTTTGTGTGGGCGGCACAGGTGCTCGCCGACATGGGCTACCGCGAGGTCAATCTCAACTTGGGTTGCCCTTCGGGAACGGTTGTCGCCAAGGGCAAGGGCTCGGGTTTCTTGCGCAATCTCGACGAGCTCGAGGCGTTCTTAAGCGATGTGTGCGAGCGGTCGCCGTTGCCGGTATCGGTAAAGACCAGGCTGGGGTTGGAACGCGATGACGAGTATGAACGTGTGCTCGATCTGTATTGCCGCATGCCGTTGGCAGAGCTGATTGTGCACCCGCGCGTACAGAAGGACCGTTATACGGGCTCGCCGCGCAAGGAGTTTTACGGCGAGACGCTGGAGCGTGCGCCGTTTCCGGTGGCCTATAACGGCGACATTTTCGATCTTGAGGATATGGACGCGCTGGTGGAGGCCTATCCCGGCACGCGCCATGTGATGTTGGGGCGTGGCCTGCTCGCGAACCCCGCTCTGGCTCGCATGGTCAAGGGAGGCCCTGCTGCAACGGCTGCTGAACTGCAGCGCTTCCACGACACGCTGTTTGCGGCATATGCAGAAGAGATTGGCGGCAATGCGGTCTTCCGCATGAAGGAGTGGTGGTTCTACGCCAAGTGCGCTTTCGCTGATCCCGCTACCGTCCACAAGATCGTACGCAAGACCAAAAAGGTCGACGAATACCGCGCTGCCGTCGAGCGCGTCTTTCGTGAACAGCCGCTTGCACCCACAGCTCGCTTCCACGGCTAACTAGTCATCGGGGGCGTTCTTTAACGACTGGTCATTTAAGAACGTCCCCAATGACTATGTTGCAAAAAATGTACGTCAGCATCCAAAGATGTCGAAAAATGTCGACTTTGGATGCTGGCGTACATGTTTGGGTTCGGAGGGTGACTAGGCAATCATCGCATCGAGTGTGATGAGCTCCCTGAGTCGCTCCGTACGTGTTTGCCCATGGCGCTTTGCTTTTGCATCAAACGCTTCAAGAACCGATTCGCCCACACGTGCTGATAAAACGACGCTCGGCTCATCAGAGATTGGTAGCCTTCCCAACTTGATGGTGTGACCTTTCGGCCACTCATCTTTTTCGTAGGCTTCCGCGGTTTTCTCCAACTCTCCAGGGGCAAATCCCATCATCTTTTCGAGCTGCTTAGCGTCCATAGCGCCTCCTATCGATCGGCATAATGTCGAGCAGAGGTCAACGGATACTCTTTTTGTATACAGTTTTGTAGACAAAAATACAAACAGTTTATCAGGCTAATTAGCTTGTTTTGACCCGCGTGTTCGATAGGAAATGAGCATTGACGGCTTCGATACTCCTTTGCTTTTCAGCCTGGAATTTGGATGCTCATTGAACTTCCGGAGGGGAGCGCTTTATTAAGCTATCGAGATTCTGAGCAGGAGCTCTCACTGGTCTTCGATAATGGGATCAGCTTAATTCGCGACACAGTGTGTCGCGAATGGGAGTAGTCGTTAGGTGTCCTTCAATGGCTAGTCATATAAGAACGTCCAAGTGCCGGATTTTGTCATTTAGTGTCGTCCTCAGCGGCTATTCTGGAGGGTCGTGGTCAAAAAAGGGCAAATATGAGTACTGTTGCCATTATAGTTGCATTTATTTTGCTATAAATAGTAGCTCCTGATGAGATTTGTTCCCATTAGGAGCTACTTTTATTGAACATATGAGGAGAAATAGCGTCGTCTGCGGACGTATGGAACGTTGAATAGTTCCTGAAGTGATCAAAATCGCTGCTACTAAACAGGTAACAGTACTCATATTTGCCCTTTTTTGACCACAGCCCTCTCGGAAATCCTTTCCAGAGGCGTCAAACAGCCATAATCCAAAGGTCGCCTCAAACAATTAGCCGGTTAAGAGCGTCCATGACTACCCGCAAAAACTGTACACCAGCAGCCAAAGATGTCGAAAAATGTCGACTTTGGATGCTGGTGTACATGTTTAGGCCGTATGGGGTGGGGCCTTGGACGGACGGGATGCGCGTGCTAGAGCAGGTTTTTCTGTGCCCACGCGATGATGTCGCTCGATTCGTAGAGTGGCTTGCCGTCGATGAATAGGCAGGGAACCTGGCGTTTTCCGCCGACGGCGATGAGTGTCTGCTCGGCATCGGAATCGGTCGAGATATTGCGCTCGGGAATGGTCACGCCGTTATCGGCCAAAAAGTGCTTGACCTTTATGCAGTACGGGCAGCCGGTCATAACGTACAGCGCGAGCTCGTGATCAGTAGCCATGGGTCTCCAATCGGTTGAGGTTTTGATTGAAATACCCAAAGCCGCCGCGGTCTATGCGCGGGCCAGTGACGACTCGATGGCCTGTACCAGAAACGCCGTGGCTCCGGTGCCGCAGGGCTTGTCGTAGTAGTCAACAAAGCGCTGGTCGGCAAGATAGCCGTGGGCGAGGCCCAGGTATGCTTCGTTCTGGGGCTCGCATCCCCAGTTGAGAGCAATCCAGCGACGATGCATCGCGACGAGCTTGCGAGCCTCGTTGCTCTCTGGGTCGCCAATGCCCATAGCAATCGAGAGCTGACCCAGAATAGCGCGTTCAAGTTCCTTCATGTCGGTCCATGTCTGAGGATCCATGTCCAGTAACGTTTCGTTTGCTGCATCGATAGCCTCATCGCCATAGCGCGCCCGCGCCTCGGCGCCGTAGCGCTCTTCGTTTTCCTGCACGGTGTGCCAGCGCTCCAGTTGCGGCAGGACGGCGCCCATGAGCGAGACGGCTTCGTCGAGCGACATGCCGGTGTTTTGCGCCAGCCGCGGGGCACAATCCTCAATCATCGCCTCCATGGTGGTGTCGTAGGTGTACTTGCCGTGGTCGTAGCACCACTTGCAGTAATGGTCGGTCGTGGCGCCCGTGGCGTCGGTGCCGCAGTCGTCGGGCGTGAGTATCATGCCGCAGCTCTGGCAATAATGCTCGGGCATTTCGAGCAGGTGAGACAGGGGTTCGCCGGTTACGGCGGCGATGAGCTTCATCATGTCGATGCCCGGGGTGACTTCGCCGCGCTCCCAACGGCTGACGGCTTGGCGTGTGACGAAGAGCTTGGCGGCGAGCTGCTCTTGGGTAAGGTGATGGGCGCGACGGATGGCAATGAGCTTTTCTGCAAAGGCCATAGCGGCTCCTTTCTGCTGGTTGATAGCTTAAGCATACGCGGCGGCAGGCACCCTTCCAAGCAACCGTTGGTTGCACGACTGCGGACCGCGGCGAAGAATTGCGCGCAACGCCCCGCGCCTCCATGCCGTACAATGACCGGCATGGAACCTATCGCACACATACATACCGACCTGCCGCAGAAGTTCGGCATTCCGCGCAACAGCTTTTTGGCGCCCCATCTGCAGGGACGCATCGTTTTTGAGCCGGAATTTGCCTCCAATGCAGCGGTTGAGGGTTTGGACTCCTTCTCTCACCTGTGGCTGCTGTGGCGCTTCGAAAACGGAACGCCCGGCGGCACGGCTAAGGACATAGCTGCCGATGCCAAGTCGCAGGACAGGTCCGGCACCAACGTCAAGTGGTCGAAGACCGTGCGCCCGCCGCGTCTGGGCGGAGCCGAACGTGTGGGAGTGTTTGCCACACGCAGTCCGTTTCGCCCTAACCCCATCGGGCTCACCTGCGTTAAGCTCGACCGCGTGGAGCTTACCGACGACGGCCCCATCATCCATGTGCTGGGGGCCGATCTGCGCGACGGCACGCCCATCTACGACATTAAGCCCTACATTCCGTTTGCGGACTGCCACCCGGATGCAACGGGCGGCTGGATTGAGGGTGCTCCGTGGCAAGAGCTCGATGTTGAGTTTCCACAAGCGCTGCAGGATATGGTCCCGCCCGCAAAGCTCCCCGGCTTGGTCGAGGTCCTTTGCCAAGATCCGCGCCGCGCGGGCAGCAAGCACGAGCCAAACCGCGTTTACCACTTAGCTTATGCTGGGCTCGACATATCTTTTACGGTCGATAAAACCCAGCTAACCGTAGTCGCCGTCAACGACGCGCAAGACTAACCAGTCATTCGTCTGAACCCGTCAAATTAAGCGCCAAACCCCATGTCAAAATCGCCCATGCTGGTGGACAATAACGCCTACCAAAATAGTCCGCTTTGCATGGGAGCTCAGCATGAAATACGACTTTAGCTCGCTTATCGACCGCCACGGCATGGATGCCATCGCCGTTGACTCTTGGGGCGAGATCCCCGGTATGGCTCCGAACGCACCCGACGAGGGCTTCGACCGCATTCCCATGTGGGTGGCCGACATGAACTTCGCCACGGTGCCCACGGTCCAGGAACACATCATTCAGCGCGCTCAGCATCCCATGTTTGGCTACTTTAACCCGCGCGCCGAGTACTTCGACCGCATCATCGAATGGCAGAGCCGCCGCAATGGCGTCGAGGGCCTGCGCCCTGAACATATCGGCTACGAAAACGGCGTGCTGGGCGGTGTCGTGTCGACGCTGCGCGCGTATGTCCAGCCGGGCGATGCAGTGCTGGTCCATAGCCCCACCTACATTGGTTTTACCAAGTCCATCGAAGCTGCGGGCTATCGCATTGTCCACAGCCCGCTTAAACTCGACGACCAGGGCGTGTGGCGCATGGACTTTGAGGACATGGAGTGCAAACTCGCCCAAAACCACATCCATGCCGCGGTGTTCTGCTCACCGCACAATCCCTGCGGCCGCGTATGGGAGCGTGACGAGATCGAGCGCGCCATGGACATCTACCGCCAGCACGATTGCGTGGTGATCTCGGACGAGATTTGGTCCGATATCATCCTGCCGGGGCACAAGCACATCCCGACGCAGTCGGTGAGCGAGGATGCCCGCATGCGCACGGTTGCCCTCTACGCGCCCAGCAAGACGTTCAACCTGGCGGGCCTGGTCGGCAGCTACCACATTATCTACAACGAGACGCTGCGCGACCGCGTGTGCGCCGTGTCCAATAAGACTCACTACAACGAGATGAACGTCCTCTCCATGCACGCGCTTATCGGTGCCTACCAGCCGCAGGGCTACGAGTGGGTGGACGAGCTCAACCAGGTGCTTGCCGGCAATATCGAGTACTTCTGCAATTACGTGGACGAGCATTTTGAGGGCGTGTCCTATTCGCGTCCGCAGGGCACGTACATGGTGTTTCTGGACTGCACCGAGTGGTGCCGCGAGCATGGCCGCGATATTCAGTGGCTGCTCGACGAGGGGGCGCGCGTAGGCGTGGGATATCAGGACGGCCGCCCGTTCCACGGGCCCTGCCACATTCGCGTGAATCTGGCGCTGCCGCTTTCGCGCGTAAGGGAAGCGTGCGACCGCCTGGACCGCTACGTTTTTAATGCACGGTAAGCGTGCGCTGCATGCGGGGTCTTCTGCCAAGTCGGCCGGAAGGCCCCGCATGGTAAAACGTCTGTAACCATTGGGTACTCGTGTGGTTTTGTTTGCTATTATCTTTAACCATTTCAGTCTGTAAACAGGATCGTCTGGAGTTCGATGAAAAGACCCCGTCGCTCGGTTGCCATATCGTTGTTTGTTGCGCTTGCAGTGGCAAGCTCCTTTGTCGTAGCGATAGCCGGTTGTTCCGGGCCGAATGGCAGAGTCTCGACGTCTGCATCAGAAGGTCTGGACGCCTCGCAAGCCAAAGACGACGACCTCAAGACACTCAACGTCGGAAGCGACCTTTATCCACCGTTTGTGTATGCCGACGAGTACGGCGATATCGTTGGCCTGGATGTCGAGATATTGACCGAGGCTTTGGCCCGCATTGGTTACAAGCCAAAGTACCAGCTGATCGATTGGGAAAAGAAGAAAGAGCTACTGGCGAGCGGCGAGCTCGATTGTGTCATGGGCAGCTTTAGCATGACGGGTCGCGAAAACGAGTATCGTTAGGCCGGCCCGTACCTTGCGAGCCGCCAGGTGGTCGCGGTCGATCCCCAGAGTGATATCTACACGCTTGCCGATCTTGAGGATAAGGTCGTGGCGGTCCAGTCCACCACCAAGCCCGAGGACATTTTGCTCAATCGCGTAAATGAAAACGTTCCGCAGATCAAGGAGCTCTACAGCTTCTCGGACCGCTCGTACCTGAACCCGGCGCTCGTCGAGGGCCTGGTCGACGCCATCGCCGCGCATGAGTCCTCGCTGCTCACCTACGAAAAAGACTATGGCGTGACGTATCGTATTCTGGATGAGCCGCTGCTAGAGGTTGGTTTGGGCACCGCTTTCGATATCAACGATACGCGCGGCATCGACGTCAAGCTCACCCGTGCCTACCAAGAAATGCTAGCCGACGGCACCATGGAACGTCTGGTGTCAAAGTACTTTGATGTCCCTTCGCCATTTTTGAATATGGAGGGCCTGTCATGATCGATGCGCCCGACCACGCCGCTCAGGAGCAGGGCGATCGTTCGGCAGGTGCGCGGCTCCTTGTCGCACTGCTGGGGATAGCGCTCTCGGTTGTTGCCGGCATGATGAGCTACGGTTACACGACGGCCCAAGCCGAGCAGCGCTTTGCCGACGTTGTCGATTACGTGGCGACGCAGAGCCTTTCCTACGATGCATTCAATAGCGCCTATACGACCAAAAACCTGATTCGCGTTATGGAGATCGCCGGAGAGACAGCGCGCGATATGGAGCACGACGGTTCGGTGGATAACGCCACGCTGGAGCAATATGCCGACCAGTTCAACGTGAGCGCACTGATCGTGACGGACGCATCGGGCAATTTGGTGTCCGAGTCCTCGACGGATGGCGTGGGCTACGAGTCGATCGCTACGTATCTCAAGGAAGCGCCCGTGCTGGAGGTGGCAGCCTATCCGCTTAAGTCCTATACCGCCCGCATCACACTTGCGGATGACTCGGTCGCAGACATTGGTTGCGTGACTCGGCGGGATGACGAGGGTATCGTTATCGCGGTAAGGCATCAGAGCGCGAAGGCAGTTGCAAGCAATACGCTCAAACTGCAGAGCCTGCTCGGCGGTTATGAGACCATCGACAGCGGCAATATCGTGATCGAAAGCGATGGAAAGGTCGTTGCGACCAATGCCGTTGAACCCACCATATTGGGCGTGTTCGATCTGCCTGCGACGGATGTCTTCATTGTCGACGGTATAAAGGATCGATGCCCGGCTGGTAAGGTCAGATTGGTTAACGCCAATGGCGAGTGGTATTTGGGCACATTTGGAAAAGCGCGCGGGTTCTACGTGTACACCTATGCCTCGGCGCAGCGCTACTTTGAGGTCGTCGCGGCTGTTGCTGCGGGCGTGCTGGTGCTCTACGGCGGTGTTATAGCCGTTGTTGTGATGGTGCGTCGTCGCGCTGATCGTCGACGTTTGACGGACTTGCTGCAGCAGGAGCGCGACTATGGCGACAAGCTGGCAAAGGCAGCGCGTGAGGCCTCGTCTGCCAACTCTGCAAAGACGGAGTTTTTGCGCCGCATGAGCCACGATCTGCGCACGCCCATCAACGGCATTCGCGGCATGGTCGAGGTCGGCGATGCCAATGCGGACGATCTGCAAAAGCAGACCGAGTGCCGCTCAAAGATCTGGACGGCATCGGGACTGCTGCTCGACCTTGCCAACGAGGCCCTGGATATGAGTCGCCTGGAGAGCGGACAGGTCGATCTGGAGCTTGTTCCCACAAACTTGGCGACCCTCAACCATGAGGTGCGCGATATTCTGGAGCGCCAGGCCGAGGAGCGTCTGGTGACAATTATCTGCGACCAGCAGACGCTTGATCACCCCTATGCGCGGGTGAGCGTGACGCACCTCAAGCGCTTGTTGCTCAATATTGCCGGCAATGCCGTCAAGTACAACCGCCAGGGCGGCTATGTTCGCCTGGTGTGCCGCGAGGTGGAGCCGGCGAATGGCGTCCCCGTCTATGAATACACGATCGCCGACAACGGTATTGGCATGAGCGGGGAGTTCCAACAGCGCCTCTACGAGCCGTTTTGCCGCGAGGAGCAACAGGTGAAGGCGCTTCATCGGGAACTGGCCTAGGCGCGCCTATCGCAAAACAGTTGGTCGAGCTTATGGGCGGAACCATGAGCTTTACGAGCGTCTTGGGGCAGGGGACGACGTTTACCATCCGCCTGCCGTTCGAGAAATGCAAGCGCTCCGAGATTCCTCAGGCGGTTCGCGTGAATGCGGGTGACGGCGATGCGCTCCAGGGCTTGCGCGTGTTGCTCGTAGAGGATAACGACCTGAATGCCGAGATTGCACAGTTTACGCTCGCCCGCGCCGGCGCCGTCGTGACGCATGCTAAGGATGGCGAGTCTGCCGTCGAGATGTTTGCCGCGAGCGCGCCGCACGAGTACGACGTGGTGTTGATGGACATCATGATGCCCGGTATCGATGGCCTTGAGGCCACGCGTCGGATTCGAGCGCTCAATCGCGAGGATGCCGCGATCACGCCGATTATCGCTGTAAGCGCCAACGCCTTTGCCGACGACCGCAGGCTTTCGCGTGAGGCGGGCATGAACGCGCACCTGAGCAAGCCTGTGAGCTCGCAAGAGCTTGTTGAGGCGCTTGCGCACATAGCCGCCGACGCTTCATAAGCATATGGCCCGGTTCCAAGGTGGGTTGGAACCGGGCCATATTGCTATTTGTGACGTCTGCTCTTGAGGCTTACTTTTCCTGAATCCGCTTACCGCAGAGATGCTCAATCGAAATCTCGTAAAGCTGGACGCCCTTAATGTCCTTGGCGATTTCCTCTTCGACTTCCTCGGCAGAAGGGTAGTACTTAAGCGCGAGCTGGCGGACTTTGTCCTCGATAAACGCGGGGGTGTCATTTGCCAGGCGACAACGGCCAAAGACCACGGTACTCATAACGTAGGGAGCCCAGTCGCCGTCCCGGTACCACTCGTTGCCGTAAACGGTAAAGCAGACCTTGTCATCGCGCTTGAGTGCGTCGACCTTGTGGCCAGCCTTGGCGCCATGGAAATAAATCTTGTCGCGCTCGGCGTCAAAGAAGTAGTTGACGGGGATGGCGTACGGGTAGCCATCGTCGCCGTTGACGGCAAAGACGCCGCGCTTGCAGGTAGCGAGCAGTTCGCGCGCTTCCTCGTCAGTGATGGCACGTTTCTTTCGACGTAAGGGCCTAAACATCGTTGGTTTCCTTTCTGGTCGTGCGTGGTGGTTGAGCACAAACTATAGCGAAACGAATCCGTTTTTCTTGATGCGGGCGAGTATGTTTTTGAGCTTGTTAAAGTCGAGCGGTTTGGACAAATGGGCGTTCATGCCGGCATCGTGTGCCGCCTTGGCGTCCTCGGCAAAGGCATTGGCGGTGAGCGCGATGATGGGGATATCGGCTGCATCGACCTTCTCGCTCAGACGAATCGTGCGGGTTGCCTCATAGCCGTCCATGCCCGGCATCATAATGTCCATCAGGATCGCATCGAAGCTGCCGGCGGGATGCAACAGGTACAGATCGACGACCTCGTTGCCGTTGGCGGCGCGGGTGACCACGACGCCCTCGGATTCTAGCAGCGTCTGGGCAATCTCGGCATTCAATTCGTTGTCTTCGGCGAGCAGCACGTTCATGTCGGCGAGCGAGCAGTCGGGCGCACTCTCAACCGTATTCGCCCGCGCCTGGGGATTCTCGTCGATATCGAGCGGAATCTCCACGTAGAACGAGGTGCCCACATGGAGCTCACTGGTGACTTCGATGGTGCCGCCCATCAGTTCAATAAGCGACTTGACGATTGGCATGCCCATGCCGGTTCCTTGGAACTTGCTGCGCGCATCGTCACCTTCTTGGGCAAACGGCTCATAGATATGCTTTAAAAACTTGGGAGTCATGCCAATGCCGGTATCCGAAACGCTAAAGCAAAAGAGCGCGCGCCCGTTATCGAGTGGCTTGGTCTTTGAGCTAAAGGTGACGGAGCCGCCGCGCTTGTTGTACTTAATGCTGTTGTCTAATAGGTTGATCATGATCTGTCGGATATGGGTGGGACTGCCGATCATGTATGGCCCCGTGGCGTACGGCAGACTATTGTCCTGCATGGTGATGCCGTTACTGGACGCGCGGAGCTTGCACAGCACCAGTGTATCGTCACAGAGCTCTTTGAGGTTAAAAGGCGTATGCTCCAGTGTTAGCTTGCGGTCTTCGATTTTGCCCATCTCGAGGATGTCGTTGATCAGCGAGAGCAGGTGATTGGCGGCAACGCGCGCCTTGGCACGGCTCTCGCGGGCGACCTGGATATCGCCTTCCTTCAATTCCTCGATCTCGATAAGGCCCAGGATACCGTTGAGCGGCGTACGGATGTCGTGGCTCATACGCGTGAGGAATGCCGTCTTAGCGGCGTTGGCAGCATCGGCTTTTTTGCGCTCGGTTCGAGCGCGCACGAGTGCCCAGATGAGCAGGACGATGCCGACCGACAACATACCGATGAGGGCAGCTGCAACGGCGGCACGGTTGCGATAAAGGAATTGAAGCGTGTTGGATTCCTGGGCCGTGTACGACGTGGAGGAGTAATTGCTTGCGGAGAGCGATTCTCCGGCATTGATGATGCCCTTGTTGATAATTCCCAGCAGCTCGGGCTTTCCGCGCGAAATCCAGCACGAGAGCTCACAGGTGTCAGGGAGCTCGACCGTCTCGTAGCCTTCGAGATCATGACGATCGCCGATGGTTTTTACGCGTGAACTGGGAGCGACGATGCAGTGCGCCGTTCCCTTCCTGAGGGCGTCGAACGCTTCATCGTCGGATTGGTATTCGGTCACGGTCGCTGTGGGGAACAGACTTTCAAGTGCATTTTTGTTGACAAACGATGATTTGGTACAGGCGATGTTCTGAAGGTCTTTGTTCAGGTTGCTGCCGGTGTGGATGGCGGTGAGAGATATGGTCCCCAACGATACCGACTGCACAATGCCTGATTGCTCGGCAAGCCAGTAATCTCGGTATACCGGCAGTGCAACGTCTATGCTTCCCTTTGACAGGGCCTTTGACATCATCTTGTAGCTATCAAAGGCGACGGTTTTGACCGTAATGCCAAATTTATCGTGCAACGTCGTCGCAAGCGATGCGAGCGAGCCTTCCATTTCGCCGCTTTCGTCTTCGTTGCAGTAGGGGAGTTTGCCCGTAATGTAGCCGAGCGTGATGGTGTTGTCATTTGCTTTGAGCCAGGCACGCTCGTCGCCAGTGAGCGAGGATGAGCCGCTGTTTTGCGCTGAATAGTTCGATTTGACCTCGTCGTTATAGCGGGGGTTGACGCGGTTGATTGCCGCCATTGCAGAGTTGATGTCGTCCATCAGGTCGGAGCGACTTTTGGGGACGGCAAAGTAGTAGTCGCTCGAACCAACGTAGAACATGGGGGAGGCGCTGGGCGACGAGGTCGTGTCGTTCATGATGATGGCATCGACCTCGTTGTTTGCGAGCGCGTCAAAGAGGGCACCGCCAGTGTCGATTTCTTTATAGGTGCAGGTAATGCCTTCGTTGGCGAGCCACTGCTGGCCAACGAAGGTTTGCATAACGCCGGAGTTGCAACCGATAGTGAGACCCTGGAGCGCTTGGGGGTCACCCTTTGCGAGGTCGTCGCGATCGGGCTTGGCGTAGATGTAGTAGCGCTCGGTGCCCTCGGGGTTCGAGGAAAAGAGCAGCTTTTGGGCGCGTTCCTCGGAGTAGGAGATGTTTGGCATAAGGTCGATTTCGCCTGCCTCGAGCATGTCCATAAGCTCGGTGAAGGTGCCGGAGACGTATTCGTACCGCCAGCCGGGCGTGTAGTACGACAGGGTCTGGAGGTACTCGTAACCCCATCCCGAGAGACGCTCGCCGGGGGTGCCGTCCTGGAAGCCCTCGTTGTTGACGAGCCAGCCGACGCGGACCGTTTTGACCTGCTGATCGGAGTCGGCGGCAAAGGCAGGGGCGGGCGCGACGGCGCTCAGTACGGCGAGTGCGGTAAGCGCAACGGCCAAGGCGCGATATATAGCTGAACGAAGGACAGTGGCAGCTCTCACATGCAATCCTAACGAATCGAGACATTACCGCATAAGAATACCAGCTCAGCCTGCCCAGCCGGCAGCGGCACCGCTAAACGGTTCCGCCCGGCAGTTGGGGACAGTCCCTTTCTGCCGGCACAAAAGGAACGTCCCTAACTGACGGTTGTGGGACAATACCGAGCGAACGTGATTGGTTGTCCGTGGAAGGGGTCGCGATGAAAAAGCTCAGGACGCTTGCCGACGTGTTGCGCCAGGCGGGCTTTGTGCGCATTACGGAGCTGTTCCTCGTCTTCTATCTGCTGTGCTCGACGGCCGTCTGGCTGTCCGAGCCCACGACCCTCACGTTTGGCGATGGCCTGTGGTTTAGCTTTGAGACGGTCTCGACCATCGGCTTTGGTGACATTCCGGCCGAAACGCCGGTTGCCCGCGCCATTACCGTCGTCTTGAGCGTCATCAGCATCTTCTACATCGCCATGCTCACGGGCGTGGCGGTGAACTACTGCAATACGCTTATCAAGATGCGTCAAAAGGACACCATGGCGCGCTTTATGGATGATCTGGAGCATTTGGAAGAGCTCGATTGCGACGAGCTTGCCGATCTTTCGCGTCGCGTGCGCGAGTATCGTCGACGCCAGCGCTAGAACGGGCGCCGTGCGTCACGATGAGGGGGACTGAATATGAATATCACCGTGTACCTGGGTGCCAACACTGGCAATGACCCGGCATTTCTGCCCGCGGTGCAGGAGCTGGGCAACTGGATTGGCGCCAACGGACACGCGCTGGTATACGGCGGGTCCAAATCGGGCCTGATGGGTGCGCTCGCCGATAGCGTGCTCGATGCTGGCGGACACGTGACGGGTGTGGAGCCGAGCTTTTTTATCGAGGCCGAGTTTCAACATGACGGTATCGACGACCTCATCGTGACGAGCGATATGGCGGAGCGCAAGGCCAAGATGATTGAGCTCGGCGATGCGTTCATCGCCTTTCCCGGTGGGACGGGCACGCTCGAGGAGATTGCCGAGGTCATGTCCGCGGTGTCATTGGGGCACCTGAGCGCTCCGTGCATCCTGTATAACCTGGGCGGTTACTACAACGACCTCAAGGCGCTGCTCGGGCACATGATCGATAAGGGTTTATCGAGCCCGCAGCGCCAGCAAGGCATTTACTTTGCCGACGATTTGCGCGAGATTGCCTCGATTATCAACGGATAAGTCTTGAGCCTGTCCCACTATGGCTCCCAATGGTGCCGTTTGCGGCGCAGACGGTTAGCTCGTTCGGGCAACGCTCGCTCTACAATAAAACATAACTATGTCGACTTTGACCGCGGGAGGACCCGATGGATAACCTTGCAAAACCCACAAACCGCGCGCTGTTTTTAGTTAGCGTTGCCGTGACCGGTGCGTTCGCAGGTGCCGCGGTCTGGCTGTTCTTTTTTGCGATGGAGCACGGTATCGACTATCTGTGGACCGAGATTCCGTACGCGCTGGGCGTCGCTTCGCCCGAGCTTGCCAGCGGCCCGTTTGGCTTTTTGCCGTACCCGTTTTTTGTCTGCTTGCTGGGCGGTCTGTTAATTGGTCTGTACGAAAAGATGACAGGCACCAAGACCGATGACCTCAACCAGGTGATGGCTAAGGTTAAGCAAGACGGGCACTACCCGTACGACAACCTGGGCAAGCTTTCGCTCGCGGCATTGCTGCCGCTGCTGTTTGGCGGAAGTATTGGACCGGAGGCCGGCCTGACCGGCGTTATCGCGGGTCTGTGCAGCTGGGTTGGCGACCGCATGCGCCGCTTTGGCGCCGTATTTAGGGAGCTTACGCTGCTGGGTACCCAGGCCGCGTTGACGGCGCTCTTTACCGCGCCCGTCTTTGGCTTTGTGGCACCGCTTGCCGGTAGCGCCGACGGCGACGAGGGCTCTGCGTCCGACGAGATCACCATCAGGCTGCCCAAGGCGCAAAAGACCGTGGTTTACGGCATCGCGATTGCCGGCGGCCTGGGCACCTACCTGCTGCTTGGCCAGCTTGTGGGCGGCGGCATGGGTATGCCCAGGTTCGAGGCTGCCGTGGTGGGCAACTTGGAGCTTACCTGGCTCGTCCCTCTGTCGCTGATCGGAACAATCTGCGGCTGGCTGTACTTTGTCTCTGAGCACGCGAGCGAAGCGCTTGCCCATGCCATAGGGGAGCGTCCTGTCGTCAAGGCCATGCTAGCCGGTCTGGCGCTCGCCATCTGCGGCACGGTCCTGCCCTACACCATGTTTGCCGGCGAGACTCAGGCCGACGTGCTCATGGAAACCTACCTGACCATTCCCGCTGGCGTGCTTATCGCGACCGGTCTTGTTAAGGCCATGCTGACGCCCGCCCTCATCAACCTTGGTTGGCGCGGCGGCCACTTCTTCCCGGTTATCTTCTCAGGCGTAAGCTTGGGCTATGGCCTTGCCATCCTCACCGGCGCAGATCCGGTCTTTTGCGTCGCCGTCTGCACGGCATCGACGATGGGTGCGGTCATGCGTCAGCCGGTCATGGTCGTGGGCCTGCTGCTCATGTGCTTCCCACTCAAGGGTATCGTCTGCATGATCATCGCCGCCGTCATCGCCGCCGGCATTCCACTGCCCAAGCCGCTGCGCAAATAGCGCGGTTAATCGCGAGTCAACTCCAGGGGTACGAGATGATCCTGTACTTTAGCGCGACAGGGAACAGCGAGCATGTGGCGCGTCGCATTGCGGCGGCGACGGACGACAGGGTTATGTCGATTGAGCGCTTTGATGCCGAGGCCTTTCGCCTTGCCTTGGCGGAAGGTCCCCGCCAACTGGGATTTGTTGCTCCGGTGTATGCCTGGGGTCTGCCGACACCGATGATCGAGTTTTTGAAGACTGCCGACCTGTCGATTGTTGCCGGTACAAAGGGCGGCGAGCGCCCCTATACGTTCTATGTTTCGACGTACGGTTCGACGACCGGCCAATCGGCCAAGTTTGCCCGCGATCTGCTACACGAGCGTGGGCTCGAGTTAGATGCGGCGATGAGCGTCAAGATGCCCGATACCTGGACGCCTGTTTTCGACCTGTCTGACCCTCAAAAGGTTGAGGGTATCAATAGAGCTGCCGAGGCGCAGATTGATGCCGTGATCGAGGCGGTGCGGGCACGCCGCACGGGCAACATGATGCGCCATCGCGTGCCTTTGTTTGCATTGTGCGCGTATCACGCAATTGGGCTGCCGCGCATGCAACAGACGAGCAAGTTTGCCGTCGATGCCGATCGCTGCATCGGCTGCGGCCTGTGTGCCAAGCGCTGCCCCATGGCGGCGATTGAGATGCGCGACGGCCTTCCCGTCTGGACAAAGCCGGAGTGCGCCGCCTGCCTTCGTTGCCTGCACTGTTGTCCCAAATTTGCCATCTCGCACGGTAAGCGCACGGCATCCCACGGTCAGTACAGGCATCCCAAGCCAGGTGTGAGGATGTAGCGGCTGCTGGCCGCGCTACTTCCAAACTGCGAGCGCTGCAGTGCCCAGGACGATGAGAGCGAGACCGATGGCGCTGCGTCGTGAGAGTTTTTCGTTGAATGCCAGGCGCGCAAATAGTACCGATACGACAATCGATAGTTTGTCGATCTGCACCACGACGCTCACCTGGCCTGTGGCGATGGCGTAGTAGTATAGCAGCCACGATGCGCCAGTCGCAATGCCCGATGCCGCGAGAAATACGAGTTCATAGCGGTCTACGTGCACGGCTTGGCCCATCTTGCCTTTAGCTGCCACGATTGCCCATGCCATAACCAGTACCACACAGGTACGGATTGCCGTGGCCAGGTTGGATTCGACGCCTTCGATGCCAGCCTTGGCAAGGATGGACGTGAGCGCTGCGAACACGGCGGCGCCGAGGGCGTAAGCGAGCCAGGTCCGGTCTTGCTGCTGCTCGGGTCCGGCAGACTGCTTCTTCTCGATCATTAAAAACGTGCCGAGGGTGATGACAGCGGTCCCCACGAGCTTAACCGCAAGGTTGCTCGTCTCGCCAAAAAGCACGATGGCGATCAGTGCAGCGAGTACGGTGCTCATCTTGTCGACCGGTACGACCTTATTGACGTCTCCGATGCCCAACGCCTTAAAGTAACAGATCCACGAAGCACCGGTAGCGAGTCCCGAGAGGACGAGAAAGAGCCAAGATCTGGGTTCGATGCTGCCGATGGTTCCAATGGATCCAGAAATGCCCGCCATTGCCCAGGCGAAAACGAGCACCACGCAGGTGCGAATAGCCGTCGCGACATCGGAGTCGGTCTGCTTGATGCCGCATTTGGCCAGGACAGATGTGACGCCGGCAAAGAAAGCCGACACAAATGCTGCTGCGACCCACGACACGGGTGAAATGCCTCCCCAAAGAACGACCGCGCCAGATTTACGGCGCTCGTCCGATGATACCGTCCCGCCATGAAGCTTTGGTATCGCTGTGGTGAGACAGGGGCCATAGTTCGAGAGGGCATTTGGTTAAGGCTCGAATCGAAGGTGAATGGTTTTCCGCGAAGTGAACGAGTAAATCTGGACCCCTGGAACATGCACACTTTTTTCGAACAAAACTGCAGGATTCTTAGACAAAAACCGCAGGAATTGAGTCCTTAAAAATGTCGATGCTACAGGGCACTGTTTTTACTCGTTCACTTCTCGGAAAAGTATTCACCTTCGATATGCTGACGGTGTCTTTTTGGTTGCCAAGAACTAGACGGTCTGCTGTGAGGGGCGGTGGTGACGCTATGCCGCCTTGTTTCATTGAAAAAATAAGCGGGGTACCACCTAAGCTTTTTTAGCTGTCGATTACAGATCGCGTACTCGATAAACCTTGGTGCTGACAGCGCAGCTGATTGCACATAGTGCGAGCGCCAGTACTGCAATTCCTGCACACAGACAGCCAAGGACGGCGGGATCGGGATTCGCTCCGGCAATCGACATGAGCCAGTTGCTGATGGGGTTGGAGGAGCTCAGCGTGGCCATGGCAAGGCATCCGAGCATGGCAAACAGGCCAACGGATAGGCGCAGCGCCTCCATGTGTCCAAATCGAAAGAACAGTGGCTGCGCCAAAAACACCATCATGAGGGAGATGAGCATCGATGCTGCCGAGGCGATTGCGATTTCAAAGACCGTCTGTCCTGTCGAAGGAATGCCCGCGCTGTTGAAGAGCGGGATGGCGACGACACTCAAAAGCGTAGCTGCACATGCCATGACGGCGGAGAAGGCAATAACGCTCAGGTAGCGTGCGCAGATGATGTCTTTGCGCGAGAAGGGCAGCGTTGCCCGGTAGCGCTCCCAACCGTTTTGATTGTCGAAACCGGCCAGTGAGTTCATGACCATGATAGGCGACATGGCGCTGACCGCGCAGGCGCCAGCACTCATGCCAGAGTCACCGTCCGATGCGTTGGCGAGGGTCAACACGACGAAGATGAACAAGCCGACGCCCGCAATGCTCGGGATAAGCGAACGAGCGATGGCGAGCTCGGACATAAAGGCGCGTTTCATTTCGAAGCTCCTTTCAGCATGAGGCGAAGATAGTCATCAATGGTTGCCCGATCGCAGGGAATCTCGGGGAAGGCCTCGAGCGTATCGCGACGGTTGGGCACGAGCACGTCCACGCTGTAGGCATGGCGGGCGGCACGGGCGCCTTCGACGCAAGCCATAAGCTCGGCGGCCTGTGCTTGGGTACAGTGGGCGATGCCAGCGCGGTCGGTAATATCCTCGCGCGGCAGGTCAAAAATAATCGAGCCATTATCGATGCAGATGGCGCGGTCGGCGGCGCGATCGAGGTCGGACGTAATGTGGCTCGAGAGCAGCACGCTGTGCTGGCCGTCGGCGACAAAGGCAAGCAGCTCATCAAGCAGCTCCTCGCGTGCCATGGGATCGAGGCCCGCGGTGGCTTCGTCCAAAACGAGCAGTTTGGCCTTGTGGCTGAGCGCGCAGGCAAGCTGCAGCTTCATGCCCATGCCGCGGGAGAGGTCCTTGACCTTTGCCTTGGGATCGAGGCCAAATCGGTCGATGAGGCTGGAGAAGGTGTCGTGGCTCCAGGTGGGGTATGCCGGGCTTACGAGTGCCTCAACTTCGGTCACCTTGAGTGTGGAAGGGAAGGGGCATGTGTCCAGCACGAGGCCGACACGAGTGCGCAGGCAACGCTGCGTTTCATCGGGCGCGTCGGCGCCACAGCGCTGCCCAAACAGGTGCACCTCGCCGGCATCGAGCTTTATAAGCCCGAGCGCGGCTCGAATCGTCGTGGTTTTGCCGGCGCCGTTTGCGCCCACAAAGCCAACAATCTGGCCGGGTTCCACGGCAAGCGTGACGTCGCGCAGCGAAAAGCGGTCGCTCACACGGCGTGAGATACCTTTGAGTTCTAAAAGGTTTTGCATGGCATAGCCTTTCTTGCAGATAGCTACTGCATAGTTTCGGGGGCTACCAGGTCGAGCATCTCGTGCAGCTTGTCGCGCGTGACGCCCAGGGTTTCGGCTTGGCTCGCCGCTTTCGCAAGTAGCTCTTCGATATGGCAGAGCTGGTTTTCGCGCAAGAGTTCCTGGTTGCCCTCGGCGACAAAGCAGCCCTTGCCCTGCACGGTGCAGATAAACCCGAGTTGCTCTAGGTCGGCGTAGGCGCGCTTGGTGGTGATGACACTCACGCCAAGATCGCTCGCGATTGCACGGATGCTGGGGAGTTTGGCTCCCGCAGCGAGTGTGCCCGAAAGGATCTGAGCTTTGACCTGCGAGGCTATTTGCTCGTAGATGGGCTTGTCGCTCGAATTGGATAGGATGATGTCCACAGCGGCTCCTTAGCTGTTGGGCTACACGTGTATATAACCGGTAAGCACAGTATATATACACTATGCACAGTTACGCAAGAGGCAAATAGGGATTGTCCGTTCGTTCATCCATCTCAATCTGTAACATCTGGAACCGATTTGGACGGCTACCTGTTACAGATTGAGATTTTGCTGGCGGGCCCCACCTGTTTGTCTAAATCTGTAACAACTGGAGAAGATTTTGGCTGGTAGATGTTATAGATCGAGACATTGGCCACCCGTCTACCCTTATATCTCAATCTGTAACAGATGGACCCGTTTTGAGTGGCTAGATGTTACAGATCGAGATCTTTCTGGGACGCCCACCTGGTTGTCTAAATCTGTAACAGGTAGAGGTTCAAAAACCGTCTAGATGTTACAGATCGAGACAAACTGCTGCGGAGTGCCGCCATCGACTGCTACCCTAGGCCCCAACTGATGAATTTGTCCTGACAGGTGCCCTATGCCGAGATTTCGCGGCTACAATAGTACGGTTACATCGACGTAATGCACTTAATGCAAGAAAGGATCCGCATGGCAAGCCTGTCGGATGAAATCTCGTCGCGCCGCACATTCGCGATCATCAGCCACCCGGACGCCGGTAAGACCACGCTTACCGAGAAGCTGCTGCTCTATACCGGCAGCATCCAGACCGCCGGCTCGGTCAAGGGCAAGAGCTCGGCCAAGCATGCCGTCTCGGACTGGATGGACATCGAGAAGGAGCGCGGTATTTCCGTTACCTCCTCGGTGCTGCAGTTCACCTACAACGGCGCCTGCGTCAACATCCTCGATACCCCCGGCCACCAGGACTTCTCGGAGGATACCTACCGTACCCTTATGGCCGCCGACGCCGCGGTCATGGTCATCGACGGCGCCAAGGGCGTCGAGGCCCAGACCAAAAAGCTCTTTAAGGTCTGCACGCTGCGTCATATTCCCATCTTCACCTTTGTGAACAAGCTCGACCACGAGGCTCGCGACCCGTTTGAGCTCATGGAAGAGATCGAGAATGTCCTGGGTATCAATACGTATCCCATGAACTGGCCGATCGGCAGCGGTCGTAACTTCCGCGGCGTGTTCGATCGTCAGACCCGTCGCGTCATTGCCTTTGAGGGCGATGGTCACGCCAACGCCACCAAGAAGGTCGCCGAGGTCGAGGCCGAGCTGGGCGACCCCGCCATGGATGAGCTCATTGGCGAGGAGAACCATAAGAACCTAATGGACGATATCGAGCTGCTCGATGGCGCCGGCGACGAGCTCGACTTGGATGCCGTGGCCTGCGGCAAGCTGAGCCCGGCGTTCTTTGGCTCGGCGCTCACCAACTTTGGTGTGGAGCCCTTCCTCAAGGAGTTCCTGCGTCTGGCCCCGACGCCGCGCGCCTATACCGATACGCTCACCAGTGAGCCGGTCGATCCTTGCCGCGACGACTTTAGCGGCTTTGTGTTTAAGATTCAGGCCAACATGGACAAGAACCACCGTGACCGCATCGCCTTTGTGCGCATTTGCTCGGGTAAGTTCGAGCGCGGCATGGATGCCTTTCACGTGCAGGGCAACCGCAAGCTTAAGCTCGCCACGGGCACGTCGATGATGGCCGACGATCGCGCCATCGTGGACGAGGCGTACGCGGGCGATATCGTGGGCCTCTTCGACCCGGGTATCTTTAGCATCGGCGACACCGTGTGCTCCGGCAAGCGCCACGTGCAGTATCCGCAGATCCCGACGTTTGCCCCCGAGATGTTCGCTCGCATTACGCAGGTCGACACGCTCAAGCGCAAGCAGTTCGTCAAGGGTATGGAGGAGCTTGCCCAGGAGGGCGCCATCCAGATTTTCCGCGAACTGGGTGCCGGCATGGAGAGCGTCATCGTGGGCGTGGTCGGCGTGCTGCAGTTTGAGGTGCTCGAGCGCCGCCTCAAGGCTGAGTACCGTGTTGAGGTTCGTCGCCAGCCGCTGCCCTATACGGACATCCGCTGGATCCAGAACGACCCCGACACTATCGATATCCCGGGCCTTTCGCTCACGCGCGACACGCTGCGTGTCGAGGACATGCGCGGCGGTAAGCTACTGCTGTTCACGAGCCCGTGGAACGTGGATTGGGCAACCGACCACAACCCCGACCTTATCCTGTCGGAGTTTGGCAACGTAGCCTTTTAACGCATTGGCGCGGTGGTCCTGTGGGGCTGCCGCGCCGTTTGTTTGCCTTATGCCGCGCGAGCGGCTATCATACCCACCGTCGTCTCAAGACCGGGGCGTCCGAGCAGTTCGGGTCCGATATCCTGCTCGTTAAACCTAAAACCAAAGGAGTACATAATGATCAAGAAGGTCATGGAGGACTACAAGGTCCTGTTGCGGAGCATTCCCGCGGCAACGGTTTCGCTGTTTTTCGTGAGTGTCATCATGATGAACCTGCTGGCCAACAAGGAGCTTATCAGCCTGCCGTATCTGGCGCTCGATTGCGGCTTTGTGGTGAGCTGGGTTTCGTTTTTGTGCCAGGACATGATCTGCAAGCGCTTTGGCGCCAAGGCATCCATCAAAATCTCTATCCTCGCGCTGCTGGTCAACCTGGCCGTGAGCCTGTGCTTTTGGGCATGCTCGCTCACGCCCGGCATGTGGGGCGCCTACTACGACACGGGCATGATCGAGGTCAACACTGCCCTTAACGCCACCATCGGCGGCACCTGGTACGTGGTGCTGGGCTCTTCGCTGGCAATGCTCGTTTCTGCCGTGGTTAACTCCACGCTCAACCAGTCGCTCGGCCGTATGCTCAAAAAGAATAACTTTGCGAGCTTTGCCTTCCGTTCCTATGTGTCTACGGGTGTTGGCCAGTTTATCGACAACCTGGTCTTTGCCATTGTGGTGAGCCACACGTTCTTTGGTTGGACCTGGGTGCAGGTTCTTATGTGCTCGCTGACCGGCGCTGTTGCCGAGCTGCTGTGCGAGGTCTTCCTGAGCCCCGTGGGCTACAAGGTCGTGCGCGGCTGGGAGCGCGAGAACGTGGGCTCCGAGTACCTCGAGCGCCACGCAACCGCCTAAGGAGCAAGTATGCGGGTTTTGATCACGGGCGCTTCGGGCGGTATCGGAGCCGCATGCGTGCAGCGTTTTTTAGACGAGGGCCACGAGGTCGTTGGCTTTGATCTTTTGCCGGCGGCGATCGAACACGAGCGCTACCGCCATCTGATCGTTGATGTCCGCGAGCCGGACTCGTTTCCAGGCGATCTTGAGCCCCAGGTAATCGTGAACGTTGCCGGTACGCAGGATTCGGCCGATGATATCGCCGCCAACCTGTGTGGCACCATCAACGTGACCGAGTGCTACGCCTTTGTGGGGGAGGGGATTGCCGCCAAGCCGGCGCCGGCTATCAGATCCGTGGTCAATGTGGGGTCGGCGAGCGGGCATACGGGATCGGAGTTTCCCGCCTATGCCGCCAGCAAGGGCGGCGTTATCGCCTACACCAAGAACCTTGCAAACCGCCTGGCACCGCAGGCTATCGCCAACAGTGTGGACCCGGGTGGCGTTATCACGCCGCTCAACCGTTGCGTGATGGAAGACGAACACCTGTGGAGCCAGATTATGGAGCTCACGCCGCTTAGGCGCTGGGCCACTGCCCAAGAGATCGCCGAGTGGATCTACTTTGTGGGCGTGACCAACCGGTTTATGACCGGGCAGAGCCTGCTGATCGATGGCGGCGAGGCCGGCCGTACCCAGTTTATCTGGCCCGAGTAGCAAAATGCGCCCGATGGCAAGATTGCCGTCGGGCGCATTTTTGATGTATCGATTTTTAGCCGAGGCAAGTCCAGTTGACGGGGGTCGAGCCGTGCTGCTCGAGTAGCCGATTGGCTGCCGAGAAGGGGCGCGACCCCATGAAAGCGGGGAGTTCTGCCGTGGCACGGTTGGCCGAAAGCGGTGAGGGGTGCGTGGAGGCCAGGCAGAACTTGCCGGTTGCCTTGCCCGCGCCGGTCGCGGCGAGCTTGCCTTCGACCATCTGTTGGGCAAAGCGGCCCCATGCCAAAAAGACGACCGGCTGGGGCAGCTGGCAGCAAAGTTCGATAATGTAGTCGGTGAGCGTGCTCCAGCCCAGTTTGGCGTGCGAGTTCGCGGCGTGCTCGCGCACGGTGAGCGTAGTGTTGAGAAGCAGGACGCCCTGCTGTGCCCATGGAGTTAGGTCTCCCGTGGCGGGAATGGGACAACCCAGATCGGCTTTGAGTTCCTTATAGATGTTGCGCAGGCTCGGCGGCAACTTGGTTTGCGTCGCGGGAACCGAGAACGACAGCCCCATGGCCTGGTTGGGTTCGTGATAAGGGTCTTGACCTAAGATGACAACCTTGACCTGGTCGGCCGGCGTGTAGGCGAGGGCATTGAGGATGTCGTCTTGTGCCGGGTAGATAGTCTGCTCGGCACGCAAAAGGGCGATGCGCTCGAGCAGCTGGTTCGTAGTGTCACGTACCGGCTGCGGCGCATCGCCTAACCAAGTTGCTATGTTGCGGTCGCGGGTTGCGGTGTCCATGGGGCTCCTTTATGGCAGATGCTCTGTTGGCATCTATTGTAAAGGTGTCCGGAGACCTTTATGCCGCGGCCGCATGAGGAGCGGGGTTTACGAGACGTGCTCAGGCGCTCCGGTCATACGAGCGTGCCCATGTGCGCGGAGGCGCGGAAGCTCGACGGTTGCCACCATGACGCCGGTGAGGATGAGGGCGGCGCCAAAGAAGGCGATGGGGCTCAGGACCTCGCCGACCAGGAAGAACGAAAAGACGGCGGAGCATACCGGCTCGAGCGAGAAGGCGAAGCCGGTGGTCTCGGCGGGCACGTGGGGCTGCACGAGCGTCTGGGTGATAAAGCCGTAGGCAGAGCAGATGAGTGCGAGCGCGACGACAACGACGATCTCGCTCGGCGTGCTGGGAAGCGTGAAGCCGCCAAAGGTGAATGCGGCGATGCCCGAGAACAAGCCACCAAAGCCCAGCTGCCAAACGCCCAGGGACAGCGGATCGACTTCTTCGACAAAGCGCTTGGCCACGATAATGTGGCTGGCATAGATAAAGGCCGAGAGCAGCATGATGATCGCGCCAGGGTTCAGGCTGGTAAAGTCGGCGCCCGAGAGCAGCAACATGCCGCAGGTGACGATGGCGGTGCCGATGAGCACTTTGTGCTCGGGGGCGCGGCGCAGCAGGGCGGCGTTGGCAAACGGAACGATCACGACCGTCAGGCTCTGCAAAAAGCCGGCAGTGGAGGCAGAGGTGAGGCTGGAGCCCAGGCACATGCAGGTGAGCTCGGTTGCCATGATGGCACCGATGATGGCGGCACGGACCATAAGGTCGCGGTTGATGCGCAACGCGTGCTTGTGGAAGAGCAGCAGGCAGACCACAAAGGCGATGATGCAGCGTAGCGCGACGATGCTCGTGGCGTTCATGCTGTCCATACCGATCTTCATGAGGGGATACGAAAAGCCCCATGCGACGGGAACGGAAAATGAGAGCGCGATTGCTTTTTTGCGATCCATGGGACTCCTTTTGTTGCAGAACGGTTTCGCACAAAGGATTCTGCTCCCAGATTTGGATGTAGTAAAGCGAATGTATCTTCAGTATGATTAAGAAACGCTAAAGTTGGTGCGAAAAGCGCTGGCAAAACGTTTTACGGCTGCATTGATGTGGAGGCACGATGGCATCGCGGTATCAGATTGTTTGTATGGTGGTCGATCGCGGCAGTCTTAAGGCCGCGGCGGACGAGTTGGGCTATACGCAAAGTGCGGTGAGCCAGGCCGTCAAGGCGCTCGAGCGCGAGCTGGGCACCACGCTTATCGAGCGCGGAAAGCAGGGCGTTTCGCTTACGCGCGACGGTAAACAATATCTGCCGTACCTGCGCCAGATCGTGACTGCCGAGGCCGAGCTCGAGGGCAAGCGCCAGGAGCTGCTGGGGCTTTCGTCGACCGATATTCGTATCGCGACGTTTACCAACGTGAGCCGTACCGTGCTGCCGCGTGTGATCCGCGACTTTGGCACGCTGCACCCGGGCGTACGCTTTACCCTCAAGCAGGGCGATTACACGCGCAACGCCCAGTGGGTGCACGACGGCGTGGTTGATTTTTGTTTTACGGCCCGCGGATTTACCGCTGGGCTCGAGAAGCGCGTCGTCTATCACGACGAGTTGGTGGCACTGTTGCCGGCTGCGCATCCGCTGACAGCAAAGGAAAAGGTGACACTCGCCGACCTGGCGTCCGAGCCGTTTGTGCTGCTGGATGAGGGCGAACAGAGTCTGGTGCTCGATGCATTCGCAATGCATGGCCTGTCACCGCACGTGACGAGTGAGGTGACCGACGACTACACCATCATGGCGATGGTGGAGGAAGGCCTAGGCGTGAGCATGCTCTACCGTCGTACTGTGGAGGGCATGCGAGCCGATATTTGTGTGCGGCCCATCGTGCATGCCCCCTCGCGCGACGTGGTGGCCGCCTGGCGCAGCTGGGATACCATGCCCATCGCCACGAGGCGCTTTATCGACTATATGAGCTCGCATATTGTCAATTAATGACTGGCATGGCGTTGAGTGCGGTGTTTAGCGGGCTGTCGCTTTGGCTTGGGTGGCGCGATAGGTGCGTGCCGGGTGGCAAAGTAGCACCGCTACGACCATAAAGAACGCCGTGGTGCCCAGGCTGATGGGGTAGACCATCATGATGTTCGCAAAGGTGCGGAAGTGCGGGAACACGCAGAACACCCAATAGAAGCGGATGCCGCAGACGCAGATCATGGTGATGAGGGCGGGCGTGAGCGAGATACCAAAGCCGCGCAGGTAGCCTGACATGTTTTCGTAGAACATGCTAAAGGCGTACGCCGGGAAGATCGAGCACACGCGGATATAGCCGATCGAGACGATGTTGGGATCGCTGTTGAACAGCGATAGGATCTCGCGCCCCAGGCCGACAATAACGATAATCGTGGTGAGTGCAACGATACCGCCTTCGACCAGGCAGACCTTGAGCGTTTTGGTGCAGCGGTCGATCTTGCGGGCACCGTGGTTTTGTCCCACAAAGGTGGTGCAAGCCTGGCTAAAGCTGTTGAGCAGGTTGTAGCACACGTACTCCAGGCTCATGGCGGCGCTCGAGGCGGCCATGACCTCGGTGCCCAGGCTGTTGATGGCAGACTGGATGATGATGTTGGCGATAGCAAAGACGGCGCTTTGGATGCCGGCGGGCAGGCCGATCTTGACGATGCGCTTGAGGGCGACGGGGTCGATAGCCAGGTCGCGTGGGGTGACGCGGACGACGGAGTCGGTCTTGAGCAGGCGGATAAAGAGTGTAGCGGCGCTGACGGTGTAGGCGATGGCGGTGGCGATGGCGACGCCTGCGACGCCCCAGTGGAGTACGGGGACAAAGATGAGGTCCAGGCCAATGTTGAGGACGGTGGACACAACAAGCGCCTGCAGCGGCATGCGGGTGATGCCGACGGAGCGGAAGATCGCGGCCTCAAAGTTGTAGAGCAAGATCGAGGGCATGCTGAGCAAAAAGACGCGCAGGTAGAGCGAAGCGAGCGGCATGGTTTCGGCGGGAACGTTGAGCGCGGCGAGCATGGGCTCGGCAAAGATCTCGCCCAGCGCGATGACGACAAAGCCCACGAGCGCCATTAAAATCGAGGTATGGACGGCGCGTTTGACCATGTTCTGATCGTTGCGGCCGATAGCGTTGGCGATGACCACGTTGGAGCCAAGCGACATGCCAATAAACAGGTTGAGCATAAGACTGGTAAGCGGAACATTGGAGCCGACCGCCGCCATTGCGAGGGTTCCCTGGTCGCCCGAGAAATTACCGATGATGACCGTGGCGATGAGGTTCGACAGCTGCTCCAAGATGCTCGTGGCGGCCACGGGGAAGGCGAACAGGGGAATATTGCGCCACAGCGAGCCGGTGGTCATGTCAATGTGCTTAGATACGGTGTCAGCCATACGCTCTCAATCTCTAATATGCTCTTTCGTGCTTATTTGCGCAGATGATGATACTCCTAATCGACTAGTCATTGGGGACGTTCTTAAACGACTAGTCCTTCAAGAACGTCCCCAATGACTAGGTGGGGAAGGCGTGCGACAATGGTGGACGTCGTGTTGTTCGCGCTAAGGAGTTGCCATGTTGTTGTGTCCCGTTTGCCATGAGCCACTGGTGGATAACGAGCGCGGTGCTGCATGTGCGGGCGGACACCGGTTTGACCGTGCGCGCGAGGGCTATCTATATCTCCTGCGCTCGTCCAAGAGCGGTGACTCCATGGGCGATCCCAAGTCGCAGGCCCGCAGCCGTCGTGACTTTCTGAACCGTGGATACTACGCGCCGTTGCGCGATGCGATGGTTGAGCTGGCGCGCAAGCAGATGCCTGGGCGCGCCGCGTCTACGAATGGCCCCATGACGCTGCTCGATATTTGCTGTGGCGAGGGCTACTACACCAGCGCCATGGGCGCGGTGCCGGGCGTGGATGCTTACGGGTTCGACCTGGGCAAAGAGATGGTGCGTCTGGCCGCCAAGCGCGGCGATGCGACCTATTTTGTGGCCAACATGAAGGATATCCCCGTGGCCGATGGCGCCTTCGATATGGTGACCGAGCTCTTTGCTCCCTTTAACGAGCGCGAGTTTGCCCGCGTGCTGGCGCCCGAGGGCTCGCTCTACACCGTCGTGCCAGGTGCACGTCATCTGTTTGGGCTCAAGGAGGTGCTCTACGACACGCCGTACCTTAACGACGAGAAGCTGCCGAAGACAACCGAGCTCGAGTTGGTCGGCACGCAGCGGGTGTCTGCGAATATTACGCTTCAGACCCAGGCCGACATCGAGGCAGTGTTCCAGATGACGCCGTACTACTACCGCACACGACCTGCCGATAAAGAGCGCCTGGCAAACCTGGACACGCTCCAGACCGATATCGACTTCATCATCGCCGAGTACCGCCACAGCTAACAACCTACCAAAAAGGGACAGGTTTATTTTGGTAGGTTTTATCTGGACAAACGCAAAGGGCCGACCGCGGAGATGCGCGATCGGCCCTTTTTGGTTGCTTGGCTGTAGAGGTTATGAGAAGCGAGCGCTTACAGGCGGTCCTTGTTCTCGGCCTTGACGGCGTGCGCCTGCTGAATAAAGAACAGGTCGTAGACCACGATGACAAAGGCGACGATATTGACGGAGCTGCCGCCGAGTGCGGGAAGCGTGAGCACGGCTTGGAGGAGCGTGGCTGCCGCGGCAACGATACCGAGCTTAAATGCGCCGTCTACCTGCGAAGGCTTGTTGGCGCCCTTGATGCCCGCAACACCTGCGGCAAGATCGACAACGCCCTTGGCGACAAGCACGACCGCGGCGAGTATGGCGTTCGATCCGTAGGTGGACTCGAGCTTGCCGGTCGCGATGCCGGCGATTCCAATGACGAGACTGGCGATGCCCAGAACAAAATAAATCAGGGCAAGGATTTTGAGTGTCTTGCGAGCGGCGCTCATAGCTGGTCCTTTCGATGCGGGCGCGGAGAATCTGTCGCACCCAGGTTGCGGCACATATCGTGAAGCATATTGTAGTTCAACGAGGCGATGCATGCGTTTGAAAGCGTCTCTTGCCTGCCTTGATTATCAACTTTATCCGAACACCTCCCACATTCATCCGCACATGTGCGGA
>UQRW01000016.1 GCA_900543515.1 uncultured Collinsella sp.
TCCAAGTTAGACCATTTCAAATGGTTCGATGTCTGCCCGGATGCGACACTGAAGTTAGTGTCCATCCTCGCAGTATCCGGTTCTCAAGGTGCACGCTTTGCGGCTCATCCGGTCCGACCGGGCCGCGCGGCAAGGAGATATATTGCCAGACCGGAGGGGCGCCGGGGGCGGGAATCGCGCACTCCATATTTTGTTCACAAATGAATAGAACCCTCAGTTGCTTCGCTGAGGCCGTATTCGAAGCAGCAGCTTCTGATATTGGCGATGACCAGCTGTTTTATGAGTATTGAGACATCGGTCATCTCTGGAGCGCTACTTTACTCCAAAGGCATCAGCTATTTGTTTCCCATCGGTAAAAGGCGGGTTTTGTTCGCCAAGCGTTCTTATATATAGATAGATACGGGTTCGAACCCATGAAAGGGCGACAAAAAAAGACAGCCAACCGAAGTTGACCGTCTCAACAATCTTTGGGTGGGCCGTCGGGGGTTCAGCCTGCTCCGCAGGCGGCCGCTGCGGCGCTCCGCGCCCCGACGGGTTCGAACCCGTGTCGCGGCAACAAAAAAGCGACCAACCGGAGTCGATCGCTTTCTTTTCTATGGTGGGCCGTCAGGGGTTCGAACCCTGGACCTTGGGATTAAAAGTCCCCTGCTCTGCCAGCTGAGCTAACGGCCCGCGGGTGGCATTGTACCACGGTCTGGGACTATTCCCAACTCCATTGGCCGTTCTGGAAAATCACAACTTCACGTCCATCAGGCGTAATGCCCGTAATATCGATGTCGTCCGTGCCGATCATAAAATCGACGTGCGTGCTCGAGACGTTAACACCATGCTCCAGGAGCTCCTCCTTGGACATGTCGTACCCACCCTCGATGCATTCGGGGAAACCGACACCTAGCGCGAGATGGCAGCTAGCGTTCTCGTCATAGAGCGTATCGTAGAACAGAACACCACTTTCGCGGATCGGCGTGTTCTTGGAAATGAGCGCGACTTCTCCCAGGTGAGCAGCGCCCTCGTCCGTATCGATGATACTTGCAAGCGTTGCCTTGCCCACGCGGGCGTCGTAGTCCACCACGCGGCCGCCCTCGAACTTAATCCAAAAATCGTCGACCTTATTGCCGTGGTGGATGAGCGGCATGGCCGAGTACACGATACCGTCGGCGCGCATGCGATCGGGCGAAGTGAAGACTTCCTCGGTGGGAATGTTGGGGAAGAAGGGGTGCCCATCGGGCGTCTTGCCCTTGCCGCCGGCCCACTCGTGACCCTTCGTCATGCCAATCATCAGATCGGTTCCATTTGCCGCGGTGTAATGCAGGCAGTCGAAACGATTGTCGTTCAGGAAACGCAGGTTCTTTTCGAATGCGGCGTCATGGAGCTCCCAGTCGCTCTCTGGGTCCTGGCCATCGGCGCGAGCGGTGTGCAGAATCGCATTCCACAGCTTATAGATTGCAACCTCGTCGGCGTCTCCCGGGAACACCTCGCGCGCCCAAGCCACGACCGGAGCGCCGGCGATGCACCACGGATTGATGTTGTAATCCAGTCCACGGCGGAAAACTTTGCACTGCGTGTTCTTTGCCTTAGAAGCTGCAGCGGGCTTAGCGGGATCGATGCCCTTAAGGGCGGCGGGGTCCGCACCCTCGATAAAGATAAAGCAGGCACCGTCCTGGGCCAGGGAATCCAGCTGCAGGCGCTTCCACTCGGGCGTCTGCTCAAAATAGCTTTTCTCGACATGCTCGTACGTGAGCCTCGTCACGGCATCATCGGCCCAGATGACCGTCACGTGGCCGGCGCCGGCAGCATAGGCCTCCGCGACCACCACGCGCGCAAACGGCGCGCACTCGACCGGAGACTGAACGACGACCTCCTGGCCGGGCTTGACGTTTACGCCCTTGCGGACGACCAGGCGCGCGTAGTTTTTAATCTTGGGCTCCAGGGCCTTCATGCCCTCCAGAGCCTCTTCGACCGTCAGGGCAGCTCGAATCATGTGCCACTCCATCTATCTATAGAACAGTAAAAAGGCGCGCCGCAAAAACGACGCGCCTTATATCTTAGCGATAAGTATGTATGCAAACGCTACTTCTTCTTGGAGTCCTTCTTGTCCTCCTCGGCAGCTGCGCGCTCGATAAGAGCGTTGAGCTTGTTCTCGGACATGCCCTCGGCCTGCGCGCGGTACATGTTGCGCAAGGGACGAATACGAGCGAAGTCGTAGATAAAGTCACCTAGGATGATGACATAGGACAAAACGATGCCGACCATCTGGACAGGGCTGGACACCATGCCAGCGGGAGCGAAGTACAGCGAGGCCCAAATTGCCACGACGAGCACCATGCCAATGGCGAGCACAATCCACCAGATGCGACGGCGCTTGGTGTAGTCCTCGTCCTGCTTGAGGAGGATATTCGACACCGTATAGATGCGGTCCTCCTTGGCGCGCTGCTTAGCCTTGCGGGCGCGCTTCTCCTCTTTAGAGAGGCCCTCGAGGTTCTCGCCCTTCTCGAGCTCTTTGCGGCGTGCCTTAGACGAAGCCGGCACGACGCGAACGGAGCTCGCTGCTTGGCGGGCGGGCTTAGCAGATGCGGCAGACTTGCGCGCAACCCCGGTAACTTCGTGGGATTGCGTGCGCTTGTTCGTGGCGCTACGGGTACTCACTTATGCGTTCTCCTTCATGCTTGTGAACTGGGAGCCCGTGATGATCTGGAAGGCCTCGCGATAGCGCTCGGACGTGCCATCGATGACCTCGGCGGGCAGGTGCGGGGTCTCCCCCGTCATATCCCAGTTGGCCTTGAGCCAATTGCGGACGAATTGCTTGTCGTAGCTAGGCTGGATCTTGCCCTCCTCGTAGCTGGCAGCAGGCCAGAAACGGCTGGAGTCGGGCGTGAGGCACTCGTCGATCAGCGTGACCTTGCCATCGATGACACCAAACTCGAACTTGGTGTCGGCAATGATGATGCCACGGGTCGCGGCGTACTCGGCAGCGGCCTTGTAGATCTTGAGGGAAAGGTCACGAATCTGCGTGGCGATGTCCTCGCCCACGATCTCGCAGCAACGCTCGAACGAGATGTTCTCGTCGTGGTCACCGATCTCGGCCTTCGTGGACGGCGTGAACAACGGCTCGGGAAGCTTGGAAGCCTCGGTCAGGCCCTCAGGCAGCTGGATGCCGCAGACGGTGCCGTTCTCGTCGTAGGTCTTCTTGCCCGAACCGGTCAGATAGCCGCGGACGATGCACTCGATAGGAATCGTCTGGGCCTTCTTAACCAGCATGGCGCGGCCAGCGAGGTAGTCACGATACTCAGCAAACTCCTCGGGGAAATCCGCCGGGTCGATGGAAACGAGATGGTTGGGAACGATGTCGGCAAACTTATCGAACCAGAATGCCGAGATGCGATTGAGCACCTCTCCCTTAAACGGAATCTCGTCGGGAAGAATGAAGTCGAACGCAGAAATGCGGTCGGTGGCGACCATCAGCAGGTTTTCACCGGCATCGTAAATATCACGAACCTTGCCACGGGAATCCGGACGACGCTCCATCGTTGTCACGTGAGTCACTCCTTACCTAAATACGACAGAAATGCGGGTTCTTTCCCGCATGTTTTCGCAAACTCGGAGCGGCAGGGACGCGGCCCCTCCTTCACCGAATAGCGAAAAGCTAGTGCTCCATTGTAGTAGATGCCGCGTCCGCCGTGTGCTCGCGGGGCAGATGAATTGTAAAAGTCGTACCCTTTCCAAGCTCCGACTCCACGGATATGTAGCCATGGTGACGCTCGACGATCTGCTTGGTCACGGCGAGGCCGACGCCCAGGCCGCCAGCTTCGCGGGCGCGGCTGGCATCGGCGCGCCAAAACCGCCCGAAAATGCGCGACAGATCGTCCTTGGCAATACCGATGCCGGTATCAGAAACGGCAATGCTGACGTGCCTGCGGTCACTGAGCACCGACACCACGACCCAACCGCCCTCGGGGGTGTAGCGCATGGCGTTGCTCATGAGGTTGATAACACATTGCGTGATCATGTCGGGATCGGCCTCGACGACATCGTCGTGCCCTTGGGTTTCATCTGCAAAGCGAAGACGAAGGTCACGGTCGGCAAACAGACGCTCCTGGCCGTTCACAATCGATCGCACGAACGGAACCATGTCCACCGGTTCTAGATTGAGCGGAGCCGTGCTGTTTTCCATACGCGATAGGTCGAGCATCTGCTGCACCAGACGAGCCAGGCGACGCGTCTCGGAAGCAACGGTCTCCAAATGCTCATCGTCGGTGGGATACACGCCATCCTGCATGGCCTCGACCGTTGCGAGCATGGCCATAAGCGGCGTGCGAAGCTCGTGTGCAACGTCTGAGGTCAGGCGCTTCTCGTGTTTCATATCCTTCTCGAGCGAAGTGGCCATCTCATCGAAGGTCTCACCCAGCTGATCGATCTCGTCATCACCGCGCAGTCCCGTGCGAGCCGACAGGTCGCCGTCACGGATTTGCTTTGCGGTACTGGTGATGCGATGAATCGGCTTGGTGAGCATGCGCGACACGAGCGATCCGATAACGACCGAAATGCAGATTGCAACAACCGCGGCGAGGGCCATGGCGTTAAAGGTCTTCTCCCTAAACGCAGAGTCCGCCTTGGTGAGCAGAGCGTCGGAGCCGATGGCCCACAGCTTTACCTGTCCGACATGCTCGCCGGAAGACGTTACAATCTCGACGTTAGCAACGCTATCGGAGTCGGTTGGAGCAGACGAGACCGGGCTATGCGATGCCCTCTTGCCGCTCGTGTCGTCGGTCGTAGCCTGGTTTTCGCGTACATCGGCGGTGGCGCTTGCCGAGGGCCAGGAATCGTCATAAACGATCACGCCCTTTTTATTGACGACCTGCATACCCAGATCGTCGGAAACCAAACTAGACGTTGCGACCGTGCGCAGTTCTCCCGCGGTCCAAGAGCCGTTTTCCTCATATGAGGTTGCCAACTTCTCGGCAGCGGAATTTGCGATTTCGACGATATTGGAGCGTGTGTAATCCGAAAAGACCGTGCCCCACACAACAGAGACAACGCCCACCAGCACCAATACCGTCATGAGCGATGTCAGAGCAAAAGCAAGTGCCATGCGCGAGGGATAGCTCATCGTTGGCCGTGAATCGGAACGAGGCGTGTTCCAACTAGCCTTGGAACCCGCCTCGCTCTCCTGCTTGTGCTTTTGTCCGATTTCAAAGCGCGCAGGTGTCATATGTGATTTCCCTATTTCTCGTCCGACTTATCGGTCTTGGCCGGAGCCTCGAAGCGATAGCCGACACCATGGACGGTGTAGAGCCACTTGGGCTTCTTGGGATCATCGCCCAGCTTGGCGCGAAGATTCTTCACGTGGCTATCGATGGTGCGCTCATAGCCCTCAAAGTCATACCCGAGCACTTTCTCGACCAGCTCCATGCGGTTATACACACGGCCGGGATGGCGGGCAAGCGTGGTGAGCAGCTTGAACTCGGAAGCCGTCAGATCGACTTCCTTGCCCTCGACCAAGATCTTGTGGCCCGAGATATCGATGACCAGATCGCCGAAGTCGAGCACCTCGACGGCGGGCTCGTCGGCCTGATGGGCACGGCGGAACAGAGCGCGAACGCGGGCGACGAGCTCGCGCGGCGAGAACGGCTTAATCAGATAGTCGTCGGCGCCGAGCTCAAGACCGATAATACGGTCCTCGATCTCGCCCTTAGCCGTCAGCATGATGATGGGGACATCCGAGGTATCGCGAATGGTGCGGCAAACGCGCTCGCCGGGAATCTTGGGGAGCATAAGGTCGAGCACGACCAGGTCGAACTGATGCTTCTCGAACTCCTCGATCGCGGACTGGCCGTCGCCGACGCCCACAACCCAGTAGCCTTCGCGCTCGAGATAGGCAGCGACGGCGTCACGGATTGCCTTCTCATCCTCGACCAGCAGAATCTTTTTTGCATCTGAAGCCATAACACGGCCCCCCTGTCTCAATTAGCTAAGAACAAGCCCATTTTAACGCACCTGAGCCCGCCGGATGCCGCTATGACGCGGCAGCTCGGCGGGCGGTACTCACAATTACAACGCGCTTATTCCCCTGTTGGCGCCTTTTTAACCCCTCTAAGCTTAAAGAGAGAATAGGCGTGCAGTGACCGTCTCTGGTATACCCTGGCTGTTGCGCACCGTGGCGTACGTAAGGAATGAGTCCGATTTTCCCGCCGTAGCTGGATAATCGCCATACTCCAAAGCGCGGTCGGGCGACAGCAGTGAGCCATAGGTCTTGGCAGAGGTGTCGATCAGGAAATGCGACGCCTGTACCTTAACAAGGTATTTATTCTTCTTGCCAGCCGCACATGCGAGCGGCTCGCGTGACAGAAAGAGGTACGGCCCTCCCTCATTACCGATATACGTGCCCATGTTGCCCAGGCTGCCCACACCGCTATAGGTCGCCTCGATAGAAAACACGAAGGTATCGCCCATATATACGGCCTCGAAAGGCGAGACTGACGAGGGAAGGACTAGCTGGGCACGTTTGGTGTTGTTGCCGTCGGTCAAATCGATTGCCGTTATGCCGTAGTAGACGCCCTCGTCGTTGCGGACACGCGGCGAGATGGTCAAAATGCCGTCGCTCGCGCGCGGGGCCGATGCAAAGCGACCCGTCGATTTCCAAATTATCTCGGCCTTGGATTCATCAAGCGAGCGACGATAGCAAAACGAATCGCTACTCGTTTTATTGCCACCTGCCGAGGGCATTTTATACCAGATGACTGATGACCCGAACGCCGTAAACAGCGGCGGATCGTAGTCCTTGCCACCTCGATCGAGCTCAACCACGTCGCCAGAGAGCGAAGCGCCCGACAGATTTTGAGCGTAGAGCTTCCACGATGAATTGGCAAAGTTCATCTCAACCCACGCGAATACGCCGTCGCCGGCACGGACATCGTAGAATGCATATCCCGTGCCCTCGATAGGATCCTCGATTAATGTGGTAAGCGAGCCATCGCCCAGGTTGAGCACACCGAGTGTGTTGGCGTGCAGTGCCGATGCGGGCGCCATCATTGCCGCGGCGTAATCGCCGTCGCAGTAGTACAGCAGCGTACCCAGAGGCAGCGTCCACGACGCCGCCGGCTCAAGATCGATGTCGACTGCCTCGTACTCATCCGTAATCGAGATGATTTTGGAATCATCCTTGATAACCTGCGGCTCGCCGGCGGCATCATCGCTGGTACCCGTTTTTTTCGAGCATCCGGCAAGCACCGTGGCAGCGCCCGCAGCAACCCCACCGAGCACAAAGCCGCGACGCGATATTCCGTTCTTGATGTGATCGGCGATACCCATTAGGCGATCTCGGCGCGAGCGGCCTCGATAGCGCGTGTAAGCTGGTCGGCGCAGGAGGTCTTTTTCATACCGCAGGTATTACCGGCGAGAACCTCGATTACGCGATCGGCAGGAGCGCCCTCGACCAGCTTGGAGATAGCCTTGAGATTGCCGTCGCAGCCGCCGGTAAATTCAACGCCCATCACCTTGTTGCCGTCATCGGAAAGGTCAAGGTGAATATTGCGAGCACACACGCCCTGAGGCTTGTAATCAAACGAAATCATGCGATCCCCTCTCAGAATGTTATTCGAGACGACTATTATCCCCGTCTTTCCCTAAATGCAACGAGGCGCTTTGCCGGCAACACACATTACCAGCAAAGCGCCCTAAAAAGCTAACGTTATGCCCGAACCTACTCGAAGCTCAGCTGCTCCAGACGATCAAAGACCGTGTCGATACGGGTGAGGAAGTCCCACGGATCAAAGATCTCGTCGAGCTTTTCCTGGCTGACGGTGCAGCGCGGGTCAGCCTCGAGACGCTCCTTAAAGGTAGGGCCGGAGACACAATCCTGTACCTCGTGCCAGGTTGCCATGGCGTTCTCCTGCACAATGGCGTACGCGTCCTCGCGGGTGATGCCCGTGTCGACGAGGGCGAGCAGCACCTTGGAGGAGAAGATGAGGCCGCGGGTCTTATTGAGGTTGGCCATCATGCGGGCAGGGTACAGCTGCAGGCCGTCGATAACGCGGATGAGGCACTGGAACATGTGGTCGAGGGCGATGAAGCTATCGGCCTGGGCGACGCGCTCGGCAGAGGAGTGCGAAATGTCACGCTCGTGCCACAGGGCGACGTTATCGAAGGCAACCTGGGCGTTGGACTTCACGACGCGCGACAGACCGCAGACTTTCTCCATGGTGATGGGGTTGCGCTTGTGCGGCATGGCTGAGCTGCCCTTTTGGCCCTTACGGAACGGCTCCTCGGCCTCGAGCGTATCAGTCTTCTGCAGATTGCGAACCTCGGTAGCGATGCGCTCGCAGGTGGCTGCGGTGGTGGCGAGAACGCCGGCGAGATAGGCGTGATGGTCGCGGCTGATAACCTGCGTGGACAGCGGGTCGTGAACCAGGCCCAGGTGCTCGCAGACATACTCCTCGACGAACGGCTCGATGGAGCTGTACGTGCCGACAGCGCCCGAGATGGCACCAAAGGCAACATTCTTGCGGGCGTCCTCAAGACGATCCAGATCGCGCTTGAGCTCCCAGGCCCAAGAGCCAAACTTCATGCCGAAGGTCATCGGCTCGGCGTGGATGCCATGAGTGCGGCCGGCACAGAGCGTGTTGCGCTCCTCAAAGGCGCGACGCTTGCAAATCTCGCCGAGCTTCTTGACGTCCTCGATGATCAGGTCGCAGGCCTGGGTGAGCTGGTAGCACAGGGCCGTGTCGCCCAGATCCGAGCTGGTCATGCCATAGTGAACCCAGCGGCTGGGCTTGGGGTCGCCCTCGGGAACATCGGCATCGATGTATTCCTTCATGTTGGTCAGGAAGGCAATGACGTCGTGGCGCGTGACTTCCTCGATCTCATCGACCTTCGCCTTCTCAAAGTTGGCATGGTCGCGGATCCACTGGGCCTCGTCTTTGGAAATACCGATCTTGCCGAGCTCCGCCTGGGCCTCGCAGGCCAGAACCTCGATCTCCTGCCAAATGGCGTACTTGTTCTCGAGGGAGAAGATGTGTCCCATCTCCGGGCGGGTATAGCGATCGATCATAGCGGCTCCTTTTTGGTTATTGGCACGTTGGTCGTAACCCATCCATTGTACCGTGCGCAGGTGCAAGTATGGGCAGCAGGCATTAACCTAACATTTTGCCGCAAGAGCAGCCATGGGGACATCCGCGTATTTGCTTCGCAAATCCGCACCGGCTGCGGTCGGCAGACCCGGTCCGCGCACACGCACGGGCACAGCGGGTTGGACCCGACGTTCCCGAGGTCCCCCGTACTCGATGGAGCGGGCAACGGGACGTCCGCGCGCCCGCGTCGCGGACGCGCACCGGCTGCGGCGATCTCCTCGGATTCACGGAGACGATGGGGAAAACTTTGTTGAATTGGCCGTCCCGAGTTCTCCCGCGCTCGGTGGAGCGGGCAACGGGACGTCCGCGTATTTGCTTCGCAAATCCGCACCGGCTGCGGCCGCCTATCGGCGACCTTGCCTGCTCGCTATAAACGCTTCGCGTTTATTTAACGCTCGCACCCTGTCGGGTTCGAGTCCCGGCACTTTATTGAAAAAGGCACGGTAACGAAACGTTACCGTGCCTGAAATTCGAATGGAGCGGGCAACGGGACTCGAACCCGCGAGTGTCAGCTTGGGAAGCTGATGCCTTACCACTTGGCGATGCCCGCATATGTGGGGGATAGTATAACGCGGTTGTCTTGTTCGATACAAGGGTGGCGATGCTTGTTTTAGCTGTGGAGATTCGTTTGAAAATCGCGTCAATTGTGGAGACGAGGACCTTTGGCTTCCTGTTCCCCTTATCTTCTACCTGCGCTTTTGCTTGATTGTTGTATTTGAGCTCAATTTGTCAGGAATTGGGCAAGCTTTTGGTCAGGCTCCGGTACTTACCCGCATGAACCTCGGGGGTAGCCTCATCCTACGCGTCGCAACCTCCCCATGCGGCGCACGAGGGATAAGGAGCAGCCATGTCCAACGCACCCACGCACTCTGTCCACAGCGCAATCGCAACAGGTCCGCTGCTCCTGCTCCTCTTCCTGCTTTTCGGCTGCCTGACACCGGGAGCCGCATTTGCCGTCGATGGCTACGACCAGCTCGGCTTCCGCACTATTAGCGATGATTGTGGGCCCTTCCTCATCGGCAAGTATGAAGCTCAAGACGCCTCGATTGCCTACTGCATGAACCAGGAGCGCCCCGGCCCCACCAAGCCGGGCGGCCCATGGCTCAACTTTGATCAAGGCTGGGTGTGGCTCGACGACGAGTTCGCGGCAATCGTTTGTCACGGATATCCTACCGCCACGTCGTTTGGCGGTTACCATCTTTCACCCGATCGTGCCCGCGCCGCAACCCAGCTTGCCGTATGGATGCTCAACGGCACTACCCATGTCGACGGTACCTACTCTTACACGACCGCTCAGGGCAAAACCAAGAGTGGGCACTTTATCACTGACAATGAAGTCGTGGCGGCGGCGCGGTGGCTCCACGACAGCGCAAAATCAGGAAGCATCAAAGCCGCTCCGCACCGCGCGCGGCGCTATCTAGGAGCCGTATCGGGCGGCAGCAAACGTCAGGACATGCTCTATGTACTGCCGGCGGTCTCTGTTTCCTTCCAAAAGCAGTCTGCAAACGCTGCCATTACCAGCGGAAACAATACTTATCAGTTTGACGGGGCAACATTCGATGTTTTTGAGAGCACCAGCGGCGCGCGTGTCGGCACCGTCCAGATGGACAGCAACGGTCGAGCGCAGGCAACACTTCTGCCCAACACGGCATACTACCTAGTTGAAACGAAGGCGCCGGCCGGCTATGTCCCCCGTCGCGATCGCATCGCCTTTACCACGGGGAATGACGGTGGAAAGGTCGCCATTGATGAACAGCCCGGCACCATCAATCTGCGTATCGTAAAACTCGATGCCGCGACGAATGCCGGCCCCCAGGCGGGATCTTCACTCGCAGGAGCAGAGTTCACGTGTGTGTCGCAATCAACCCCTGGATGGGCGCAAATTCTCACGACTGACGAAAGCGGTCGGGCTACCCTCGTCGATGTCCCCTTAGGAACCTTTACCATCTACGAATCAAAAGCCCCCGAGGGCTACCTGCCATCCAACGACAGCTGGACCTATACCGTTGGAGCCGACCAGCTCGGCGATTCAGGCGTAGTCGAGATCGAGTCTCGCATTTCCGATATCCCCATTGCGTTTGACCTTGAGATTTCCAAATTCAAGGATTACGGCAATAGCGACCAATCCGGCCTGGAACAGCCGGCGGGTGGTGTTGTCTTTGAAGTTGTCAGCAACAGCTCTCAGCAGGTTGTTGGCACATTGACCACAAACATCTATGGCTTTGCCTCCACCAAAGATCAGCCCGAAGCATGGTTCGGCACAGGCAAGCGACCCGCCGGTGTCCACGGAGCCGTCCCATACGACCGTGCCGGCTACACGATTCGCGAGGTTCCGGAAACCGTCCCCGAGGGTTTTAAACGTGCAGGGGAATGGACCGTCGGGGCCAATCAGATTTCCAACGGCGCCGAGCTTCAATATATCGTGGACAACCACGCTCTGTCGACGCATCTCCAGATTGTAAAACGCGATGCCCAAACAGGCGCTTCTGTTCCACTAGCCGGATTCACCTTCCAACTCCTCGACAGCAATCACGAACCTGTCTCACAAACTTGCTGGTATCCAGCACATAACGTAATGGACACCTTTACGACTGACGCGACCGGGACCGTCACACTGCCAGAATCGCTCGTGCCGGGCACCTATTATGTACGCGAAGCCTCGGCCAAAGAGCCCTATCTTGTCGGCGAAGAGATCGAGGTAAACATACCCGCCGACATGAACCTAACGCCCGTTGTAATCGCCTCGTATTATGACCACGCCGCGACCGGAAACATCAGGATCGTTAAAACCGATGCCGTAGACGGCAGCAGCCTCACGGGCGCCGTCTTTGAGATCCGTGCCTCGGGTGATATCGTGCGCCCCGACGGTAGCATTGCCGCGCTCGACGGTGAGACTGTCGCTGCCGTCACGACGGATGAAACTGGAGAAGCACGCGCGGACGACCTCCCGCTGGGATCTGGCACCGCACGCTACGAGGTTGTCGAGACTCAAGCGCCGGCAGGCTTCTTACTCGATCGGACATCCCATATTGTCGACCTTACTTATGCCGACCAGAAAACACCCGTTGTAGAAGCACGGCTTAACGTATCCGACGATTACACCAAGGTAGATATCTCCAAGGTCGATGCAAGCGGCGAGCAGGAAGTGGAAGGCGCACAGCTCACCTTATATGGTCCCGATAAAACCGAAATAGACTCCTGGACCTCATCCGACAAGCCACACCGCGTCGAACATCTTGCACCCGGCACCTACTCGTTGCGCGAAATGATGTCTCCGCGGACCTATGACCTTGCCGAGGAGATAACGTTTGAAATAAAAGATACGGGAGAAGTCCAATCCGTCGCGATGAAGGATGCGCCCATCGAGATCAAGGGGCAGGTCGACAAGCGTCAGGAACTTGTCCAACCTATCGAAAAGGGCCTGTTGGCTAACGGCGATGGTAAAAACCGTGCCGCGATGCAAACCAATACGGATGGGCTTTTCTCCTATACCATCGACGCTCGAAACGATTCAACTACCTGGGTTGATGAGTTCACAATTACCGATGATCTTGAGTGTGCCGAGGACGATACGGCGAGATTCGTCTCAATCGAAACCCCCGTCGCCATCGGCGACCTCAACGGTCTGTGCAACGTGTGGTATCGCACGACGCCGTTGGACTCGACAGACGTCGATGAACCGGCGAACGCGACACTTGACGATGGACACGAAAATCCTTGGCTTGAGTCCGACGAAGTAAAAGAGAGCCTTGGTGAGGACTGTCGCCTCGTCGATTACGACGGCTGGCGCCTCTGGAAGGCGGATGTCTCGACCACGGAATCCACCACACTCGAGGCGGAAGAGCTCGACCTTACACCCAATACCGTCGTAACGGGCATTCGAATTGAATACGGTGCGGTAGCCGCCGACTTTACGACTCGAAGCGATGCGGATTCTTGGACCCGCGATGATCTCAAAGATGAGCACGACGACCTTGACGATGCCAAAGCAATCCTTGGCACAGACGCTCGGGGCGCAATCGTGCACATGCAGGCGACGTCGGCTTATACGCCCCAAACCGCACTCACCAACAGCGCACGCGTCGATCTTTGCCGCAACGGCGGCGGCGATAAACTTGAGTCACATGACGAGGACCGTGTCATTCAACGCTGTACCCTACTGCAGGACCTACCGGCAACAGGATCAGTTCCCATCGCCGCTTGCATCACCGCGCTCCTGACCTCGGGTGCCGCAGCCCTATGGTTCGCTCGCCTTAGGTCGACCCCAAAGAAGCGCTAGCGCGATGAAAAAGCGGGAGAGCCAGTCCCCTGGCTCGCCCGCTTTCAATCATGTAAATCGCCGTATCTACTCTGCAGACGAAGATCCACCATCAACGATTGCCTGCTCGGACTCAGGAATCCCATCGGCACCCGTACTCTGTTCTTGCTCCACCTCTTCGCTGATTGCGGAGGCGGGGGTCGAGCCCTTTGCACCCACGATGTAGGCAGCCCCAAATCCTAACGCAATGGCAATCAAGGTCAAAATCACGTAGACAGGCCAATGGCGCTTAATATACGAAAACACGTTGACTCCTTAGAGCTCCGTCTACGAACGGCGGATAACCTCGGTCACGACCTCGGATACCGTGGCAATGTTCGTCGGGTTGACATTGTGGGGCAGGTCGTCCTCGGTACGAGCGCAAGCCAGACGCGTGCCGTCCACGCCGGCGATGGTGAGGGCTCGGCGGCTCGCCTCGAGCGCGGCATAGGCATCGGTCTTGGCATAGGGCATCTCGAGCGCGCCACAATCGACATGGAACGACTTGCACACCTTGCTGACCAGGTTCATGATGCGGCGATCGCCCTTGAGCAGCTGCTGTTCGCCCTCGACCGTCACCACCGAAAGCCTGCCAGCGCCGACGGATTCAAGATTGATGAAGAATACGCCGCGGAGCTTATCGCGATGCGAAGCCAAGAAGGCCTTCATGCCGGCGCCATCACAATCCGAGGCGCCGGTTGCCACAAACCAGATATCGTGACCGAGCAGCTCATCATCGCCCATAGAGGCGACAGCCGAGAGCATATCTTCGGAAGAAGCGCCATCGGAAGACGTAGCGCCACCCTTCCAGCCATCGTTATCGTCCTCGAAGTTATCCCACGAACCGATACCGCGACCGGACTTCTTGGCATCGTAATCGTCTTCGACGCCCAGCCAGTCACTCATGCTGTCCTGCTCGTTTTTCTTTTTACGACCGAACAGGCCACCCAGGCCGCGCTTACGAGACTTGGGTGCCGCCGGGGCGGGAGCCGAAATGGTCTCGATCGGCTGCGCGCCCGACGCAACGGGCACAGGAGGCGCAACGGGTGCCGATGTGGGTTCGGGACCCTGAGCAGTAGCAAAGGGGTCGTTGACCTGGGCAGAGGGATCGGGAAGGTCGAACAGCGACGTGCGAGACGCAACGTTTGCCTGCTTCATAGACGGCAGCGACGGATCGGGGACCGAAGCCAGCGGAGACGAGGAAGGTGCAGGCGACGGTGCCGACGACGGATCGGGAACATTCATCTGCGGACGCGGCGATGCCTGGGAGGAAATCTGGGCCATAAGGGAATCGACCGTTTCGTCCTGGGTGGGAGCGACATTGGCAACCGTGGCACCGGAACCACTCGGGGTCGGCATGGTGAAAATCTGCGTGGAGTAAGGCCTCGACTCATCCGTCTCGGGAGTCTCGGAAACCGCAGGCACTTCCTCCTGCTCGACCTCGGTCGAATCACCTTGATCGGCTGCCGCGTATTGCTCTTCGTCAGAGTTGGCCTCGACGGACTCGTCCTCGGCGGCATCTTGGATTTCGGCAGCATCAATGGGCTCGTCATCGTCTGCCGCGTCGCCCTGCTCATCGGAAACAGGAAGGGGCTCGGCAATTGCGGTGCCTTGCTTTTCAAACGTTATCGTGGAATCGAACTGCGCGGCATCAAACGACATGGTGCTATCGACGTGCTGCTGAGCCTCGAAAGACGTTGTTGCCTCAACAACATCCGCTGACGTCGGTTGCTGGGACTCAAAGGACGTCGTAGCTTCGGCAGCGTCGACGGGCCCGGACTGCATAGCCTCGTTCTGCTCGAACTCTTGCGCCGCGCGCTCACGTGCCGCCTCGGCTGCCTGCTGCTGAGCGATAGCCTCCTGCTCGGCAGCCTCGCGTGCGGCAGCGCGCTTCTCCTCGAAATCGTCGACAAATTTCCTGCCTTTTGCAAGCGCACCCTTAAAGAAGCTGGAAGCGCTGGCGCCAATCGAAGAGAACGCGGATGCAATATCGGCATGGGGCGTTGCCGCGGGAATCTCGGCAGAGAAATCAGTATCGCTCTCGTAAGACACGCGCCTCGGCTGTTCAACGTAATCGTCGTCAGACTCGTCCGCAACGTCTTGCGCCGGCGCGGCGGGAGCCAAAATGTCCAGTCCTGCCGCGGGATCGATCGCGGACACCGCCTCGGGCTCGGCAACGGCAGCGGTAACCGCGGCAGACTCATCATCCGCAGTGACAACGGGCGCAGACTCGGGCTCAAACGTCGGCTCCTCGCCCTCCTCGTAATCGAGCGTGCAGGACTCGGGAAGCATTCCGAGTGCACGGATGGCATCCGAACCAAAGCGAATGTTGCCGGCGGCGTTGCGATAGAGCTTGGGCTCGGGCTCGGCCGCGGCAGGCTCCTCCGCCGGCTCAGCAGCGGGAACCTCGTCATTGAACTCTTCGGCCTGGACAGCCTGATTCTGATCCTCGGGCACGATGGCGCCAATCAGCGTCTCGTCGGCAGACGCACCCTCAAAGCCCTCAATCTGCTCGTCAAAAGCCCCGCCCTGTTCGGGCTCGGTTTGAGCGTCGGGAGCAATCGGCTGACCGAACTCGTCCTCGGCGTAGGTAGGCTCTTCGTACTCGATGGTGTTGCCGTAGTCGTTTTGCTGCTGGGCCGCGGCATACTCCGCCGCCGCGCGCGCCATTTCCTCGGCACGACGTTTCTGCTCCCCAAAATAGGTATCGAACGGAACATCGTCGGGAAACTCGTTCTCGCCCTGGAAGGGAGCAACGTTGTCCATAACGCCGAGCATAGCGGCGACAGAAGACTTGTTGCACACCGCGCCGGACGTATAGGGAAGAACGTGGCGGTTAGAGATGATGTTTGCCGCGTTGGCAAGTGCAACGAGGGAAGCGAGGATCGCGACAATCCACAGCAGAACCTTGAGCGCGCCGGGGAGCGGCAGGATACGCAGGATGGCAACGGCAGCAGGGGCAATCGTGGCAACGGGCAACAGCTTGGCGATGAGCGCACGATACGAAGCATAGGGCTCGCGGGCGAGCAGCTCAGCACGGGGAGAGTCGTAGTGTGCGACAACGACCACCGGGCGGTTGCGCGGAGACGCGAGCGGGCCCGAGGCCTTGTGGTAGGCGATGACATTTTGGCTCACGCCCGTCTTGCCCAGGCGCGAAACCACGGGGTGGCCCGTGCGCTCGAGCACGTAAAGAACGGCGCCGACAATGGCCAGCAAGGTGCCGACCAAGCCGATACCGCCGCCGATGCCCATCAGCAGGGCGCCGGCAAACGCAAGAATACCGGTAACGGCAAATGCCAATCTACTGGGCGCCGGGGCATTGAACTCCTGAACCTCGGGGTCAAAGCCGTGGTTGCGGAAGATCTGAGCGATATCCTCGGCAGCCAAGCGCTCTTCTTCGCTGCATGCCGGCGTAATGCCGGTGTTCTGCAGCAGGTGGTTAATATAGTTCTGGGTGTTCGCCATGTGCGCTCCACATCCATAATCCGACAAATAGGCCCAATGCATGCACATTAGAACCGTATATAGTCGAAAGTATACCCCGAGCGAGCGCAAACGACCGAATTCGGGCCATCTTAACGCCTCGAGCGGACAAGGATATAGCCTAATCTCCATATCGGACTAAAATCATGGCAGCAAACCACCTTCTCATGCGAGGACTCTATGACGGCAAGCGACGCGACCGCGACAATTAAAAAGGGGAATTCGGAGCCCGGTTTCGATAAAACGGCTCAGCGCATCCTCAATCTTTTCTTTGTGCTCAACAGCTCCCCCGAACCGCTGACGACCGAGCAGATCGTCTTGGATTCTGACCTGGGATATGGCTCGGGCAATATCGACTCGGATAAGCGCAAGTTTCGGCGCGATCGTGACAAACTGCTCGAGCGTGGCATCTTAATCAAGGAGGTTCGCCCCGCCGGTGCGCAGGAGACCGAGGAAAGCTCGTGGACAATCGACCGCGAGCACACGTTTGTTGCAGGCGGCCTCATCACCGCAGACGACGCCGATATCCTACTCAACGCCATCGACCAGACGCTAGCGGCCGGCTCTTCCACCTTTGCCGCTCCGCTTGCCGATATTCGCTCCAAAATTGCCTACCTCACCGGCAGGACGACGGTGGACGAAGTACCGATCCGCCGCTCTCCCACCGTCGATGCGGTATGGAGCGCCTTTGCCGAGCGATGCGCGCTGCGATTTTTATATCAGAACGGACGCGGCGAGCAGAAAGAACGTACCGTCTGTGTCTACGGCATGTTCGAACGCGAGGGCGTGGCGTACTTCTGCGGCCTCGACAATGTCACCGACGACATCAGGACATTCCGCTGCGACCGTATCGTTCGCGCATGGCGTCCTTCGAAGGCCTACGCCATCCCTGCGGACTTCAATCTCAACGACTATCTGTTCTTTGAATTCGATTTCGCCGACCGACCGCCCGTTGCAGCCACGTTCTCGTTCGCCCCTCAGACGCAGATCGATATGATCAACGGCCTCACGCGCGGGCGAGGTGAGCTCGCACACACCGATGCGGGATGGACCTGGACCGTTGACGTGCGTGACCTTGAAGCCGCCGCCTCATTTTGCATGGCCCACGCCATGGACGGCATGAGGCCCGTGGCCCCCAAATCGCTCAAGCAGGCGTGGAACCACCTCATAGAAAGGACGGTGCACGAGCATGCCCGTGCGTAAACTCACCAGCGAGCAGAGACTCTCGCGCGCCATCGACATCATGGAGGCCCTCTACGCCGCCGGCGATGGCGGCATGACACGAACCGAGATTTGCAGCCGCTTTGACATCACGGGGGCGTCGCTCGACGAGATTCTCGAGATCGTCTCGACGCTCGCGGACCGAGAATCGGGCGCGCGCATCATCTGCGAATGCCGCGGCGAGCGCGTGGCCCTCACTGGTGACGCCGGGCGCGTGCTACCGTTGCGCCTGAGTGCCGCCGAGGGCGCCGTGCTCAACCATGAACTTGAATCGTTGGGGATCGAGCCGCAGACGGCAGCTCGGATTCGACATGCCCTTCTGCCCGAAGAGCTCGGCTATAACCAGCGCGTCTTTGACACCGTCAACCACGGGTCGCACTGGCAGCAGCTGAGCTGCGCCATTCGGGACGGTGTTCGTTGCCGCATCTCGTATCGCTCGATGGACGATGCGCGGCCACGCGAGCGTCTGGTCGACCCCTTGCGCATTACGGCAAACGGCGACCAAACATACCTGATTGCCTGGGACATCGCGATCGATGAGCAGCGCACCTATCGCATGGATAAAATCGAGGGACTCACCTTGACGGAAGACTCCGTCGTGCCTCACACACCGGGCGTCGCATCCCTCCACGATTCCCTTGCCCGGACGCAGCGTAGCGCAAAGCTCTTGATGCCATTCGATATGGCGGAGCATCTGGACTGGGCCGGCATCACCCTAATCGAGCGCAGCGGGGCAGACATGGCAACGGTAACCGTGCATTACGGCTCCGAGCGTTGGCTACTGAGCCAGGTAATCGCAGCGGGCGGAGCCATCCGCATCTTGGATGACCCCGCCCTGTCAAAGCGTCTGTGCGATATGGCAAAAACCCTCGTCTGTCCGCTTTAGCGCCGCCGCTCGTGACGTGCGCGCCACAGTTGCAGATAGTGACCGATCTGCGCCGATTCGATGCGCTGGTAGGAGCTCGTGGGCAGCGACGTTAAGAACTTCTTTCCGTAGCCCTTCGTCACCAGGCGCGGGTCGGCCAGAATCAGCACGCCGCAATCGGTCGACGAGCGGATAAGGCGGCCGGCCGCCTGCTTGACCTCGAGCACCGCCTCGGGCAGCGAATAGCGCGCCCAAGCGCGGTCTTCGCGCAGGTTGCGCTCGCACGAGAGCGGGTCCGTGGGACTCGAGAACGGCAGCTTGGGAATGATGACGCAGCGCAGCGTCTCGCCGCTGGCGTCGAACCCCTCCCAGAAGGCCTTAAGCGCAAAAAGCGATGAAGTCGGCTCGTTGATAAACCGATCGCGCAGGCGACGAGGAGATGAGTTGCGCTGCTGGCAGTTGAGCTCCAGACCCGCACGGGCCATCTTGGGCTCAACGCGGGCGTACAGGTCTTCCATGTCGCGCCGATTGGTGAACAGTGTGAGCACCGATCCGTCCATGGCAAGATGGGCGTCGACCAGCACGCGCTCGAGCGCCGTAAGATAGCTCTCGCGATCGCGCGGATCGGGGATATCGCCCGCAACGACTACAGCCATGTTCGAATCGAAGTCGTAGCTCGAGTCCAAGTGCAGCGATGAGGATGTTGAAGCGCCGATGCGATCGAGGCCGACCGCGTGGTTAAAGTGTTCGAAGCTTTTGGACACCGTCATGGTCGCCGAGGCAAAGATAGCCGTGTGAACCTCGGGCAGCCACTCGGTTGCCAAGGCCTCGCCAATGTCGATGCGCTCTGCGGTCATTGACTCTCCGCCGGCACGCAGCCTGCGATTGACCTGCAGCGAATACACGTAGTGTTCATCGGTGCCATCAATGATGAGTTTGAGGTTCTCGGCCAGCTCGTGCAGGCGGCGCGAGATATCACCCAGGTCGACAACAACCTCGGGCTTGTCGGCGGCGACGGCTTGCACCAGCGCGTCGACGCTCTTGTCAGCCTGTTCCAATACGTCGATGGCAGCGTAGGCCGACTGTAAGAAATCATGCCAGTCGTCAGATTCGCGCAGCTCGGGGCCAATCCATAGATTGGCATTGTCATAACCCCCACGGGCACGGCGACCGAGCTCGCGAACGCCATCGAACACGTCGGCGATTGCCATGCTCGCGCGCGCAACCATCGACGTCGCCTTGGCAGTAAGGCCCAGATAGAGCGTAGAGCCCTCGGAGGTTGCCAAATCACGGGAAACCTGGCTTAGCGCACCGGTGCTCGAGCCACCCAGACGCTCAAACAGAACGCGTGATTCGTCCGCCGATACCACGCGCGCCCACTGACGGCGTGCCTCGCGCTCGATGGAATGGGCCTCGTCGATTACCCAATGACGAATCGGAGGCAAAATCCTGCCCTCGGCCGCGACATTGCGGAACAGCAGGGAATGGTTGGTGACCACCACATCGGCATGCGCCGCACGACGACGAGCGCCGTGGACCAAACATTTATCAGGGAAAAACGGGCAGAGGCGACGAGCACACTCGCGCGAGGCCGTCGTAAAGTCGGGGCGGTTGACGCTGCGCCACCGAATACCAAGCGAGTCGAGGTCGCCATCGGCTGATTGGCAGACGTACGCCATAATGACCGCGACCGCCGTGAGCGTGTCCGCCGGATCGCGCTTGGTGGTAATCTCGACCTGGCCGCGGCTCATGCGCTCAAGCTTGCGCAGGCATGGATAGTGGTCATACCCCTTGAGAGCGCAAAATGACAGACCACCGCCTAGTTGCTCGGCAAGTTTTGGCAGCTCATGGTACATGAGCTGGTCTGCAAGATTGTTCGATTTGGTCGCAATACCAACCGTGATGTTGTTACGGCGTGCCGCCTCGGCAAAAGGCACCAGATAGGCCATCGATTTGCCGACGCCCGTGCCCGCCTCAATTACACGATGAGTGCCCGTGACCAGCGCATCGCGGACCTCGAGCGCCATCGCGATCTGCTCATCACGCGGCTCGTAGGTGGGATACATGCGATTGACCAGGCCACCGGGCGCATAGTCTGCCTCAATCTCCTCACGACTCGGCATCTTGAGGACCGGCAGTTCGTCGGCGTCCACCCGATCGTCGGCGCGATCGGCCTTGAGAACGTCAGCACGAGCGGCGCTGAGAGAGAAGATAGAACCAGGGTTCTGCCCTGCCAAGAATGAGAAGATAGGACGATAGGACCAAGGCACATCCGGATGCATGTCGGCTAGGCGCGCCATGAGGCCCTGAGGCAAGTCGGTGAGCGCCACGAGCAACACGCGCCATACGCCACACAGGGCGTCGACGTCAGCATTGGCACGGTGTGATACCGAGTCACAGCCAAACAGATCGGCCATAAAAGACAACTTGTGCGAGGCCAGGCGAGGAAGCGCGATGCGCGACAGCGCCAGCGAATCGATCCAAATATCGCTCACGTTGACGCCGCCTTTGACCGACTCGATAAACGAGCGGTCGAACGTGGCGTTATGTGCGATCACCGGGCAACCACCGACAAAATCGGCGAGAGCGGCGACGGCCTCAACGGCCGACGGGGCATCTGCCACATCGGCATTTGTAATGCTCGTGAGCTCGGTAATCTCGGCGGGAATCAGCTGTTTGGGATGCACAAAGGTATCGAAGCGGTCGACGATCTCGCGGCCCGAAAGACGGGCCGCCGAGATCTCGATCAGCTCGTTGTCCTGCACCGAAAGACCTGTGGTCTCGGTATCGAGGACAATCACATCTTCCTCGATAAGGCCGAAGGACTGCGTTTTGGCGCGTTCGGCAAGCGTGGCATAGGAGTCGATGACAAACTGCGGCGTTCCTGACGAAACCGCGTCCTCGATTAGCATGCAATGCCCGCTCGACGAAGGCCCATACGAATCAGGCTGTCACAGACCTGCGGGAACGTCATGTCGTCGGTGTGGCGGATCTCGTCCGGATACAGCGACGTATCGGTCATGCCGGGAATGGTATTGGTCTCGAGGATAACGGGGCCGTCCTCACTCACGATAAAGTCGCTGCGCGAGATACCCAGGCAACCGAGGGCCTTGTGAGCAGCACAGGCAAGCTCCTGAGCGCGAGCGTAATTCTCGGGTGAAATCTGCGCCGGAATGCGATGGATGTCCGTAGGGTCGACATATTTCACGTCCAGATCGTAGAACTCGCAGTCCTCGGGTTTGCGAATCTCGACAATCGGCAGAGCGCGCACGTCGTCCTCGCCGTACACACCGACGGTGATCTCGGTACCCTCGATGCACTTCTCGACCAGCACTTTGTCGCCGTACGCAAACGCCTTGGCGATTGCCGCGGGCAGCTCGGAGGGCTCATGGACCAGGGAAATGCCATAGCTGGAACCGTTGACGGCCGGCTTCACAAAGCAGCGCTCGCCACAAACCTCGACGATATGATCGATATCGACTTCATCGCCCACCTCGAGCGCGAGGCCGGGGGCAATGGGAATGCCCGCCTTGGCGTACAGGAGCTTAGAGACCTCCTTGTCGGCACCGCAGGCGCTGGCAAGCACGCCCGAGGCCGTGTAGGGGATACCCAGGGTCTCCATGGCGCCCTGCATGGCGCCATCCTCGCCGCCGGCACCGTGCATGGCGATAAACGCCACGTCAAAGCCGCCGGTCGCCATGGTTACCATAAAATCATCGGCAGCCGTGTCGAGCAGCTCCACCGAAGTGTAGCCGGCCTCCTTCAAGGCAACCACGACGTTCTTTCCCGAATTGAGCGAGATCTCGCGCTCAGCGGAATGACCGCCCGCCAAGACCGCTACGTGCATGTTCTCTAGGCTTTTACCCGGCATGGGCAGACTCCTCCTCTATAATTTCTGCAGCTGATACCATATTGTAGCGATACCCTCTACGTTTCCCCAAAATCGAAAGGCTTCCATGAATCCCAGGACTAAATCTCAGGACATTCGCGACTTGAGCCAAAACGATATTCGCGAGCTCGTGGCCGAGCTTGGCCAGCCCGCCTTCCGCGCGAAGCAGCTCATCGAATGGGTCTTTGAGAAGAACGTTTGTTCGTTTGACGATATGACCAACCTTCCCAAGGCTTTCCGCGAGCAGCTTAAAGAGGCTTTTGCCTTTGACACGCCGGCTGAACTCACCAAGCAGGTTTCCAAAGATGGCTCTCGCAAGTATCTGCTCGAGTACCACGACGGCGTTTCCGTCGAGACCGTCGGCATGCCCCGTCGTAACAAGCTTTCCGTCTGCGTTTCCACCCAGGCAGGCTGTGGCATGGGCTGTGCCTTTTGCGCTACCGGTCTCAACGGCCTCAAGCGCTCTCTGACCGCTCAAGAGATCGTCGACCAGGTACTTCATGTATCCAACGACTTTGGCGAGCGCGCCACGAGCGTTGTCTTCATGGGCCAGGGCGAGCCGTTTGCCAACTACGACGAGGTTCTCAAGGCGCTGCGAATCCTCAACGACCCCGATGGCATCGGTATCGGCGCTCGTCACCTCACCGTCTCTACCAGCGGCGTTATTCCCGGTATTCGCAAATTTGCCGACATCCCCGAGCAGTTCACGCTTGCCGTTTCCCTGCATTCCGCCATCCAGTCGACGCGCAATAAGCTCATGCCCGGTGTTAAGAAGTACACGCTGCTTCGCCTTCACGAAGCGCTTCAGCTCTACACCGAGAAGACCGGCCGCCGCCCGACCTATGAGTATGCCATGATCGAAGGCGTCAACGATACGAATCCCGAAATGCAGGCGCTCTGCGACTTCTGCGAGGGAACGCTGTGCCACGTTAACCTCATTCAGCTTAACGACATCGAGGGTAGCCCGCTCAAGCCGTCGCCGATTCATAAGGTTGAGGATCTTCAGCGTCGTCTTGAGTCCCGTGGCATCGAGACCACGATTCGTAACTCCCGTGGTAACGATATTGACGCCGCTTGCGGACAGCTGAAGCAGCGCTTCAAAGTTCAGAAGAACGCATAGGGGAGTCGCATCCCAAAACGTTTCATGTGAAACATCGAACGACCCCGGTTACAGAATATGCAACCGGGGTCGTTTCATTTATTGACCTTAATTTTGAATCAGCTGCTACCTGTCCCATTTTTACGGCCAAAATAAGGGGTCCTTGTCTCATGAATCAGACAAGGACCCCTCAAAATATGCTGAGTAATTGTTAGGTACCTAATAGCCTACATTTTCCCATTGGTTGCTAACCCAACTTTGGTTAATCTTGGGATTCTTCGTTACCTGAGCAGTACGCATGGCAACATCTTCGGTCATAACATCCATTTTCTTTTTGGAAGTATCGACGATATCTTGCGCGCCACGAAGCAAACGACCTCGCAGTTCATCGTCTGTCGCGATCTTATAGCCAGCAAAGGCACCAGCCACGACAGTCGTAGCCAATGCAATCGCTGTTAAAATCTTATTCCTCATCTTGGCCTCCTTGATCAAACTGAATCATTTCGCCAAGAATACGAGAGAGCTCTTCCTCGTCTTTAAACTCAATCTCAATCTTATTCTTTCCACGCGAGCTCTTCACACGCACGTTGGTATTAAATACCTGACGAAGTACACGGGCAGCCTTTTTAAAAGACTGAGGCGTTGCAGGTCTCGGCGTCTTAGGTGTCTCTCCGGCAGAAAACAACGGAGCAAGATTTTCTGTCGCTCTTACGGAAAGGCCCTCTGCAACAACTTTCTCTGCAAGTCGAATACGCGCGTCTTCATAGGGAACCGCAAGAATCGCACGTGCATGACCAGCAGTAAGTTTGCCCTCAAAAATCATCTGCTGAACTACTTCGGGGAGATCGAGCAGACGCAGTGAGTTTGTAATTGCAGAGCGTGACTTGCTTACTGCCTTCGACAATGCCTCTTGGGTCATACCGCTGGCATCGATAAGCTGACGATAGCCCTTGGCCTCTTCGACGGGATTCAGATCAGAACGCTGAAGGTTTTCGATAAGAGCAAGAGCAAGCATCTCTTCATCATTTACCTCTTTAATGATGACTGGCAATTCTTCAAGGCCAGCAAGCTTTGACGCCTGGTAACGACGCTCACCAGCGATGATCTCATAGCCGTTTCCATGCTTGCGAACCAAAAGCGGCTGCAAAACGCCATGTTCTTGGATTGACTCGCTCAACTCGCGAAGTTCGGTTTCGTTAAAGTGAATTCGCGGCTGGTTAGGGTTGGGAACAATATCCTCAATAGGTAGTTTCGTTTCAGATGCAGCCTTTGACGCGGATGCAGCCGAACCACCGGTCTCATACTCGGCCTCTGAGACCAAAGCATTGAGTCCACGTCCCAATCCACCACGTTTCTTTACACTAGGCACGCTTGATCACCTCTTTTGCAAGGTTCATATACGCTTTTGCACCCTTATTTTGAGGTGCATAGGTAATTACCGGTTCTCCAAAAGACGGTGCTTCGGAGATTTTAACCGTACGGGGGATCAGCGTCTTAAACGCCTTGTCACCAAAGTACGATTGAACCTCCTCAACAACCTGATTCGATAGAGAAGTACGCGAGTCATACATGGTCATAAGCACACCATAGGTGTCTAAGCCCTTGTTCAGACGTGATTTAACCATCTTCATTGACTCAAGCAGCTTCGTAACGCCCTCGAGTGCATAATACTCGCACTGGATCGGAATCAAAACGCTGTCTGCCGCGGTCAAGGCGTTGATAGTAAGCAGGCCGAGCGAAGGGGGACAGTCAATGAAAATAAAATCGAACTCGTCCTGAATCGGCTCAAGCAAATCTTTGAGGCGGGTTTCACGAGCGATTGCGCTTACGAGCTCAATTTCCGCGCCTGCAAGCTGAATTGTAGCCGGAATTACGAATACCTTTTTGCAATTTGTATCAAGAACAAGCGATTCTGCCGGCACATCATTCAACAATGCATCATAGATGCAGTGATCAAGGTCTTCTTTTTCAATTCCGAATCCACTGGTGCTGTTTCCCTGCGGATCAAAATCGACAATCAGTGTCTTACGACCCTGCTCGCCCAGTGCCGCCGCAAGGTTTACAGCCGTCGTTGACTTACCAACGCCGCCTTTTTGATTGATAATTGCAATGATACGCGTGTCTTTTGCGCTCTTAGAACGCTTAACGTCGCGAAATCCCACGGTCCCTCCTGGTGTGTATTGAAGCTGTCAAACGGAGGATGTTTCACGTGAAACATTCCGATTCAATATCAACCGCCATGTTTCACGTGAAACACTGCAAGTTGTTAGTATCTATTATGTTTCACGTGAAACATCTAGGCAAGCGGATTCTTCTTTGCCATGCCATTTGCACGAGGCAATGAAACAGATGCTGAATGACTCTTCTTAAGAACAATGAACTCCCTGTGACCCAAGCCTTCAGGCAAATCAATTGCGTCATTCAGAAGCAAAGTGAAGCCGCAAATCTTAGCTGCTGACATGCCGGAAGCAAGCTCCTCATCCGAAGGATTGCCCTTGGTTATAACAAATAGCCCTCCATCCTTCAGATACGGAGCCGCATACTCAACAAGAATCGGTAGAGGGGCCAGTGCGCGGGCGGTTACAACAGAGAACTGCTTCTTATGGCTTCGAGCATATTCTTCAAGACGATCATGAACCGCATGAGCATGTTTCAATCCAAGAGCATGGACAAAGGAATTAACCGCATCAACCTTCTTGCCAACAGAGTCAATATAAGTAGATTTACGATGCGTGGTTATGGTTAATGGAATACCAGGGAAGCCCGCACCTGTTCCCATATCGAGCAAAGCTCCCTCAGGAGCCTTGTTGATATAGGGGAGCAAAACAAGTGAGTCGAGGATATGAAGTACTGCAGCATCTTCTACGTTAAGAATACGGGTGAGATTGGTTGTCTTATTTGTTTCTAGAACCAAATCCAAATGCTGAATACATTTCCTCAGCTCAACATCAGTTACGCTCAAGGAATACTCTTTGCAATAGGAAGTTAGACGACTCAACATCTCGTCAGCCTGCTGATCAGTAAGTACTAACAACGAAAGCTCCTTTCTGACAAAAATCAGTGTATCGAGAACTTTTGACAAAAAAAGGGGACGTGGAAACCACGTCCCCTTAGCATAAGCTCGAGAAGATTATCGAGCAACAATCACCACATGGCGATCAGGGTCAGAACCCTCAGAATGAGTATCGACGGCATCATTGCCACGAAGTGCAATGTGAACCAGTCGACGCTCGTAGGCATTCATGGGCGGAAGCGAAACACTCTTATGAGTGCGGATGGCACGCTCGGCAGCAGACTGAGCCATGGAAGCAACCTTGTCCTGACGGCGACTCTTGTATCCCTCTACGTCCACTACAACCGGATACCTAAAGCCAAGTTTGCGGCTCACCAGCAAAGAGAACATAACCTGAAGGGCATCAAGGGTGCGACCATGACGGCCAATGAGAACAGCAAGGTCGGGAGCCGTTACATCCAAAATCAGCTCACCCTCGTCGCCCTCATACTCATCGATAGGAGAGTTGGCGGCATCGAAGTGCGAAAGGATGGAACGCAGGATGGAAATCGCAACATCGGCAATGGTGTCGAGCTCCTCATCGGTCAGCTCTTCACCAGCCTTGTAGCGCTGTGCAATCTCGGGATAATCGCCCGCGACCTGCGGGGCAACCTCCTCAAGCATATCCTCGATGATCTCTTCAGACATAACGTACTCCAAAGGTTAGGTACCTAAATAAGATTGATATCCCGTTACTTCTTCTTGTGCGGGCGCGGCTTCTTCTCTCGACGAGTGACCTCAACCTGCAGCGGAGCGTTCTTAAGACGCTCCTCCTCATCGGCCTTCGCCTTGTCGATGACCTTCTGCGTCACAAAAATCTGCTGGATAACCTGCCAAGCAGACGAGACGTCATAGTACAGCAGAACACCAACGGGAAGGCTCCAGCCCATCCAAAGCATCATGACCGTCATGACAACGGCCATCATACGCATGCTCTGAGCCTGCTGGCCGGTCTGGTTGCGCGACATATAGAGCTGCGGAATCAGGGTCAGGACGGCGAACAGGATCAGGCAAACCAGCGCAGGCAGTGCAACCATAAAGCCATCGGCAAAGGAAGCGCCCGGCGTGGTGGTCAGGTCGGGCAGGATGTTGAAGAACGAGAACGTGCCGTCGTTAAAGTACTGCGGCAGGTTGCGCAGCAATGTAAACAGGGCGAACAGGATAGGCATCTGAATCAGCAGCGGCAGACAGCCAGCCATGGGGTTGAACTTGTTCTCGCTGTAGAACTTCTGCATCTCCTCGGCCTGACGCTGGGGATCGTCGGCATAGCGCTCCTGGATCTCGAGCATCTTGGGCTGCAGCACCTGCATGCGAGCCGTCGACTTGGTCGACTTGAGCATAAGCGGCGTCAGCAGCAGACGGATGATGACCACCAGAATGATGATGGACAGGCCCCAGTCGACCGCAAAGGTCTGGATGAGCTTGAGCAGCTCGAAAAGGATGTTAACGATCCAATCCCACATGTAAGTTTTCCTCCGATAGCGAGTGCCCGCTAGGGCACAGGGTCATAACCGCCGACGTGCAGGGGATTGCAGCGAGCGATGCGCCTCACGGCAAGCCAGCAGCCTCTCAAAACACCGTGCTTTTCAATCGCCTGGATGGCGTATTGCGAGCACGTTGGGTAATAAATGCAGGCGTCAGGCAATAAGGGCGAAATAACCTGTTGATATATGCGAATAGGAGCGATGGCAACACGTCGCAAAACGTGATTGCTCATCGCTCCTCCCCGGCAACGCCGGCGCGCTTCATAAGCGAACGCAACGCCTTGTCCATCTCCTGCGGCGAGGAAACCCTAGTCTTGGGAGTTGCAAACAAGATGATGTCATAACCCGCAACGGGAAATCCGCAGCTGCGGGCGGCCTCGCGCATCACACGCTTAGATCGGTTGCGCACGACGGCACAACCGAGTCGCTTAGCACCAACGAAGGCGACCCTTCCGGAGTCGCCTTCGCCAACCGATTCACATATGGTCATTCGAATCAGAGGGTGATTGAAACGACGCCCCTGACTGAACACATGCTCGAAATCTTGCCGAGACTTAATAGTCTTCATGCGAGATGTGTGTATCGCTGCTAGACAGTGAGACGCTTGCGGCCCTTGGCGCGACGACGGGCGAGCACGGCACGACCACCCTTAGTGGCCATACGGGCACGGAAGCCATGGGTCTTGGCACGCTTACGCTTATTAGGCTGATACGTACGCTTCATCTTAAGTTCCTCCTGCTGCATTTCGAGTGTCCGCGGGGACGCGGACGCAGATATAGACACGTGAGCTTGAAGATTGTAGGGAAATCAATGTTCAAATGTCAAGAAATCAAAGGTAAAAGGTTGCGCAGTTCACACGGTTCCCCCATAAGCCAAGCTCGATTTAGCGGTGCATGACAACTTTTCACGATATTTCATCGAGTTTTCAACAGGTCATGTTGGCAATGTTGAGAACTTTTCGCCCGTTTTCCAAAGTTTTCAACAGGTTTTGAAAAGTTGTCGAAAGATGAGAAACATTGCGCGGTGAGCTACTATTTGTTCGAAACCTTTTGGAAGATTGCGAGCGGCATGTCTGATGACTTTTACACCATGGTCGATTCTGGAGACCCGGCACCCGACAACGAGCACATCACCGGCGTGCGCGAAGAGCGTGCGGAAGGCGAGCAGACGACCACGCAGGCGCCAAAAGCCATGTACGCCGCGCGTATCGCCGTCTATGACGACATGCTGTCGACACCGCGTGTGATCGTCATTGATCCGCAAGATGTCCGCACGTATTTGGAAGAGACTACCAACACCGTCTACCAGTGCATGAAAGAACAAGGTGGCCATATCTCGCTCATGGTCATCCGCGAGATTGTCGAAAACTTTATCCACGCGCACTTTGCCGAGCCCATCATCTCGATTCTGGACGGCGGAGACACCATCCGCTTTGCCGATCAAGGACCCGGCATCGACGACAAGGAACGCGCTTTCGACTTTGGCGTTACCAGCGCAAACAGCAAGATGAAGCGCTATATCCGTGGAACCGGAGCAGGGTTTCCCATGGTGCAAGAGTATTTGGAAAACGCCGGCGGTGCCGTATCCATCGAGGACAACATGGGCAACGGCACCGTGGTTACGGTAAGCCTGGACCCTAAACGCGTGCAGGAAATCGAGCGCGCCGGCGGACGCGGTGCTGCCGTGCGGCCCGAGACGGAGCAGCCCACATATCCCCTGCCGGGAGCTTTTGCGCAGCAGCCCATGGCAACGCAGCAGATGCAGCCCCCCGTGGGGCAGATGCAGCATCCCGGAATGCTTCCCACACAAGAGCCCCAGGCGGCATCTATGTCGATGCCGCCAAACATGCCAGAGGCCATGCCGCTGGCTGATCAGGATGCAGCAGCAATGCAGCAGGCGACGGGGGCGCCGGGTGGCCAGCAAATGGGCTATCAGCCGTACCAACAGGGATATCCATATCAGCAGATGCCGCCACTGGGGTATGGCCAGCAGTTCCCGCAGCAGTACCAGCAGGGATATCAGCAGCCGTACCAGCAGATGCCGCAGCAGCAGTACAACCCCTGGGCCCAGCAGACGCCTCCGCAGCCTTACCAACAGTGGCCTCAAAGTTTTCAACAGCAAATGCCGCCAATGCAGAGTTCTCAACAACCAGCAGCTCAAATGATGTATCCTAATGCAGCAAATCAGTATGCACAGCCACAACCGGACGTGTTCGTAAGCGATCGCGGCAACGCCGCGCTGGGCTATCTGGCGCAAAATCAAGCGTGCGGTGCAACCGATCTGGCGAGGGCATTTGGAAACTCGGCCCCCACTTGGTCACGCACGCTCAATGACTTGGCGCAGGCCGGCTTGGTCATCAAGCATGGCCAGAAATACCATCTGACCGAACTCGGCGCCGCTCGCGTGCGAGCTCAGAGCTAAAGAACGGGAGAGACAGTGGACGAGGAAGCAAGCATCATCCTGGGGGATGCCATCGCCTTTTGCCAGCGCGACGGCCAAGATGCACGCCTCATCAACATGCTGGGGCAATCGCGCGCCATAAGCCTGACCGAAGATACGCTCACGATCGAGGCCCCCTCGCGCTTTGCCATCGCGCAGCTCAAAAAGCATCAGCCGACTATTGAGGCCTATCTGGAAGAAATCGCCTTTGCGCCGATTGCGCTCGACATCGTGGCACCGCAAGGCGCCGCGACGGAATCCGCCGCCGCGACGGCGCCCGCCACGGCTCCCGCTGCTTCCCCGGCGGTGCCGGCCTCCGCAGGCGACGTGCCGACAATCGAGCACCAGCACAGTGATGTTTCCCGTGAAACCATGGCGCCGTTGCCGACCGCGGTAGCGACGTCAACGAACGCACCCGTCACGCACATGCCCATCGCTCACGACGCAGCGGCGGGCGCGGATTCGGGCATTGCAATCAAGAACACGCTCTCGGCCGATGATTTTCGTCGCATGATGAACCAGATGAAGGGCGGAGCGCCGACTAAATCCACGCAAGCTGCGACCCCCGCTTCACCCATGCCAGCACCGACCGTGCCGGCCGAGCAGAATACGGATGGAGCCCCGCTCGCCGCGAACTCAAAATTTACCTTTGAGAACTTTGTCTACGGCCCCGAGAACAGCCATGCCTATCGCTCGGCACTCAAGTTTGCCGCCCTCGCGGACGAGCGCGGCACGTGCACATCACTGTTCATCTACGGCAAATCGGGCCTGGGCAAGACGCACCTGCTGCTTGCCATCAAAAACGAGCTCGCCGAGAAGTCGCCCGAGATCAAGGTCAAGTATGCCAACTCCCAGGCATATCTGGACGACCTGATGACCGAGTTCGACCGCCAAAAGAAGAGCAACGCCCCCATCATGCAGGCGTACCACGGCGTGGACGTGCTCATCATCGATGACATCCAAAACATCATCGGCAAGCGCGCGAGCGTGGACTACTTTTTCCAGCTCATGGACGAGTTCATCCGCAACAACAAGAAGGTCGTCATCGCGGCAGACCGCGCCCCCAAGGACCTGAGCATGGATGAGCGTCTGACCAGCCGCTTTAACGCCGGTATGCTCTGCCTGGTCGCAGAGCCCAGCTACGAGATGAAATACAAGATCTTGCAGCGCTATTACGAGAACACCATCGTCGCCGCTCCCGAGGCAGGCGACGACTCGCTGCTGGCGGCCTATGGGGGCGACGGCGGGCACCTGACCGACGAGCACTTTAAACACATGGCCGAAGTCTCGGGCACCAACATCCGCGAACTCGAGAGCTTTTGCGAGCGCTGTGCCGGCGAGGCGGGGGACCGCGAGCGCGAGGGCGGGGAGCTCACCTTTGACGATATCGACGCCATCGCCAGCCAGTACTTCGACACATCGGCCAAAAAGATCAACGTCCAGACGGTTCAGTCCGTCATCGAAGAGCAGTACGGCGTGACGCACGAGGAGCTCATCGGCCCGCGTCGCAACGCCAATATCGCCAAAGCACGCCATATCGCTATCTACCTGGCCATCGAAATGTGCGAGATGACGACCACGGCGGTGGGCGCCGAATTTGGCAACCGCAACCACTCGACCGTCAGCACGAGCTACAAAAAGGTCCAGAAGATGATCCAGGAAGACCGCACCGTCACCGAAGACCTCAAGTCGCTGCGCGATAAAATTACACTGCGCTCGTAGGGAAATAGAGACACCTGTTGAAAACTTGTCGAAACCACGGGCATAAGGTGTCTAAAACCCAACCCGCGGTGATGAAAAGTTTTGCGCAGGTTTTGAACGTGGAAAACCACCCCTGTTGCACACAGGTTGCTGTCGATTCTCTTTCTGGGTCTGACCTGCGTCTTTGGGAGTAATCAACAGTTTCGTCAGTGCTATTACTATTATTAAGATATTTATATCTATAGAAAGGTATTAAAAGATGAAGTTCACCGTCAGCCAGAGCTCGCTTACACAAGCCATCGGCGTCGTTATGAAGGGTGTCGCTTCGGCATCCACCCTTCCCATCCTGTCGGGCGTGCTCGTCAAGGCCCAAGACGGCATCTTGGAATTCCAGACCTCTAACTACACCATCTCGATCCGTCATCGCATCGCGGCGCATGTCGAAGAAGAGGGCGAGATGGTTATCCCCTGTAAGATGCTCTCCAATATCACCAAGACCCTCCCCGATGCCCCGGTCACCTTTGAGCTGTCCGAGCGCCAGGTGCTGATTGGTTGCGAGAAGAGCTCTTTTAGGCTGAACACGCTCGATGCCAATGACTTCCCCGAGTTTCCGGCCTATGCCATCGAGAGCGCCGTGGAACTGCCGACCGATATCTTGTCCGAAATGGTCGGTCGCGTGTGGCGCGTCACCTCGACCGACAAGGCCCGCCCCATCCTGGGCGGCGTGCACATGAAGGTCGAGAACAATACCGTGCGCCTGGTGGCGACCGATTCCTTCCGCTTGGCCGTGTGCGATACGCAGGTCGAGACCTCGACCCTCGAGGGCTCCTTTGAGCTCAACGTTCCGGCTGACGCCTTTAACGACGCGCTGAACATCATGGCCAGCCAGGCGACCATCATGATCGGGGCTACCGACACCCAGGTCGTCTTCGAGGCCGGCAACACCACCTACGTGTCGCGCCGCATCGAGGGCATGTATCCCAACTACAAGCAGCTCATCCCCGATTCGTGCGTGACGAGCGTCAAGATCGATGTCGCCGCTTTTAACGCCGCCCTCAAGCGCGTGGCCGTTATCGCGAGCGCCAACCCCGCCGTCAAGTTCGAGATCGATGTCGAGAACGGGCAGATGGGCCTGTCCTCCATTTCCAATGACCAGGACCTTGCGCAGGAGACGATCGATGTCGAGGCCGAGGGCGAGTCGGGTACCATCGCCTTCAACTACCACTACATCTTCGGCTGCCTCAACGCCCTGTCCAAGGAGAAGGAGATCACGCTGGAGCTCAAGAGCTACTCGCAGGCGGGTATCTTCAAGTCCTACGACAAGATCAACTACCTGTACCTGGTCATGCCGGTCCGCATCTAGCGCTGCGCCATGACCATGTTCGCCCGCGATCTTTCCGTCGCGCACTACCGCAGCTTCGATAGCTATCGCCTTGCCCTGGACGAGGGCGTGACGATACTTGCGGGACCCAACGCGGCGGGAAAGACCAATCTCATAGAGGCGCTGCAGCTGCTGACGAGCGGCGCCTCGTTTAGGCATCCGACCGCAGCCGAGCTCGTCCATGACGGCGTGGGCTCGTGCAAGGTTGAGCTGAGGCTCGAGGGCGACGGCCGCGTGCTTGATATGGGATTGAGCGTGGAGGACGGTAAGCGCTCGTTTAGCCGCAACGGCAAGAGGTGCTCTGCCGCCGGTGTGCGCGGGGCTCTGCCGAGTGTGCTGTTTTGCCCCGACCATCTGGACATGGTTAAGAGAGGCGCCAGTGTGCGCCGCGCCGCCCTCGATGACTTTGGCATGCAACTGAGCGCACGCTATGCCGATCTTGCGAGCACCTATGGGCGCTGCGTGACCCAGCGTAACGCCCTGCTTAAGGAGACCTGGTGCTGCCGCGAGATGCTCGGCGCGTGGAACGATTCGATTGCCCGCGCGGGCTCGGCCCTGCTCGTGCACCGGTTGGCCCTACTCGACCGGCTGGCGGGCCATGTGCACACTGCCTACGGTCAAGTGGCGTCCGGCGAGGCTGCCAGCGTGACCTATACGTCCACGCTGGGGGATTTGCCCCAGGTCGAGGATCGCGAAGAGCTGAAGGGCTGGGCGTACGAGCGCATGCTGGCTGCCCTTGATGAGCGCGCCGACGAGGAAATTCGCCGCGGCGTGACGTTGGTGGGACCGCATCGCGATGAGATTGAGTTTGCCGTGGCGGGCCGCTCCGCCCGTTCATTTGCCAGCCAAGGTCAGCAGCGAACGTTGGTTTTGGCCTGGAAGGTGGCGGAGGTGGCCGTGGCTCGCGATGTCCTGGGCACCGCTCCGCTGCTGCTTCTGGACGACGTGATGAGCGAGCTCGACGGCGAGCGCCGCGGTGCTTTTCTGCGGTTGATCGGCGATGATATCCAGACGGTCATAACCACGACCAACCTGGGGTATTTTACCGATGACCTGCTTGATCGAGCCAAGGTGGTGAGCATGGGTGAGACGTGCTAATTCCGAGCGCGAGAGTGAAACGGTCGCCTTCAGTGGATTTTTGAACGCAGAGCGTCAGCGCATCCTGGCGGCTGCAACCCCTGAGCGCCGTGCGCAGATGGAGGCCGCCGAGGAGTCGCGCACGGTCTATCGCGCATGGAACGCGGTATGCTCGGGCACGCGCGAGGGGCGGCATGTGACGGGACTGCGCTACCTGCCCGAGTCCAATGAGCTGCTGGTGTATCTCGACTCGCCCTCGTGGACGCAGGAAATGACGTTGTTGCGCGAGATCATCCGCGCGCGCATGGAGCGCGCCGGTGCGCATGTGGACGGCCTGGTGTTCAAAACCACCGCGCCGGGTCACACGCCGCCCGCCGCCAAGCAGCGCCTGCGCCCGGCGACGACCGAGCGCCCGCCGGCCCCGCACGCCGACCTAAGTGAGGCCGAGCGCACCGAGATTGAGCGCCAAGTGGCGCCCATCGAAGACCAAAAACTGCGCGAGGCCCTCGAGAATGCCATGAGAGCCAGTGCCGAGTGGGCCAAGGGCGTAGAAAGCAAAAAAGAGCCTTAAATCGCATCTGGTGGCCTTGTAGAGCCAAATACCCTCGTTCCCGAGGGTATTTTTTTACGATAAACTAGTAAGGCTGTACACATTTTCTTGACTGAAGGAGGACGTGTGGCAAACGAAAACGATTACGATGGCGGCGAGATTAAGATTCTCGAAGGTCTCGAGGCCGTTCGTAAGCGCCCGGGCATGTATATCGGCTCGACGAGCGCCAGCGGTCTGCATCACCTGGTGTGGGAGATCGTTGACAACTCCGTCGACGAGGCCATGGCCGGTTTCTGCACCGAGATCCAGGTGACGGTCCACGCCGACAACTCCATCACGGTCGTCGACAACGGGCGCGGCATCCCCGTCGACGAGCATCCCGTTAAAAAGATTCCGACGCTCGAGGTTGTCATGACGATCTTGCACGCCGGCGGTAAGTTCGATAACTCGGCCTATAAGGTCTCGGGCGGCCTGCACGGCGTTGGCATCTCCGTCGTCAACGCACTGTCCAAACGCGTGGTCGTTCAGGTTCGTCGCGACGGCAACACCTACGAGATGGAGTTCTCGCGCGGCAAGACCGTCAAGAAGATGGAGGTCGTGGGCACCTCGGATTCGACGGGCACCACCGTCACCTTCTGGCCCGACGACGAGATCTTCGAGACCTGCATCTACGATTTCGATACGCTGCACAACCGTCTGCAGGAGACGGCGTTCCTCAATAAGAACCTCAAAATCGTGCTGACCGACGAGCGCGAGGCGACTCCCCGCGTGGAGGAGTTTTGCTACGAGGGCGGCATCATCGACTTCGTCAAGTTCCTCAACGAGGGCAAGGACGTCCCCGAGGCCTTTAAGGAGCCCATCTACATCGAGGGCAAATCGGACCCGGACGCGCCTGTGACCAAGATGGGCGAGGTCGAGGTTTCTCTGCAGTGGAATAGCGGTTACGGCGAGAACGTCATGTCGTTTGCCAACGACATCTACACCCCCGAGGGCGGCATGCACCTTGAGGGCTTCCGCACCGCGCTCACCCGCGTGATCAACGATTACGCGCGCAAGCAGAACCTGCTCAAGGAAAAAGACGCCAACCTGACCGGCGACGATGTGCGCGAGGGCCTTTCGGCCGTTATCTCGGTCAAGCTGCCCGATCCGCAGTTTGAGGGCCAGACCAAGGCCAAGCTCGGCAGCTCCTATATGCGCGCGCTCACACTCAAGATCGTGACCGACGGCCTTGTCGATTACTTGGAGGAGCATCCCAAGCCCGCGCGCGAGATCGTCAAGAAGGCGCAACAGGCCTGCAAGGCGCGCAACGCCGCCCGCAAGGCGCGCGAGGCGACCCGCCGCAAGAGCCTGCTCGAGACGGCGTCCCTGCCCGGTAAGCTCGCCGACTGCTCGGTGCGCGATGCCGAGCTGACCGAGCTCTTCATCGTAGAGGGCGACTCGGCAGGCGGTTCGGCCAAGGACGGCCGTCGCCGAGACATCCAGGCGATTCTGCCCCTGCGCGGCAAGATTTTGAACGTCGAACGCGTTGGTGACCATCGCGCGTTCTCGAGTGACACCATCCAGTCGCTGATTACCGCGATCGGCTGCGGCGTCACGACGAGTGCCGGCGACGGCGGCGATTTCGATATCACCAAGGCGCGCTACCACAAGATCATCATCATGACCGATGCAGACGTCGACGGTGCGCATATCCGCATTCTGCTGCTGACGTTCTTCTACAAGTACATGCGTCCGCTGATCGATGCCGGCTACGTCTATGTTGCCTGCCCGCCCATCTTTGGCATTAAGGTGCGCAACAAGATCCACTACGTGTATCCCAACGGCCGCCAGCCCGAAGACGAGATCCTGCGCGACACCATCCAGAGCCTTGGCCTGAACCCCGACGATAACGACGAGGACGGCAAGGCCAAGGACGGCAAAATCACCAAAAAGCGCAAGGGCTATACCGTCCAGCGCTACAAGGGCCTGGGCGAGATGGACCCCAAGCAGCTTGCCTCGACGACGATGGACCCCAAGACCCGCATTCTGCAGCGCGTGTCGATCGAGGACGCCGTGGTGGCGGACCGCGCCGTGCGCGAGCTGATGGGTTCCGAGGTCGGCTATCGCCGCGAGTACATCGAGAAGCATGCACATGATGCACGATTCCTTGACGCTTAAGAGGAGGTAACGTGGCAGACGATATCAACAATAACGAGGGTATGGACGAGGCCGGCGATGCCGGTATGCCCGACGATCTGAAGCGCCTGCTTGCCCGTGCTGAGCAGGGCGAGGACGGCGATCCGGACGCCTATAACCCCGATGCCGATGATGATGAGGAAGAAGACGACGCCGAGCTCGAGGAGAGCTTTGGCGAAGTCGATCGTGGCGCCTCGGCCGGCGAGGACATCAACGGCGGCCAGCTCCAGATTTCGGAGTTCGGTCGCGAGATGAAGCAGTCGTTCATCGAGTATTCGATGTCGGTTATCACAGCGCGTGCCCTGCCGGACGTGCGCGACGGCTTAAAGCCGGTACACCGCCGCATCCTGTACGCGATGAACGAGAGCGGCATCTACCCCAACCGCCCGCACAAGAAGTCAGCTTGGACGGTCGGCGAAGTTATCGGTAAGTACCACCCGCACGGTGACTTCGCGGTCTACGAGGCCATGGTCCGCCTGGCACAGTGGTTCTCCATGCGCACGCCGCTCATCGACGGTCACGGCAACTTCGGTAACATCGACGGCGACGGCGCCGCCGCCATGCGTTACACCGAGAGCCGCCTGGCAAAGCCCGCCATGGAACTGCTGCGTGACTTGCAGAAGGATACCGTCGACTGGCAGCCCAACTACGACGAATCACTCGCCGAGCCCGTGGCGCTGCCTGCGCGCTTCCCCAACCTGCTGGTCAACGGCAGCCAGGGCATCGCCGTCGGCATGGCCACCAACATCGCCCCGCATAACCTCACCGAGGCGATCGAGGCCACCTGCTACCTGATCGACAACCCCGACGCCACCGTCGACGAGCTCATGCAGATCATGCCCGGTCCGGACTTCCCCACCGGCGCCATCATCATGGGCAGCGCCGGCATTAAGCAGAGCTACGAGACCGGCCGCGGCTCCATTACCGTGCGCGCCAAGGCACACGTTGAGTCCACCAAGACCGGTCGCAGTCGCCTGGTCTTCACCGAGATTCCCTACATGGTCAACAAGGGCACCCTGCAGGAGAAGATTGCCCAGCTCGTCAACGACAAGCGCATCGAGGGCATCTCGGATATGCGCGATGAGTCCAACCAGAAGGGCATCCGTCTGGTCATCGAGCTCAAGAAGGGCGTCATTCCGCAGGTCGTGCTCAACAACCTGTATAAGTACACCTCGCTGCAGACGACCTTCGGCGCCAACAACCTGGCACTCGTCAACGGCGTTCCCAAATGCCTGAGCCTGCGCGAGATGCTGCAGCACTACATCGACCACCAGGTCGACGTCGTCACCCGCCGCACCCGCTTCGACCTTAAGAAGGCCCAGGCCCGCGCGCATATCCTTGAGGGCTACTTGATGGCTCTCGACCATATTGACGAGGTCATCAGCATCATCCGTTCCTCGCAGACCGACTCCGAGGCCAGCAGCCGCCTGATCGAGCGCTTTGGCTTTACGCCCGAGCAGACCACGGCCATCCTCGAGATGAAGCTGCGCCGCCTGACCGGCCTGGAGCGCGACAAGATTCAGGAAGAGCTGGACGGCCTGCGCCGCGCCATCGCCTACTACGAGGACCTGCTGGCGCACGAGGGGAAGATCCTGGGCGTCATTAAGGAAGAGATGCGCGAGATCTCCAAGAAGTTCGGCGATAAGCGCCGCACCGAGATCAGCCATGTCGAGAAGGACCTGGACGTCGAGGACCTCATTGCCGACGAGGACATGGTCGTGACCATCACCCACACCGGCTATGTCAAGCGCATCCCGGTGGCCGCCTACCGCGCCCAGAAGCGCGGCGGCAAGGGCGTCTCGGGCGTCAACCTTAAAGAGGACGACGTCATCGACGAGATGTTCATCGCGTCCACGCACGAGTACGTGCTGTTCTTCTCGAGCAAGGGCAAGGTCTATCGCCTGAAGGTGCACGAGCTGCCGGTGGGTACGCGCCAGGCGCGCGGTACCGCGATCGTCAACCTGCTGCCCTTCGAGGAGGGCGAGAAGATCGCGAGCGTCATCAGCTGCCGCGAGTTCCCTGCCGACGAGTATCTGATGTTTGCCACCAAGAGCGGCATGGTCAAGAAGACCGTGATGAGCGCATATGACCGCAGCCGTCGCGACGGCCTGATCGCTATCAACCTGCGTGACGACGACGCGCTGCTGAACGTGCGCCGCGTGCGCGAGGGCGACAAGATTATCCTGGCCACCACCGCGGGCAAGGCGATCATGTTCTCCGAGGAGCAGGTGCGCGCCACCGGCCGCGATACCAGCGGCGTTCGCGGTATCGGTATGAAGGACGGCGTGAGCGTTCTGGGTATGGAAGTCACTAACGGCAACGGCGATCTGTTCGTCATCACCGAGCGCGGCTACGGCAAGCGCACGCCGGTCGCGGACTACCCGGAACAGAATCGCGGCGGCCAGGGTGTCTACACCATCCAAATGACCGAGCGTAAGGGTAACCTCGCGGCCATGAAGACGGTGGGCCCGCAGCACGAGCTGTTCATCGTGACGGAGGGCGCGACGGTCATTCGCGTCAAGACCGACGAGATCAGCCAGACTGGCCGCGCTACCCAGGGCGTCAAGATGATGACCGTGGACGACAGCGACCGCGTATGCGCCGTAGCCCGCATGACAGCCGCCAAAGAAAAGCCCGAAGGCGAGGGAGCCGAGGATGCAGCTGCAACTAGCACCGAGGAAGCCCCCATCGACCTAGGCGACGGCAACGACATGCCAGAGGATCTCCTCGACGAGTAAGAGGAAACAGCTGGTAGAAAATATCAGACCCCATATATCGGCGGTCGGCGCACTGCGCGCC
>UQRW01000017.1 GCA_900543515.1 uncultured Collinsella sp.
TCCTGCTCGCACGGAGAGCACATTAAGTGCTCTCCGGCTCGTGCGGAACTCGCGACCGACCAGATACCAAAGCCCTCGGAACTTAGGATACATGGTTGGAGTCGCTCTGCTGCGAAATTTATCGGCCTATGACCTATTCCATGTCCCAGGTCGGCTCATCTTCACCACCTTTAAATAAAAAAGAAGTACCGGTTGGGGCCGGTACTTCTTTTGGTGCGTTGTTATTTGGCTGTAGCTTTTCGAGTTAGCTTACAGGCCGCAGGCTGCTTTGAGTTCTTCGACTCGGTCGGTCTTCTCCCAGGTGAAGTCGGCGTCTTCGCGGCCGAAGTGACCGTAGGCTGCCGTCTTTTCGTAGATGGGGCGGCGCAGGTCCAGGTCGCGGATGATTGCACCAGGGCGCAGGTCGAAGGTCTTCTCCACGGCTTCGACGATCTTATCCTCGGCAACATGTGCGGTGCCAAAGGTGTCGACCATGATCGACAGCGGCTTGGACACGCCGATGGCGTAGGCAAGCTCGACTTCGCAGCGGTCGGCCAGGCTGGCGGCGACCACGTTCTTGGCGACCCAGCGCGCGGCATACGCGGCGGAGCGGTCGACCTTGGTGCAGTCCTTGCCGCTAAAGGCACCGCCGCCGTGACGGCCGTAGCCGCCGTAGGTGTCGACGATGATCTTGCGGCCGGTGAGGCCCGTGTCGCCCATGGGGCCGCCCACGACAAAGCGACCGGTGGGGTTCACGTAGATGTCTGCGTTGTCCCACGGCATGTTCTCGGCGTCCATGACCGGGGTGATGACGTGCTCGATGAGGTCGGCCTTGATCTTGCCCATGTCCTCGATCTCGGCGGCGTGCTGCGTGGAGATGACGATGGTCGTTACCTCGACGGGCTTGCCGTCTTCGTAGCGCACGGTGACCTGGGTCTTGCCGTCGGGACGCAGATAGGCGAGGGTACCGTCGTGACGCACGGCGGCCAGGCGCTCAGCCAGACGGCTTGCCAGGTAGTGCGGCATGGGCATGAGGGTCTTGGTCTCGTTGGAGGCATAACCGAACATCATGCCCTGGTCGCCGGCACCGATCAGGTCGATCGGGTCGGTGGTAGCGCCGGTCTGGGTCTCGAAGGACTCGTCGACGCCCTGGGCGATATCGGGCGACTGCTCGTGGATGAGGCTCATAACGCCGCAGGTGTCGCAGTCAAAACCGAATTTGGCACGGTTGTAGCCAATGCGGCGGATAACGCCGCGGGCGATTTCCTGCACGTCGACGTAGGCCTGGGTGCGGATCTCGCCGGCGACGATGACGGTGCCGGTGGTCACGAGGGTCTCGCAAGCGCAGCGGACGTTCTCCACGTTGGCAGGCACGCCGTTGGGGGCGATGTAGCCCTGCTCCTGGAGCTCTATTTCTTTGGCGAGGATTGCGTCGAGGACGGCGTCGCTGATCTGGTCAGCGATCTTATCGGGATGACCTTCGGTCACCGACTCCGACGTAAATACGAAGGACCCGTGTTGGGGTGGGATGGAACGAAGTTCTTCTGACATGATTGTCCTTTCAAAAACGTGTCCCGGCGACCGTTACCATTCCGCCGGGCTCTCTATGCAAGGGCTCATCATAGCGCGTAAATCAAACATTCACACCCTTTCCGCACCTACTCATTGGGGACAGACTTAAATGACTACCCTTACCTAAGTGCCGACAGGTTGCCCAAAGAATGGTCATTTAAGTCTGTCCCCAATGAGTAGGTCGGTGCCCTTTATGCGGAGGGGGCATTGTTGCTTTATACTGATGCGGTTAGACATCCATCCTGCAATCGAGGAGATTTCCATGGCATCAGACGTTCGCGTCCGCTTTGCACCCTCACCCACGGGCAAGCTGCACATTGGCGGCGCCCGCACCGCTATCTATAACTGGGCTTTCGCCCGCGCAAACGGCGGCACGTTCATCCTGCGCATCGACGACACCGACCCCACCCGTTCCACCGACGAGAACACGCAGATCATCCTGCGCGCCATGCGTTGGCTGGGCCTGGACTGGGACGAGGGCCCCGAGGTGGGCGGCGACTATGGCCCCTACGCACAGACCGAGCGCCTGGACCTGTACAAGCAGGCCGCCCAGAAGCTCTGGGACGAGGGCAAGGCCTATCCCTGCTTCTGCACCAAGGAGCAGCTCGACGCCGATCGCAAGGCCGCGCAGGAGCGCAAGGACCCCTTCCAGGGCTATCAGCGCCGCTGCCGCGATCTGGATCCCGAGGAGGCACGCCGCCGCATTGAGGCCGGCGAGCCCTATGTCCTGCGCATCAAGGTGTCCGAGGACCGCGGCGACGTCGTCATTCACGACGCCGTCCACGGCGAGGTGACCTTCGATGCCAAGGAGCTCGACGACTTTGTCATCTTCCGCTCCGACGGCACGCCCACGTACAACTTCGCGACCGTCGTCGACGACGCCATGATGAAGATCACCCATGTCATCCGCGGCGACGACCACCTGTCCAACACCCCGCGCCAGGTCATGGTCTATGAGGCCCTCGGTGCTCCCGTGCCCACGTTCGCCCACATCTCCATGATCTTGGGCGCCGACGGCAAGAAGCTCTCCAAGCGCCATGGCGCCACTTCGGTGGAGGAGTACCGCGATGCCGGCTACCTGCCTGATGCTTTCGTCAACTACCTGGCGTTGCTCGGCTGGTCGCTCGACGGCGAGACCACGATCATCCCGCGCGATGTCCTGGCCAGCAAGTTCTCGCTTGACCGCATTTCCAAGAACCCGGCGACCTTCGATCCCAAAAAGCTCGATTGGGTCAATGCCGAGTACATCAACGGCATGTCCGACGCCCAGTTTGCCGACGAGATCATGGTCCCCGAGTTGCACGAGGCAGGCCTCATCGAGGGTAACGTCGAGTACGGCGAGGATTGGATCGACGCGCTCGCTGCCATCGTCAAGCCGCGCACCAAGATGCCGGCCGACGCCGTGACCGTTGCCGCTCCCATCTTTGCCACGGCCGAGACGCTCGAGTATGACGAGAAGTCCGTCAACAAGGGCCTGGCCAAGGAGGGCATGGGTGCCATTCTGGACGCCGCCAAGGCCGCGCTCGAGGGTGTTACCGAGTGGACCGCCGAGGCCATCGACGCCGCGCTTGAGCCGCTGCCCGAGCAGATGGACCTCAAGAAGCGCGTGGTGTTCCAGGCCGTGCGCGTCGCCGTTTGCGGCAACATGGTGAGCCCTCCGCTGGGCGAGACCATGGCGCTCGTTGGCCGCGACGACTGTCTGGCGCGCATCGATCGCGCCCGCACGATGGCGCTGTAACAGTCGCGTAAACGCATGTATCCGAGCCCCGCTCACCACGAGTGGGGCTCTTGTTTCTAAAGACGTATGGGATGGGAGGTACAGAGACCATGGCCGAGCAACTGTCGCTGTTTGGTTCGCCCGAACCGGAGCATGCCCCCGTGGAGCCCGGCCGCATGGCCGAGCGGGCCAAACCCGAGCCTGCGCCAGAGCCCATTGCCGCCTACGCGAGCGTGGTCCTCGACATTCCCACCCGTGCGCTGTCCGAGCCTTTTGCCTACGGCATCCCGCAGTCCCTCGCCAACGAGGCCCAGATCGGCTCCACCGTCCTGGTCCACTTTGGCAACCGTGCGGCCGCGGGCTATATCGTCGACATCTCGCCCGAGCTGGCCGACCTGCAAGGTAACGACGCTCTCGATGCCGCGCGCATCAGGCCTATCGAGGCCATCCTCAGTAAACCGCTCTTTGGCGCCGAGGCCGCCCGCATTGCGCGTTGGATGAGTCGCGAGTATGTCGCGACGCTTTCCGAATGCCTGCGCCTGTTCTTGCCTCCGGGTGGCAGCCCGCGTGTCGTGAAGGGCGATGACGGGGCGTGGACGGTCGAGCTTCCCGCCGTCAAGCCTATCCAAAACCGCTGGGTGATGCTTACGCCCGAAGGCTTTGACTATACGCCGCCCAAGACCGCGGTCCGTCAGCGCCAGCTCATCGAAGCACTTCAATGCGGGCCGGTCACGACGCGCGATCTCAACCTGCTCTACAACAGCATGTCGGCGACCATTAAAGCGCTCGAAAAACGCGACGTCGTGCTGGTAGAGGAGCGCCGTGCCTGGCGTGGCTGCAGTGAGCAGACCACGCTGTCCTCGGCGAGCGGCAAGGCGCCGGTCGAGCTTACAAAAGGCCAGCAGCAGGCGCTTGCGCAAATTGAGCGCGCCCGCCTTGACGCCCACGGTGACGTGGTCCTTGTCGACGGCGTCACCGGATCCGGTAAAACCGAGGTCTACCTCTCTGCCATCGAACGCGTGCTGGCGGCCGGCCGTTCGGCCTGCGTGCTTGTGCCCGAGATATCGCTGACGGCCCAAACCGTCGGCCGTTTCCGCTCGCGCTTTGGCGAGACAGTCGCCGTGTTCCATTCGCGCCTTTCGGCCGGTGAGCGCCTGGACCAGTGGGACATGGTTGCCAGCGGTGCCGCGCGCGTGGTCGTGGGCGCCCGCTCGGCGCTCTTTTGCCCGCTCAGTGACCTGGGCCTCATCATCATCGACGAGGAGCACGAGACTAGCTACAAGCAGGGCTCCAGCCCGCGCTACCATGCGCGCGAGGTGGCGGCCGAGATGGCGCGCCGCTATCGCTGCCCGCTCGTGTTGGGCTCGGCCACGCCTTCTGCCGAGGCCCTCGACCGGTGCCGCCGCGGCACGTACAACGGTGCCACCTGGACGCGCGTCGAGATGCCTGAGCGCCCGGGACACGCCGTGCTGCCCACGGTCCGCATTGCCGACCTGCGCCGCGAGTTTTCGCACGGTAGCCGTTCAATGTTCTCTAAACCGCTGATGGAAGGTTTGGAGCGCGTTGTAGAGCGCCGCGAGAAAGCCGTGCTGCTGCATAACCGCCGCGGCTTTGCGACGTTTTTGATGTGCCGCGAGTGCGGTTGCGTCCCCACCTGCAACCACTGCTCTACGGCGCTTACGTACCACGAGCGCACCCATACGCTGCAGTGCCACACCTGCGGATCGTCCTGGCGCGTGCAGCCATATCCCGCGCCCACAAGTCGCTGCCCCAAGTGCGGCAGCCGTTACCTGGCAAAAATGGGTCTGGGCACGCAGCAGATCGAGGACGCGCTGCACCAGATGCTGCCCGAGGATGTAGCCATCATTCGCATGGACGCCGATTCCACGCGTGGCAAGGACGCGCATAAGAAGTTGCTCGAGCAGTTCGATGCCGCCGATTGCGCGGTGCTGCTGGGCACCCAGATGATTGCCAAGGGCCTCGACTTTCCCGAGGTCACGCTTGTGGGCGTGGTCAATGCCGACTTTGCGTTAAAGCTGCCCGATTTTAGAGCAGGGGAGCGCGCCTACGATTTGCTGGAGCAGGTCGCGGGCCGTGCCGGACGCGGCGATCGCCCTGGCGAGGTCATCATTCAGACGTACCTGCCCGAGGACCCGGTCATTCGCGCCGTTGCCGAGCACGACCGTTCGATCTTTACCGACTACGACCTGGACCAGCGTCGTGACGCGCTGTATCCGCCCTTCGTGCGTCTGGTCAACATTTTGGTGTGGTCGACGAACGCGGATGATGCGCAGGATTACATTGGACGCATCGCAAAGCTGCTCAAGCGCCGCTGGCATGCCGCCGCGCCCGACTTTTTGCGGGCGGGGAGCGCGGTGCCCCAGGTGCTTGGTCCGGCTTCGTGTGTAATCGAGAGAGCCAAGGACCGTTATCGCTTCCACCTGCTTGTGAAGTCGCCCGTGGGGTACCATGTCTCTGATGATATCGACGCCTGCCTCAAAGAGGTGGGCTCCGTGCGCGGCGTGAGCGTGAGCGTTGACGTCGACGCCTATGATTTGATGTAACAACCCGAAAGGATGGCCATGGAAGCCAACGGAATCGTACTGTCGCCCGACCCTCGTTTGCGTCAGGAGTGCGCCGTCATCGAGGAAATCACCCCGGCGATCGAGGCACTTGCCGAGAAGATGAAGAAGATGATGTTCGAGAACGGCGGCTGCGGCCTGGCTGCTCCGCAGATCGGCGAGCTCATCCAGCTCGTCACCATCGACTGCGACTACACCGACAAGAACGACTACGATCCGTACGTGCTCATCAACCCTGTCATTGTTGAGCAGAGCGACCATCTGGTGCCGTTTAGCGAGGGCTGCCTTTCCATCCCCGGCATTAGCTGCGAGATCGAGCGTCCCGACCATGTCGTCGTCGAGGCGTACGACCTGGATGCCAACCTGATTCGCTACGAGGCCTCGGGCGATCTGTTCTGCGTGTGCCTGCAGCACGAGATCGATCACCTGCACGGCAACACCATGTTCGAGCGACTGAAGCCCATGCAGAGGCTCAAGGCCGTCAAGGAGTATCAGGACGCCCTGGCCCGCGGCGCTCGACCGGGCGAAACGGAGTAGGCCCCACCGTCCCCGGTGCTGAGCGCCCACATATCATCCCGTGCTCAAACATTCTCGCTTTGCTGCGAAACTGCGCGCGGGACGATATGTGGGCGCTCAGCACTGGGGACTGCGTTGTTCTGGCTCGGTTCGCCCGGGTGCTGTTGGGCCAGGGAGGGGCGTCTTCGCTGATAATTGCTTTGTTGGAAGAGCTGCTTTTATTGCGGCTCTTTCTTTGGTTTTGGGTATATTTGTTTTTGTTGGACTGTTCTGGCGGCTGGGTGCGTTTGCGACCTGGAGCGCTTCTTTTGTAGCCGTCTCGGCTCGTTATTGAGAGGAGACTAACTTTTATGCGTATTGTGTTTATGGGTACGCCCGATTTTGCTGTGCCTTCGCTGACTTCGCTTGTTGAGGCTGGGAACGAGATTGCACTTGTTGTTACTCGTCCCGATGCTGTTCGTGGGCGTGGTAAAAAGTTGGAGCCGTCTCCTGTTAAGGCTAAGGCGCTTGAGCTTGGGTTGCCGGTTGTTGAGGCTAATCGTATGACGCCTGAGGTTGCTGAGGCGCTTCAGGCTGCCCAGGCTGACATTTTCTGTGTGGCTGCCTATGGCTGCATTTTGCCCGATGAGGTGCTGCATATGGCGCCGCTCGGCATTGTGAATGTTCATGCGTCCTTGCTGCCTCGTTGGCGTGGGGCTGCTCCTATTCAGCGTGCCATTCTTGCTGGTGATGAGGTTGCTGGCGTTTCCATTATGCGCATTGGGCATGGCGTGGATACTGGTGCTTATTGTGCTCAGGCTTCCACGTCGGTTGCCGGTAAACATGCTGAGGCGCTGACCATGGAGCTTGGTGAGCTGGGCGGTAAGTTGCTGGCCGATACGCTTCCCTTGCTTGCCGATGGCTCGGCTGTCTGGACTGAGCAGGATGAGTCGCTTGTGACCCATGCTGCCAAGATTTCTAAGCAGGAGATGCGCCTGGATCCGCACATGGCGGCGCTTGATTGCGTGCGTCATGTGCTGGCCTCGTCCGATACCGCGCCTGCTCGTTGCGTGATTGCCGGCAAGACTGTGCGTGTGCTCGATGCTGCGCTGGCCGATGTTTCGCTTGGCAAGGGCGGCGTTGACGTTAAGAATAAGCGTGTTTTCCTTGGCCTTTCCGATGGTGCGGTTGAACTGCTCGAGGTTAAGCCCGATGGCAAGCGTGCCATGGCCGCTTCTGCTTGGGCTGCTGGGCTGCAAGGCGCCGATCTTATCTGGGGTGTTTTGTCATGAGCAAGCTGTCTCCCGCGCGCAAGCTTGCACTCGATGTGCTGATGGAGGCCGATCGCCGCGGCATGTATGCGCGCGACGTGCTGTCCTCTCGCGCATCGGCCAAGGCTATTGACCAGCGCGATTCCGCTTTTGCAGCTCGCTTGGCGCTTGGTGTGGCCGCCACGCAGGGTATTTTGGACGAACTGCTCGATCAGTTTCTCGATAAGCCTAAAAAGGTTGCGCCGCGTGTTCGCATGGCGCTTCGTATCTCGGCCTTCGAGATGCTTTATCTGCATACGCCTGGTCGCGTTGCGGTGAGTCAGGGCGTTGAGCTGGTGCGCAGCGGAGCTAAGTCTGCCGCCGGTTTGGCCAATGCCGTGCTGCATAAAGTCGCGGACAACGTTGAGGACTTTGCCACGGCGTCCGATGTAGATGAGTCTGAGCGGCGTTTGGTTCGCCTGTCTCGCCTGATGGGCCTGCCGCGTTGGCTGTGCGCTCGCATTATGACGTCGTTTGACACGCCAGAGGGTGCGCTTAACTTTGCCGGCAATCTGGCCCCCGCGCCGCTGGCCCTGCATGAGAACGCCTTTGCGACCAAGCCCGATCCGTATATCTCGCAGCTCGTCGCGCCTGTCTTCCCGGGCTGCCATGCCCCGGTTGATGCCCAGGTTACCGTTGCTTCGGGTGTGTTTGAGCGTGCTGCCGCGGTGGCCTCGGACCTTAACGCGCAGCTTATCGCCACAGCTGCCACGCGCCCTGGTAGCTGTCTTGAGATTGGTGCCGGTCGTGGCACCAAGACCTATGTGATGATGTGTCAGGCCAAGCGTGCGGGGTATGAGCGTCAGCATACGGCGCTCGATTTGCATGATCGCAAGTGTGACCTGAATCTTGCTCGCCTGCATAAGGCGGGTATTCAGGGCGTTCGCACGGTTTCGGGCGATGCATTCGAGCTTGATGAGGTGCTCACATCGTTTGATGCCATGCTTGGCGAGCCGGTTAAATTCGACACGGTCTTTATCGATGCGCCGTGCTCGGGCACCGGAACCATGCGTCGTCATCCCGAGATCCCGTGGCGTCTGACCGAAAAGGATGTGACGGTTGAGCTGCCCAAACTGCAGCTGTCGATGCTCAAGGAAGCCGCCGCGCGCGTGGCTGCCGGCGGCGAGCTCATCTATGCGACGTGCTCGGTCTTCGACGAGGAGAACACGCAGGTGGTGGATGCTTTCCTTGCTTCTCCTGAGGGCGCCGGCTTTAGCGTGGCACCGCTTTCCGAGGCACAGATTCTGCAACTCCCTGAGTTCGATCAGGCCAAGAAGCTCGTTTCCGTACGCCAGAACGATCGGGGCCTCTTCCAAAGCGTGCCGGTAAACGCCGACTCCTACGACGGCCACTTCTGCGCCCGCCTGGTCCACAAGTAACGACTAAGTTGCGGTGAAATAAGGATTGAATAGCGGCTTCCACCCACCAAACAGTCCTTATTTCACCGCAACTCACAAGGAAACCTGGGTAGCTTGATTAGCTACCCATAGAGCAAAGAAATAGCCCCGCGATCGGCGTTGATCGCGGGGCTGCTTGGTTTCTAGTGGCTATGCGGGCAATTGGCGCAGCAGCCGCTCGTGGCGTTGGTGCTGGAGCCGCCGCTTCGTTGATCGGTGTTGTAGAAACCGCTGCCCTCAAATTTAATGCCGCTGGCCGAGAACGTCTTGGTCGCCGGGGCACCGCAGCTGGGGCACACGACCTCGGGAGTCTCGGACATGGGATGCTCAACCTCAAACACGTTGCCGCAGCTCGAGCACTTGTAATCGTAGCGCGCCATAATACTTCCTTTTCAGCACAAAGCGGGCAGATCGCTCTGCCCGCATAAATTCAAACGTTTGTAACTGTACCCTATATCGGGGGTTTTATCACGCCTCGCCCCAGAATCTATGGGTGTTGCGCAGGAGCTGTGCAGTTTTGCCCTCGGCGGCCGCAACGTCGGCCTCATCTGCCTGCCAGGTCCAGTTGCCCGTGGCGACACCCGGCACGTTCATACGCGCGTCGTCGCCAAGCCCCAGGACATCCTGCAGCGGCATCATCACCAGGGGAGCGTCGCTTGCCAGCGCGTCGCCCATCAGCTTGGCCGCCACCTCAACACCGCTCGGCTCGTCGCCGCCCGCGAAGGAGCGCGTGCACCAACCGGCGAGCGTCGACGTGTCGTGCGTCGAGGTGTACAGAATCTTGCCCGGCGTGGGACAGACACCGTTGCGGACGTCGTAGTCGCTAAACTCCAGCACGTCCATGCCTGGGAAGCCGCAGGTAGAAGCCATGGCTCGAACGCCGGGCGTCAGATAGCCCAGGTCCTCGGCGATAAAGTTGAGCGGCCCCAGCTCGTCATAGGCAGTCTGGAACAGGTCCTTGCCCGGTCCCGCCAGCCAGCGACCGTCGGCGCAGGCCTTGCCTGCGGGAATGCTAAAGTAGCTGTGGAATCCCAGGAAGTGGTCCAGTCGCACGCGGTCGTAGAGTGAGAACGCGCGACGCAGACGGTCCATCCACCAGCGGTAGCCGTTCTCCTTCATGTGATCCCAACGGAAGGTGGGGTTGCCCCACACCTGGCCCTCGGGCGCAAAATTGTCGGGCGGCGCGCCAGAAATCTCAATCGCCTTGCCGGTATCGGACAGCCAGAAGTTCTCGGGCTCGCTCCATGCGTCTGCCGAATCGTCCGAAACATACATAGGAATGTCGCCGATGACCTCGATACCCTTCTTGTGCGCATAGTTCATGAGCTCGCACCAGGCCAGATCAAAGCGGTACTGCATGTACGCCTGCAGCTCTGCCTCGTCGTGGAAACGCTTGTCATCGATCAGATACTCGTTGTAGCGCGCGACATCTGCCGGCCAATCGTGGCGCGACTCGCCCTCAAAGTACTTCTTAACGGCCATGTAGACGCAGTACTTCTCGAGCCAGTCGGCGTTGCGATGCTTAAACGCCGTGTAGAGCGGGTCTGCATCCTCGCCGCCACGAGCTTTCCAAGTCTCAAAGTCGGCCGCCAGTTCCTCTTGGCTTTCGGGCAGCAGGTCAATATTGCCCGCAAAGGCCGAAGGCCCAGCGTAAGGGGAGCGGAAGAAATCCGTCGGGTTGACAGGCAGAACCTGCCAGTAGCGCATGCCCATGGCGGCCAGGTGGTCGATGAAGCGACGCGTGGGTGCGCCAATCGTGCCGGGCTTGCCGTCGTCGGTGGGCACCGAGGTGATGTGGCACACGACGCCCGCGCCGTGATCGAGCGGCTCCTGCAGGCGCTGTTCGGCATGGTGATAGATGATCGACGAGCCCAGCGGATACAGGTCAAGCGTGACCGTACCGTTGTGGATCTCGCACTCGTGACCGCTAATGACATCGCTCGCACATTCGCCGAGCGCCGGGATTGTCACGCGATGCGAATTGCGCAGGCTGCGGTTGATGATGACGGTCGCGGACTCGCCGTCCTTGCCCGTACGGTTGTAAGCCAGCACCTCGTCGTTGAGCGCGAACGCCTTGATCTCGCCGTCGATCATAAAAGGCAGCGCACGGCGCACGGCAGATGCGTTCTTGACGATCGCGAGCGTGTCGAAGTCGTGCAGGTCTTCCTTGGTCGGCAGGGTGCGACGGTTGCCCGGGTCGGTAAGGCCCTCCAAGCCGTACTCATCGCCGTAGTAAATCGAAGGCACGCCGGGGAAGGTCATCTGCATAAGCGTGGCGAGCCAAAAACGGCTCTTGGCCAGGCCCATCGCGCCTTCGTCCAAGCGCCATTTGCTGCGCTCGCACTCGGGCAGCTGCGACTCGTCGGGGCCGCCGCCGAGCACCGAGATGATGCGCGGACGGTCGTGGCTCGAAAGCAGGTTGAGCGCGCAAGACAGGGCCTCGCGCGGATAGTTCTCGCGCAGGGTCTCGATGTCCTCGGCAGCCTCGTAGGCGTTTTTGTAGCCCATCAAAAAGCCGATGACCATGTCGCGGAAGGGGTAGTCCATTGCGGAGTCCAGCTCGGAGCCCTGCAGGTAGCGGCGCAGATGGCCGTAGCTGATCTTGTTGGAGGCGTCTTCCCAGACCTCGCCGAGCAACAGTGCATCGGGCTTTTCGGCGAGCACGGCCTTCTTGATCTCGGCCAAGAAGTCGTCGGAGAGCTCGTCGGCCACGTCCAGGCGCCAGCCATGGGCACCGGCGCGCAGCCATTTGCGGATGACGCCGTCCTTGCCCAGGAGCTTCTCGCGCACCAGCTCGGATTTCTCGTTGATGGCGGGCATGTTGCCCACGCCCCACCAGCAATCGTACGAGCCGTCCTCGTGGAAGGTAAACGCATCGCGCCACGGGGAATCCTCGCTCTGCCAGGCGCCCACGCCGGGGTAGTTGCCGTAGCGGTTGAAATAGATGGAGTCGTCGCCCGTGTGGTTGAAGACGCCGTCCAGAATAATGGAAATGCCCAGCTTCTCGGCTGCCTGGCACAGCTCGGTAAAGTCTTGTTCTGTGCCCAGAATCGGGTCGATCTTGGTGTAATCGGCGGTGTCGTAGCGATGGTTGCTTGCGGCCTCAAAGATGGGGTTGAGGTAGATGGCCGTAAAGCCCAGCTCGGCGATGCGGGGCAGGTCTTCCTGGATACCCTTAAGCGAGCCGCCGTAGAAGTCCCAGGTCTTGATAGAGCCGTCCTCGGCGCGCTCGTACACGGGCGGCTCGTTCCAGTCCTCGACCATGCGGCGCTGAATGCCCTTGCGCGGTTTTTCGAGTTGGGCCATTGTACGTTCGCGCCAATGCTCATCGCGCGCGTAGCGATCGGGGAAGATCTGGTACACCATGCCGCGCTCGTACCAGGTGGGACGGTTCTCGCGGTGCTTGTAGACGGTAATCTGGAAGGACGGTACCTCGGCGTAGTCGTAGGTTACGCCCTCGCCGCCAGTGCGGCCCTGCGGCGCGCCCAAGCGAACCTCGGGCTGGCCCTCGATATTGCATATAAAGCTGTACCACACAAGACACGGTTCGGTGCATTTGAGCTCGCCGGTAAAAATGCCATCGCCCTCGTGCTCCATCGGAATCAGGGTCTCGCCGACGCCATCGACCCAGGTGCGCAGGGTGAGCGTTGCCTGGTTGGGATCGGCGTCCTCCAAAATCACCGACAGCGAAACGGAAGTTCCTGTGGTCACAGCGCCAAACGGAGTGCGAAACTGCGGCAGACGGCTGTTGTGTATCAATCTCATAGTACGGTCCAGTTCAATAGAATCATGGCATGCTGGCCATGGGCTTTACGCACAGGATGTAAGTATATCTGTTGTACACAGGCTGTATAAACAACATCCGTTTACCATCGGCGAACGGTTGTCCTAGAAAATCGTTTTACCAACTACCTACAGAGAAGGGGCGCCCGGTTGGAGCGCCCCTTACTTAGGGTTTGATGAGGTTTTGGATCGCCTGCGGGCTAGCGGCGCTTGCGGGTGGCCGTTGCCTTGCGGACGGAGGTCTTCTTGGTCGGAGCCTTTTCCTCGGCCTGAGCGGCGGGGGAGACCGGGGCCTCCTTGGCGGGCTCGGGCTTGGCCTTTACCTCGGTCTTGGGCTCAACTTTGACAGCAGCGGGCTTAGCCTCTGCCTTGGGAGCGGCAGCTTTGGTCGTGGTCTTTTTGGCCGTCGTCGTGGTGCGCTTGCGTGTAGTGGTCTTGGCGGTTGGCTTGGCCTCGACGGTTACCTCGGCCTTGGACTCGGCGGGCGTCTCCTCGACTTTGGCGGCCGGCTTTGCGGCTGCCTTGGTCGTGGCGGTCTTCGTGGTCGTCGACTTCGTAGCCGTGGTCTTCTTGGCTGCCGTTACCTTCTTGGCGGTCGTGGTCTTGGACGCCGTCGACTTCTTGGCAGTGGTCTTGGCCGGAGCCTTAGCGGCCGGCTTGGTCTCAGCGACCTCAGCCATTACCTCGGGAGCAGCCTCGGCCTCGACGGCCTTCTTGGCAGCTGCGGTGGTGCGCTTGCGCGTGGTCGTTGCCTTGGCGGCCGTTGTTTTTGTCGTGGCAACCTTGGTCGTCGTAACCTTCTTAGCGGTCGTCTTGCGGGTCGTGGTCTTCTTAGCAGCGGGCTTGGCCTCGGCCTCTGCCTCAGGAGCAACCTCGGCCTTCACCTCAGGCTCGGCCTTTGCGGGCTTAGCCTCAACCGGCTTCTCCTCGGCCTTGGGCTCCTCAACGGCAGCAACCTCAACCGCCGCCGGCCTCTCGATCTCCGGATGCATAAAGAAGTACAGGTCCAGATACTTATCGGCCGAGCGCGTCCAGCTAAAGTCCTGGCTCATGGCCTGCGTGACCAGCTGATTCCAGGCGTCGCGGTTGTCCCAGAACAGGCGTGCCGCGCGGAACACGGCGTCGCCCATCTCGTCGCCGTTAAAGTTGCTAAACGAGAAGCCCGTGCCCTCGCCGGTAAACTCGTTGTACGGGATCACGGTGTCCTTCAGGCCACCGGTCTCGCGCACGATGGGCAGGGTGCCGTAGCGCATAGCGATGATCTGCGACAGGCCGCAGGGCTCAAACTTCGACGGCATCAGGAACATATCGGCGGCGGCGTACATACGCTGCGACAGCGCAGGATCGAACTCGATGCGCGCGGCCATGGTGCCGGGGTACTTGTCCTGGAAGTAGCGCAGGCCGTCCTCGTAGTCGCGGTCGCCGGTGCCCAGCACCGCCACCTGCACGCCGCCGGCCAGAATGCGGTCGAGCGCGTACATGACCAGGTCCATGCCCTTCTGACGCGTCAGGCGCGTGACCATCACCATCAGCGGACGGTCGTCGCGGACCTCGAGGCCCAGCTCCTCCTGCAGCTTGGCCTTGCAAACGGCCTTGCCGGAGCGGTCCTCAACGGTGTAGTTGGCGGCAATGCGCTTGTCGGTCGCCGGGTCAAAGCCCGCGACGTCAATGCCATTCAGAATGCCCTGCAGCGCGTAAGAGCGCTCGCGCAGCACGCCGTCCAGGCCCTCGCCAAACTCGGGCGTCTGGATCTCGCCCGCATAGGTGGGGCTCACCGTGGTGATGGCGTCGGCATAGCGCAGCGCGCCCAGCATGTAGTTGATGCTGCAGGCGTCGCAACGTAGCTGCGAGGCGGCAGCCGGAATGTGCGCCACACCCAGGATGTCCTCCATCACGGTGTCGCTAAACTGGCCCTGGAACGCCACGTTGTGGATCGAGAACACGGTCTTGACGCGCTCGTAGAGCGGCAGGCCCTGGTAGAACTCACGCAAAAACACGGGCGCCAGCGCCGTCTGCCAGTCGTTGCAGTGCAGGATGTCGCACTCAAAGCCGGCGGGCAGGTGCTGCAGGCTCTCGGTGATGGCCTTGGAGAAGAACGCAAAGCGCTCGCCGTCGTCAAAGAAGCCGTACGGATAGCCGCGCGCGAAGTAGCGCTCGTTGTCGATGAACATATAGGTGACGCCGTCGTGCTCGAGCTTCTCGAGTCCGCAGTACTCATTGCGCCAGCCCAGGCTCACGTAAAAGTCCGAGAAGTGCTCCATCTGCGCCTTGTACTCGTCCTTGATGGTGGCGTACTTGGGCACCATCACGATTACTTCGGCGCCGGCGCGCACAAGCGCCGCAGGCAGCGAGCCCGCCACGTCGCCCAGGCCACCGGTCTTCACAAACGGTGCGCACTCGGCCGAGGCAAACACGATCTGCATCTTTTTGCTGGAATCAGCCATATTGTCTCCCTGTTGCAATTCGAGAATAGCCGCCTGGCGCAAACCGGGCGGCTATTCTACGTGTTACGAGCGATATTGCGGTGCCAACGTTAACGTACGATGGTGGTATCGGAAGTTAACGGAGCCTTGCCCAGTACCAGGATGTTCTCGGGCGTGCCGCGAAGCTCGGTGTTGGTGGGAACCACGTTGTTCTTGTCCAGGATGGCGTTCTCAACGCGGGCACCGCTCTTGATGATGCAGCTCTGGTTGATGATCGAGTTGGTCACCGAAGCGCCTTCCTCGACCACGACGCCGCGCGACAGGATCGAGTTGCGCACGGTGCCCTTGATGATGCAGCCGGCCGAGATGATCGAGTTGCACGCGTGGCTGCCGGTCGCATAGCGCGAAGGCGGCACGTCGTGAGCCTTGGTCAGGATCGGGCGCTCGGGGTCAAAGAGCTGGTCGGCCACGGTCTGGTCGAGCAGGTCCATGCTGCGGCGATACAGCGACTTCTCGCTAAACACGCCCACGACCTCGCCCTTGTACTCGTAGCTGCACACGTCGATGTTGCCAAAGTCGCCCTGGAGTGCCTCGAGCAGGTCCAGATAGTCGGCGGCCTGGTAGTGGTCGATGATCTCGAGCAGCGTCTCGCGGTTGACGATGCAGCAGTCCATAGAGGCGTTGTCGCCATACACGACGCCGGCGCTCACGCCCTTCAGGCGGCCGTTCTCGTTGATCTGCAGCTTGGTCTCGTCATCGACATTGCGCGTGGCCTTGCAGTACACCACGGTCATCTGGGCGCCGGAGTTCTCGTGCGCCTCGATGATGGTGTTGAGGTCCATGTTAAAGATGATGTTGGTGCCCATCATCACAACGTAGGGCTTGTCCGAGCGCTGGAACAGCGTCTTGTTGGAGATGATGTCGCGCAGCAGGAAGCGCATGCCGCCCTTGGTGGTGCCATACGCGTTGCCGGGCACCATGAACAGGCCGCCCTTCTTGCGGTCCAGGCCCCAGTCCTTGCCCGAGCCCACGTGGTCGATCAGTGAGCGGTAGTTGCCCGGCATGACGACGCCGACGGTCTTGATGCCGGCATTCATCATGTTGGACAGCGGGAAGTCGATCAGGCGGTAGCGGCCCAAAAACGGAACGGACGCGATGGGGCGGTCCTTGAGCAGCACGCTGCCGTAGGTCGAAGAGTAGTTAGCGGTGATATAACCGATGGCCTTGCGATTGATCATCGGATCATTCCCCCTTCCCGATAACGACGTCATTTCCAACGACGGCCGTATCCTTGGTGGTATCGACAGAGCCGAGCTTCACGCCCTCTTCGACCGTGGAGTTCTCGCCCAAAATAGCGCGGCAGATGTGCGCGCCGCTCTTGACGTGCGCACCCGGCAGCAGCACGGAGTCCTCAACCACGGCGCGCTCCTCGATGATGACATCGGTCGAAAGGATCGAGTGGCGAGCGGTGCCGTAGATCTTGCAGCCGTTGGAGACCAGGCAGTCGTCCAGGCGACCATCCGGGCCAATGTAGTGCGGCGGACGCGTGGTGATGTTGGACATGATGGGGAAGTGCTTGTCGAACAGATCGAATTCGGGGTTGTTGCCCAGCAGGTCCATCGAGGTCTCGTGGAAGCTGGCGATGGTGCCGACATCCTTCCAAAAGCCGTGGAACTCGTAGCTGTACAGGCGCTTGCCCTCGCCGAGCAGCTTGGGGATGATGTCCTTGCCAAAGTCGTGGCTCGAGCGCTGGTCCAGAGCGTCCTCCTCGAGCGCCTCGATCAGTACGTCGGCCGAGAAGATGTAGATGCCCATGGACGCGAGGTTCGAATCGGGCTTATCGGGCTTCTCGGTGAACTTGGTGATGCGGCCGTCCTCGGGGTCGGTGGTCAGGATGCCAAAGCGGCTGGCCTCCTCCCACGGCACGGGCATAACGCTCACCGTGAGGTCGGCGTTGTTCTCAATGTGCGTCTTGAGCATCTTGCGGTAGTCCATGCGATACAGGTGATCGCCCGAAAGAATCAGGACGTACTTGGGGTCGTTGGCCTTGATGTAGTCCAGGTTCTGCGTAATGGCGTCGGCCGTGCCCGCATACCAGGCGCCGCCGGTCTGCGTCTCGTACGGCGGCAGGATCGACACGCCGCCGTCGCGGCTGTCCAGATCCCACGCCTCGCCGGAGCCCACATAGGCATGCAGCAGGTAGGGGCGGTACTGCGTCAGGACGCCCACCGTGTCGATGCCCGAGTTGGAGCAGTTGGAGAGCGAAAAGTCGATAATGCGGAACTTGCCACCAAAGCTAACCGCCGGCTTGGCGATCTTTTGGGTGAGTGCCCCCAATCGGCTGCCCTGTCCTCCTGCGAGGAGCATCGCGATGCATTCTTTCTTACTCATCGATTTCTCCTTCTGTCATCGATGTTCTTAAACCCATTAGCGACGGGCGCGGCGCTCGGTCGCGCCCGTCGAGTAATGCCGTGCTGGCATAAGGGAGCTCGCGCGCCTTTACGCGTGCCAGATCTCGTCGCGGTATTCGCGAATGGTGCGGTCGCTCGAGAACCAGCCGCTCGATGCGGTGTTGAGCAGCGCCTTGCGGTTCCAGGTCTCCTGATCGCCGTAGCTGCCCGTGAGCTTCTCCCACGCATCCACATAGCTGCGGAAATCGGCCATGACCAGGTCGGGGTCGTTGTTGTTCATGAGCTCGTTGTAGATGCTCTCGAAGTTGCCCGAAAGGCCCGCAAAGGTGTTGTCCTTGAGCTCGTCCATCACGCGGCCCAGGCGCTCGCGGTCGCCGTTGAGCGTATCCCACGCAAAGTAGCTGTTGGATGCCCAGAGCTGCTCGACCTCGGGAGCGGTCAGGCCAAAGATGGCCTCGTTCTCGCGGCCAGCCAGGTCGGCGATCTCGATGTTGGCGCCGTCGAGGGTGCCCAGCGTGATGGCGCCGTTCATCATGAGCTTCATGTTGGACGTGCCCGAGGCCTCCTTGCCGGCCGTGGAGATCTGCTCCGAGATCTCGGCGGCAGGGTAGATGAGCTGAGCGTTACTCACGCGGAAGTTGGGGATAAAGCAGACCTTCATGACCTCGTTGACGCGCGGGTCGTTGTTGATGACGTCGGCCACGGAGTTAATGAGGCGGATGGTCTCCTTGGCAAAGGTGTAGCTCGAGGCAGCCTTGCCGCTAAAGATGAAGGTCGTCGGCGTCACGTGGAAGTTGGGATCGGCGATGCGACGGTTGTAGATGTCCATCACCTTCATGATGTTCATGAGCTGGCGCTTGTAGGCATGGAAGCGCTTTACCTGGACATCGAAGACGGTGTTGGGGTCGATGACCAGACCGGTCTCGGCCTTGACGTAGGCGGCCAGGCGCTCCTTGTTGGCGCGCTTGGAGGCACCCACGGCCTTCAGGAACTCGGTGTCGTTCTGGAACTCTTTGAGCTTCTCCAGCTCAAAGGCGTCCTTAAGCCAGCCGTCGCCAATGGCCTCGGTCACGAGCTTGGCATAGGTGGGGTTGGCCTCGGCAAAGAAGCGACGGTGCGAGATGCCGTTGGTCTTGTTGTTGAACTTCTCGGGCGTGAGGGCGTAGAAGTCCTTGAGTACGATGTTCTTGATGATGTCGGAGTGGATCTTGGCCACACCGTTGACGCTGTGGCTGCAGATCACGGACAGGTTGGCCATGCGAATCTCGCCGTCCCACAGGATGGCGGTTTGGCGCAGACGCTCCTGCCAGCCCTCCTGAGTGGTGTCGAACGACTCGTGCCAACGACGGCTGATCTCGTCGATGATCTGGTACACGCGGGGGAGGAGCTTGGAGAACGTGCCGATGGGCCATTTCTCCAGAGCCTCGGGCAGGATGGTGTGGTTGGTGTAGCTCACGACCTGCGTCACGATGTTCCAGGCGTCGTCCCACTCGAGCTTCTTCTCGTCGATGAGGATACGCATGAGCTCGGGGCCGCACATGGCGGGGTGGGTATCGTTGGTGTGGATGGCCACAAACTGCGGCAGCAGCTCCCAGTTCTCGCCGTGCTCCTTCTCAAAGGTGTCGAGCAGGCTGTAGATGCCGGCCGAAACAAACAGGTACTCCTGCTTCAGGCGCAACAGACGGCCGTGCTCGCCGGCGTCGTTGGGGTAGAGGATGGCGCTGATGGCCTCGGCCTCGGCGCGCTCGGCATCGGCCTGGGCATAGTCGCCGCGGTTGAAGGCCTCAAGGTCAAAGTGCTCCTCGACCGGCTCGGCAGCCCAGACGCGCAGCTTGTTGACGGTCTCGCCGGCATAGCCCACCACGGGGATGTCGTAGGGGACAGCCAGGATATCCTGCGTGTCCACCGTGCGGTAGAACGTGCGGCCGTTCTCCTCAAAGCCCTCAACACGGCCACCAAACTTGATGGTCACGGCCTTGTCCTGACGACGGACCTCCCAGGGATAGCCGTGGGTGAGCCACTCGTCAGTGGCCTCGACCTGGCTGCCGTTGACGATCTCCTGCTTAAACAGGCCGTAGCGGTAGCGCATGCCGTTGCCGTAGCCGGCAATGCCCTCGGCTGCCATGGAATCCAGGAAGCATGCGGCCAGACGGCCCAGGCCACCGTTGCCCAGCGCCGGATCGGGCTCCTGGTTCTCGATGACGGACAGGTCAAAGCCCATGTCGTCGAGCGCCTCGGCGACCATGTCGCGCACGCCAAAGTTGAGCAGGTAGTTGTCGAGCAGGCGGCCGATCAAAAACTCGATCGAGAAGTAGTACACGCGCTTTTTGCCCTCGGAGACCGCACGGGCGTCACTCTTGGTGGCAACGGTGCGTGCCTTCTCGGCCACGAGCTTGGCCAGTGCATTAAAGCGGTCGAGGTCACTGGCGGCCTCGACGCTTTTGCCGCTGATGCTCATGACGGCATCGCGATAGAGCTCGGTAAACTCCTGCTTGTTGTCGAAGATCTTATTCATACGTTCCTTTCCCCCGGGGATGTTTCTCCCGGAACGGTTATGACTTGTATCCTACGCCCCGACGGGGCGGGTAATTACAGCTGTAACGGCTTTGTTACGCATCCTTGGCAGACAACTTAACAGAAGCAGACTTGGCCTTGGTAACGGCCTTTTTGGCAGCCGGCTTCTTGGCTGCGGCCTTAGCAGCGGGCTTTGCGGCGGCCTTGGCCTTGGTGACCGTAGCCTTGGCCTTGACAGGAGCCTTCTTGGCGGTTGCAGGCTTGGGCTTTACCGAGGACGAACGCTTGTGCGTCGCCTTCTTGCGCTCCTCAACCACGGGCGGCTTGTAGCTGCTGGGGCCACGGCGCTTAAGCACCACGCCAGCCAGGCCGGGCACCTTAATCTCGATGGAGTCCATCTGCCCGTTCCAGGGGTAGGGCTCGCTCGAGCAGGTGTAGGGCTCTTCGCCGGCGTATCCACTACCGCCAAACTCGGGACGGTCGGAATCGAAGATGACCTCCCAGTCACCCTCGCGCGGCACGCCCACGCGGAAGCTCTCGTAGCTCGCAGGGTCAAAGTTGATCAGGATCACCAGGTCGTCGTCGACGTCCTCGCCCTGGCGCACAAAGCTCACGATAGACTGCTTGGAATTGTCCGCATCGATCCAGGTAAAGCCGTCGTCGGTGTAGCCGCGCTCGTACAGGGCGGGCTCGGCGGTGTACAGGTGGTTGAGCGCCTTAATAAACGCCTGATGGTGCTTGTGGGTCTCGTACTCCTCGGTCAGGAACCACTGGATGGACTCGTAATAGCGCCACTCAATAAACTGGCCGATCTCGTTGCCCATAAAGTTGAGCTTGGCACCGGGGTGCGTCATCTGGTAGAAGGCCAGCGTGCGTAGACCGGCAAACTGGCGCCACCAGTCGCCCGGCATGCGGCCGATCAGCGAGCACTTGCCGTGTACGACCTCGTCGTGGCTCAACGGGCAAATGAAGTTCTCGGTAAAGGCGTACATGATGGAGAACGTGAGCAAGCCGTGGTTGCCGGGGCGCCATGGAAAATCGGTCTGCATGTAGTGCAGGGTGTCGTTCATCCAGCCCATGTCCCACTTGTAGTGGAAGCCCAGGCCGCCGTCCTGCGGCGGGTAGGTCACAAGCGGCCACGCGGTGGACTCCTCGGCCATCATCATCACGTCGGGGTAGTGTGCCTCCACGGCGCAGTTGACCTGACGGATAAACGCGCTGGCGTCCAGGTCCTCCTCGGTACCGTACTTGTTGAACTTCTTTTGGCCGGGATCGTCGATGCCAAAGTTGAGGTACAGCATGCTGGACACGCCGTCCATGCGAATGCCGTCCACGTGGAAGTTCTCAAGCCAGTACAGCACGTTGGAGACCAGGAAGGAGCGGACCTCGCCGCGGGCGAAGTCGAACTTATGCGTGCCCCAGTTGGGGTGAATCTCGTGCTCAAACAGCATGTGGCCGTTAAAGGTGGCAAGCCCGTGGGAGTCGGCGCAAAAACCGCCGGGCACCCAGTCCATGATCACACCGATGCCCGCCCCGTGGCACGCATCGATAAAGTGCATGAGCTGCTGCGGGTTGCCGTAGCGCGACGTGGCGGCGTAGTATCCGGTCGTCTGGTAGCCCCAAGAGCCATCGAAGGGATGCTCCATAAGCGGCATGACCTCGATATGCGTGTAGCCCATGTCGCGCACGTAGTCCACGAGCTCCACCGACAGGTCGTCGTAGGTGTAGAACTCGCCGCGCTGCGCGGGGAAGGGGTCCATGGGACCGGGGTAGTTGCCGTACTCGTCGGGTTCGCCCTGCGGCGCATCGCCGTGGCGCTTCCACGAGCCAATATGCACCTCGTAGATGTTGAGCGGCTGCGACATGTGGTTGTGGGCGGCGCGGCGCTTGAGCCACGTGGCGTCGTTCCACTTGTAGCCATCGAGGGTCCACAGCACGCTGGCAGTACCCGGAGGGCACTCGGCCTTAAAGGCATACGGATCGGCCTTATAGAGCTTTTCTCCCTCGTTGGTCTCGATGAGGTACTTATAGAGCTGGCCCTGCTCGGCACCAGGAATAAAGCCTTCCCAAATAGCGCTCGTATGCACGGGCACCAGCGGGTTGGCTTGCTCATCCCAATCGTTAAATTCGCCAATAACGTGGACGCTCTTTACATTGGGCGCCCACACGCAAAAACGCCAGCCGCGCGTGCGCTGCTGCGTATCGGGATGCGCACCCATTTTTTCCCAGCTGCGCTCCCACATGCCAATGCCAAAAAGATAGACGTCGTCCTTTGAGAGCTCCGGCGCGTGCGGAGCAGGCTTTCGGGTTGCGGGCTTGTTGGTAGCTGGCTTTAGCTTTGTATCGCTCACGTTTGATCCCATCATGACGCGGCAGCGTGTTGCCTTGGTGACTAGATGCGAAAGGTCCAGGGCTGCACGAATCGAAGGGACGGCGATAGTTCTATGATTCGTTCCACCTCGCGTGCTCGGTGGAACTTTCGGCAGAAACTACGATAACACCTGTACGTTACTTTTATGAAGGAAAGTGGTTTTAGGGCGGCGTTTAATCGGTAAGCGCCATGTTTATACCACTGGCAGAATTACCGTGGTAAAACTCTTGACAGTTTTACCAATTAAGGTTTCAAAATCGTTAGGCTGACGTTTGGTAAAACGTTTTTAGCAGTTTGTTTATCATTTGACATCGAAAGGTTCGTTTATGTCCCATACCGCCGCTCCCAAGGTTGCTTTTATTTTCGATTGCGACGGCACGCTGGTAAATAGCACCCCCGTTTGGGCCTATGCCCAGCCCGAGTTATTGCACCGCCACGGTGTCGACGTGACGCCTGAGGACTTTGCCGATTTTGGCCCCTTGTCGCTCGAGGACGAGTGCCAGGCCTATCACGATCTGTGGGGTGTTAAGGAAGAGGGACCCGTGCTGTACGAAGAGCTGTGTGGCATTTTGCTTGAGGGATACTCGAAGGTCGCTCCGATTGCCGGGTTGCTGCCATTTTTGCAGCAGGCCCAGGAGGCCGGTGTTGCCATGTGCGTGGCAACGTCTACCACGGCCGAGCTGGTGCAGGCAGCACTGGATAGCTCCGGCGTGGCGCCGTACATGGACTTTATTACCACCACAGGCGAGGCGGGTCGCTCCAAGCATTTCCCTGATGTGTATGAGTTAGCACTGCGTCGTCTGGAGGAGCGCCACGGGCATGCGTTTGACACCGCATGGGTTTTTGAGGACGCTGCCTTTGGCCTTAAGAGCTCCGGGACCGCAGGCTTTAAGCGCGTGGGTATTTACGACCCGCTGGGGCACACGGATCGAGATGACGTTCGCGACAACTGCGAGATCTTCATCGACAGCTACGAAGAGCTGGACCTTGCTCGCGTGCTTACGTTTGAGGGCTAGGCGAGGATTGTGGCTTGCAAAGTATTAGTAGTCTGCGGCTCTCCCGTGGTGGCGAGCTCCGAGTTGTTGCGTCAGCTGGCAGAGGAGTGCGACCACATCGTCGCCGTGGACCGCGGCCTGGATGCCCTGCTAGGCTCCGGCTTGAGCTGCGACATCTATGTCGGTGACGCCGACACCGTGAGCGATGCTGGCCGAGCCTTGGTGGATGCCGCTACTGATTTTGTGGTAGAGCGCCACAACCCCTACAAGGACTATACCGATCTGGCGCTGGCGCTCGATTCCGTCCGCCGTCGCTGGCCGGGTGCCGAAGTGGTTGCGACCTGCGCCACTGGCGGCCGTCCTGATATGGCCCTAAGCGTCCTAGGCCTACTAGCCAACTACAAAGACGCCCCAGTCTGGATTGCCGAGGACAAGGTGGTCTCCCGCATTCTTCACATAGGTGAGTCGTGGACCATCGAGGGCGCCGAAGGCAAGACATTCTCCATCATCGCCATAGCGCCTGGGACGGTGGTAAGCGAACACGGTCTAGAGTGGGAGTTAGATCACGCCTCGCTGGGCCTGTTGGCCGACACGGGCATTAGCAACGTCGTCAGGTCAACAGCCACAATCCAAGTCTACACCGGCACCGCCATCGCTTACCTCTACAGGTAAGGTCTATCGCATCAGGGTTTTATCGGGACGGTGGATAAAAATAATCGCCTAGCAAGTGTTTAACCGCCCCGTCAGGGTTTTATCGGGACGGTGGATAGAAATAATCGCTCGAAGAGTGATTATTTCTGCCCCGTCCCAGGAAAACCCGTAAGGAGGATGGCCAATCCAAAATTCCCCCTTGCACCCCACGCCATCTTCCCCTATAGTATCTCCACGTCACGGGGGCGTAGCTCAGCTGGGAGAGCGCTTGACTGGCAGTCAAGAGGTCAGGGGTTCGATTCCCCTCGTCTCCACCCGAGCATTGAATGAGGCTCCAACGCAAGTTGGGGCCTTTTTTCATATAGGCACACAAGGTCAAAGGCGGCACCATGATCCTCCTGGTCGACAAGATCGAAAAAAGCTTCGGCGCACGCGTCCTCTTTAGCGGCGCGTCCTTCCAGATCAACCCCGGCGAGCGCTTCGCGCTCGTGGGCCCCAACGGCGCCGGCAAAACCACCATGCTCAAGATCATCATGGGCATCGACAGTCCCGACTCCGGCCAGGTCCAGTACGCCAAGGACTGCCAGGTGGGCTACTTAGAGCAGGAAACTAATCTAGAGCAAAAGGACACCACCATCCTTGCCGAGGTCATGGCCGCCGCCAAGGAAATCCGCCGCATGGGCGAGCGCGCCAACGAACTGCAGGCCCAGATCACCGAGCTCTCCGAGCAGGGCAAGGACGTCGACGCGCTCCTTAACGAGTACGGCCAGGTCCAGGACCGCTTTGAGCACCTGGGCGGCTACGAGCTCGAGAGCAACGCACGCAAGATCCTGTCCGGCCTGGGCTTTAAGGTCACCGACTTTGAGCGCCCGTGCTCCGAGTTCTCGGGCGGCTGGCAGATGCGCATCGCGCTGGCCAAGCTCTTCCTGCGCCACCCCGACCTGCTACTGCTTGACGAGCCCACCAACCACCTGGATCTCGAAAGTGTCCAGTGGCTGCGCGGCTTTATCGCCAACTACGACGGCGCCGTCCTCATCGTCAGCCACGACCGCGCCTTCATGGACGCTTGCGTCGACCACGTCGCTGCTCTCGAAAACCGCCGCGTGACCACCTACACCGGCAACTACAGCAGCTACCTCAAGCAGCGCGAGGACAACCTGGAGCAGATGCGCGCCAAGCGCGCCGCCCAGGAGCGCGACATCGCCCACATGCAGGTCTTCGTTGACAAGTTCCGCTACAAGCCCACCAAGGCTGCCCAGGCCCAGGAGCGCATCCGCAAGATCGAGCAGATCAAAAAGGAGCTCGTCATCCTGCCCGAGGGCCACAAGCACATCGACTTTAAGTTCCCCGATCCGCCGCGCTCCGGCGACATGGTCGTGGGCCTGGAGGGCGTGTCCAAGTCCTACGGTGAAAAGCACATCTACAGCGACATCGACCTCAAGCTCTACCGCGGCGAGCACGTGGCACTCGTCGGCCCCAACGGCGCCGGCAAGTCCACCCTCATGAAGATTCTCGCCGGCCTGGAGCCGCCCACTACCGGCACGCGCGACCTGGGCACCAACGTGGGCGTGGCCTACTACGCTCAGCACGCACTCGAGGGCATGACCGAGTCCAATACCGTCCTGCAAGAGATCGACACCGTCACGCCCAAGTGGACCGTGCCGCAACAGCGCAGCCTGCTGGGCGCCTTCCTGTTTAGCGACAACGACGCAATCGAAAAGCAGGTTCGCGTCCTCTCCGGCGGCGAAAAGGCGCGTCTGGCCCTGGCCAAGATGCTCGTGGCGCCCGAGGCGCTCCTGTGTCTGGACGAGCCCACCAACCACCTGGACATCGACTCGGTAGACATGCTCGAGAACGCCCTGCAAAACTTCCCCGGCACCATCGTGCTGATCAGCCACGACGAGCACCTGGTACGCGCTGTGGCCAACCGCATCATTGACATCCGCGATGGCAAGGTCACGGTCTACGACGGCGACTACGACTACTACCTCTACAAGCGCGAGGACCTCGCAGCCCGCGCCGCGGCCGATGCGGCAGGGGAGAGCGCACCGGCCGCGACCAAGTCCGCTAAGGTCACCGCGGCCCAGCCCGACACCCCCGCCACCGCCTCCAAGCCCGCCGAGGGCAAAAAGACCAAGGAGCAGAAGCGCGCCGAGGCCCAGGCCCGCGCCGCGCTCAACAAAAAGCTCAAGGGCGTGCGTAACCAGCTCAAGAAGATCGAGACGGAGCTCGACAAAAAGCGCGCCCGCTATGACGAGCTTATGGAATTGATGGCCAGCGAAGAGCTTTATGCCGATCAAGACAAGTTCAACGCCGCGCTGGGGGAATATAACGGCCTTAAGCAAGAGCTGCCCAAGCTCGAGGACGAATGGTTGGAGCTTTCCACCCAGATCGAAGAGGAGACTGCGCGTGAACTCTCGTAAGGCCGCTGCCGTGGCGATGAGCATCATCGCCATCGCCTGTCGCATCTGCGGCATCTTTATGAGCGCGATGACCGTGCTGCTCTGTTTTAGCGGCCTCACCGCCAAGCTGCAGATCGTCGGCTTTGTCGTCGAGCTTTCGCGCGCACTGCCGAGCGCCATCGCCGGCTATGGCGTCATCACGTCGCCCTTTGGCGGCGTGTTCCGCCTGGATTACGCCATCGTCGCCGTGATCCTGTTTGTGATCGACTACCTGCTCACGCGCGCCTCGCGCCGCGTCCGCTAGGGGAGCGCTATGTCCAGCAGCTACCTCATGAACCTACTCGCCAGCGCTGTCGCCGTTATTGTTGGCATCGTCATCCACGAGAGCGCGCACGCCGCCGCGGCCTGGGCACTCGGAGATAAGACGGCCCGTTCGCGCGGCCGCGTCTCGCTCAACCCGCTCAACCACATCGACCCGTTTGGCACCATCATCCTGCCGCTGCTCATGCTTGCCGCCGGCGGCCCGGTGTTCGCCTTCGCCAAGCCCGTGCCGGTCTACCTCAACAACCTCAAACACCCCAAGCGCGACGAGGTTCTGGTGAGCGTGGCCGGCCCCGCGTCGAACATCGTCCTCGCGTGCCTCGCGGCCGCCCTCATGCACGCGGCATATGGCAGCCTCTATACCGGCATGTCCTTTGCCCTGGCGTCACAGATCATGAACTTCGGCGCCACGTTTATCGTGGTCAACCTGTCACTCGCGTTCTTCAACCTCATCCCGATCCCGCCGCTCGATGGCTCTTCGATCATCGTGCCGTTCCTCAAAGGCAAGGCGCTCAACAACTACTATCACCTGCAGCAATACGCCATGCCCATCCTCATCATTGTGCTGTACCTGCTGCCCATGTGGACCGGCATCGACGTGATCGGCCGCTATTTCGACGTTACCGTGTATCCGCTTGCTGAGCAGCTGCTCAACTTCGCAATCGCCGGCATCTAAGGTAAACTTACAGGTCGACCGTGCAAAACGGTCGCAACATGCACCCAAACCGCGCCGCGAAGGCGCCGTCAAAGGAGGTCGAAAATGTCGTATCGCGTGTCGACGCAGGTCTACAGCGGACCGTTCGACCTGCTGCTGCAGCTGGTAACACGCCAAAAAGTAGATATCGGCGCTATCTCCATCAGCGAGGTGGCCGAGCAGTACCTTGCCGAGGCCGAACGCATCGAGGCACTGGACCTGGACGTGGCGAGCGACTTTTTGCTGGTCGCAGCAACCCTTTTGGACATCAAGGCCGCCTCTCTGGTGCCGCAGGAGGCCCCGCGCAAAGTCGATGACGACAATGACGAGTTCGACGAAGACCTCGAGGAGCTCAGCACGCTCGACGGCGACGCCTTGCGCGAGGTTCTGATCCAGCGCCTGATTGCCTACAAGCAGTTTAAAGGCGCGGCTGCGGCCCTTGGCGCGCGGATGCAGGCCGAGAGCCGCATGCATCCGCGCGTGGCCGGCCCCGACCCCGAGTTCCTAGGCCTTATGCCCGACTATCTGGCTGGCATCACCCTGCGCGGCCTGGCCGTTATCTGTGCCGACCTGGACGGCAAGCGCCAGACCTTCTTGCTGGAAGCCGAGCACGTGGCGCCGCATCGCGTGCCGCTCGACCTGACCGTGGCCTCAGTCGACCGCTTTACCATGGCACACCAAACCTGCACCTTCCGCGAGCTGCTGGACGGCGACGCCACCACCGAGCAGCTCGTCGTCACCTTTTTGGCCATGCTGGAGCTCGCCAAGCGCGGCTCGCTCACGCTGAGCCAGGACGAGATCTTCGGAACCATCTGCATCAACCGAGCCGAGGGCGCCGAGGCATACGTGCCCGGCGAGGGCCCCGATCTCACCGAATAGGAGCCGCAACCATGTCAACCCTTTCCACGCTGGAGGCAAACAGCCTCAAAGGCGCCCTCGAGGCGCTGTTGCTGGTGTCGAGCGACCCGGTGAGCGCGCCCGCGCTGGCAGGTGCGCTGGATATCGCCCCGGGCGAATGCGCGTCGCTGCTCGCCGAGCTCAAGGTTGAGTACGAGGAGGCCAACCGCGGCTTTCAGCTGCGCGAGGTCGCCGGCGGCTGGCGCCTGTTTACGCATCCCGCCTATCACGACGTGGTCGAGGCCTACGTGCTGAGCTGGGACACGCAAAAACTGTCGCAGGCGGCGCTCGAGACCTTGGCCGTGATCGCATACCACCAGCCCGTGACGCGCGAGGTGGTCAAGGGCATCCGCGGCGTCAATTCCGACGGCGTCATCGCGTCGCTCGTGGACAAAGGTCTGGTGCGCGAGCTCGGACGCGACCCTCAGCGCGGTCAAGCCATCATCTACGGCACGACCAACGCCTTCTTGGAAAAGTTCGGTCTGCGCTCCACCCGCGATCTGCCCGATCTGGAGCAGTTTGCCCCCGACGAGCAGTCGCGTCAGTTTATCCGCGAGCGCCTGAGCGGCCGCAGCATTCAGTCCACGCTCGAGGAGCAGGCCGAGGACCTGGACGAAGAGCGCGAACTGCTCGATACCGATGTTGAAGATGTTGAGGCAGTCGAGAACTTGGAAACTCTGGTCGTCGACGAGACCTCGGAGGATTTGCATGACGAGGACTAACGAAGTAGGGGAGACGCGCGCCATGGGCAACGCAGCACCCGCCACCGACGCCCAGCCCGTCTATCCGCACACCATGCGCCTGCAGCGCTTTTTGGCGCGCGCGGGCGTGGCGAGCCGCCGTGGCTCGGAGGACCTGATGACCGCCGGCCGCGTGACCGTCAACGGCGAGGTCGCGACCGAACTGGGCACCAAGGTCGATGTCGACCGCGACCATATCGAGGTCGACGGCATGCCCGTCAAGCTCAACCAGGGCGCCGTGTACTTGATGCTCTACAAGCCGACCGGCTACCTCACCACCATGAGCGACCCGCATGAGCGCCCTTGCGTGGCCGACCTGGTCCCCCGCGATCGCTTTCCGGGACTTTTCCCGGTGGGCCGCCTGGACCGCGACACCACAGGCCTTTTGCTCTTTACCACCGACGGCGACCTGTCGCAGGACCTGCTGCACCCCAGCAAGCATGTCTATAAGACCTACCAAGTACTCGTGGACGGGCAGCTGACCGACCGCGATCTAGACCCGCTCCGCCGTGGCATCGAGCTCGACGACGGTCTGTGCCAGCCGGCGATCTGCCGCGTCATCAACGCACGCGAGGCAGAGGCCGTGGCACCACAAGGCGTAAAGCCCGGCACCACCGCCGTGGAGGTCATCATCCGCGAGGGCCGCAAAAACCAGGTCAAGCGCATGTTGAGCAAGATTCACCATCCGGTAATCCGTCTGCATCGCTGCAACTTTGCCGGCCTTGAGCTCAAGGGCGTGGCCAAGGGCTCGTGGCGCGAGCTCACCGACCGCGAGGTGCAGATCCTCAAGGCCGGCGGCATCCCGCCCAAGCAGGCGAGCGCCAAGCGCAACGGCGGCAAGCCCCAAGACACGCCCGCCAGCCGCATGCGTCACCACGGCAGCCACGGCTCCGCACCCAAGCGCAACACCTACCGCGAGCGCTACACAGGCTAGGCAACCCGCCGCGCCCCAGCGCCCGCGAACCATACCAGCACGTCAACCATCGAAAGGAAGCATTGCATGATCGTCGCCATCGACGGCCCTGCCGGTTCCGGCAAGTCCACCATCGCCAAGGAGATCGCCCGCCAACTGGGCTTTAACAAGCTCGATACGGGCGCCATGTATCGTGCCGTCACCTTCGCCGCGCTCGACCGCGGTATCGACCTGGACGACGAGGCGGCCATCGACGCCCTCGCCGAGCAGATCGAGATTCGCTTTACCAACGGTACCGGCGAGGACACGCGCCTGACCATTGACGGCCAGGACGCTTCGGCCGCCATTCGTACCCCGCAGGTCGACGCCAACGTGTCCAAAATCTCGGCCTACCCAGGCGTACGCGCCGCCATGCTCATTCACCAGCGCCGCGCCGCCGAGGACCGCGACATCGTTGCCGAGGGTCGCGACATCGGCACCGTCGTGTTCCCCAACGCGCAGGTCAAGGTGTTTCTAACCGCCGACCCGCGCGAGCGCGCCCGCCGCCGCGTGCTGCAGCGTCACCAAAACGACGCCCAGCCGCTTACTGCCGAGCAGCTCGAGGCCGAGGTCGACGAGACTCTCGACGCCCTTAAGCAGCGCGACAAGCTTGACAGCAGCCGCGAGGTCGCCCCGCTCGTGCCCGCCGAGGACGCCGTGCACGTCGACTCCACCGCCCATACCATCGACGAGGTCGTCCGCATTATCGAGGACCTCATCAACCAAAGGAGGTAGCCCATGCGCCTGTTTAAGCAGACGCCCGAGGACTATTACAACGCCCCCTACGCAGAGTTCCCAGCGCTCATTCGCGGCACCGTCGTCGTAGTCATGGCCATCCTTTGGGCCTTCTCCAAGCTCATGTGGCGTTGGAAGGTCGAAGATGCCGATCTGCTGTTTGAGCGCCAGGACGGCCGCGGCAGCGTGGTCATCTGCAACCACACCTCGATGGCTGAGCTCTTGGCCGTGGAGACGGCGCTGTTCTTTGGCGGCCGCCGCATTCGCCCCATCTTTAAGTCCGAGTTCGCCAAGAGCAAGATCGTACGCTGGGCCTTTAGTCGTGTTGGCGGCATCCCCGTGGAGCGTGGTACTGCCGATATGAAGTGCCTGCGCGCCGCTCAGCATGCGCTGCAGCGCGGCGAGGACGTCCTGATCTTCCCCGAGGGCACGCGCATCCGCTCGCGCGAGATCAAGCCCGAGGTCCACGGCGGCTTTGCGCTCATCGCCCAGATGGGCAAGGCGCCCGTCAACCCGCTCGCCATCTGCGGCTGGTCCGACATCACGCCCGCAGGCAAAAAGCTCATGCGTCCCAAGAAGTGCTGGATCCGCGCCGGCAAGGCCGTCTCGCTTTCCGACGCACCGGCTGGGCTTAAGCGCACGGAGCGCCTGGAATGGTTTGAGTCCGAGGCCATGAACCGCGTCTACGCTATGCGAGACGAGCTGTGCGCCGAGCATCCGGGCAGGTTCTAGCCATGAGCGAGGAAGTCATGAACACTGCCGCGACTGCGTCCGACCAGGCAACCGCGCCCACCATCGAAATCGCTGCCCACGCCGGCACCTGCTATGGCGTGCAGCGTGCGCTCGATATGGCCCTAGCGGCCGCACCGCAGGCAGGGGAGTGCGCTCAGGTCCATACCCTGGGTCCGCTCATCCATAACCCCATCGTGGTACGCGAGCTCGCTGAGGCAGGCGTTAGCTTGGCCGAGAACCTGGATAATGCCGCAACCGGCACCGTGATCATCCGCGCCCACGGTGTGGTGCCGCAGGTCATCGATGCCGCTCGCGAGCGTGGCCTTAACGTCGTCGACGCCACCTGCCCCTACGTGAAGAAGGTCCATATGGCAGCCGAGCGCCTGGTGCGCGAGGGCTACCGCGTGATGGTCATAGGCGAGCCGGGTCACCCTGAGGTCGAGGGTATTCTGGGCCACGCCGGCAATGATGCGCAGGTTGTGAGCTGTGCCGCCGACGCCAACGCCTTGTCGCTCAAGGGCAAGGTAGGCCTCGTCGTGCAGACCACCCAGACCGCGCAGAACCTCGCCGAGGTCGTGGCAGCTATCACCCCGCGCGTGCAGGAGCTGCGTGTGATCAACACCATCTGCGCCGCCACGAGCGAGCGTCAACAGGCAGCAGCCACACTTGCCAACCGCTGCGACTGCATGGTCGTGGTGGGCGGCAAGAACTCGGGCAACACCCGTCGCCTGGCGCAGATTTGCGCAGACGCTTGCGAGCGCACGCATCATATCGAGGAAGCTTCCGAGCTCCAGGCCGCGTGGTTTACCGACGCTCACCACATCGGTATCACCGCCGGAGCCTCCACCCCGCAAGAACACATCGAGCGCGCCGTCGCGCGCATCAAGGAGCTTTGCCGCTAATCATGGAACAGACCGTACCCGCATACGCCGCCGAGGTGGCCGATTACGGGCGCAGCCGCGACCCCGAGCCGGGTGAGGGCGCGCTCGTTAAGAACGTGCGTCCCGAGTCGCCCGCATGGGATGTGGGTATCGAGCCGGGCATGCGCGTGCTCACGGTCAACGGCGAGCAACTCACCGACATGATCGTATGGCTTTGGGAAGCAGACGACGACACCGTTGATTTGGAGGTATTCGACCCGCGCGACGGCACCGTCACCCCCGTCGAGCTCGACCGCTTTCCCGGCGAGGATTGGGGTTTGGAGTTCGATGGCCCCATCTTCGACGGCATGCGTACCTGTGTGAACGCCTGCGTGTTCTGCTTTATGACCATGCTGCCCAAGGGTGGCCGCTCCACGCTCTACATCCGCGACGATGACTATCGCCTGAGCTTTTTGCAGGGCAACTTCGTCACGCTCACGAACCTCACCGACGAGGACGTGCAAAACGTCATCCAACGCAACATGAGCCCCATGAACGTGTCGGTCCATGCCGTGAGCCCCGACGTCCGCCGTCGTATGATGGGCCGCAACGCCCAGCGCGGCATGGACGTACTCGAGGCCATCATGGCCGCCGGCATCGAGATTCACGCGCAGATCGTGTTGTGCCCCGGCATGAACGACGGCGAGGAGCTGGAAAAGACCCTGCGCTTTTGCGAGGAGCACGAGCAAATCACCAGCCTGGGCATTGTGCCGCTCGGTTTTACCAAGCATCAGAACCGTTTTAGCTGGTCCTACAGCGACAAGCCCGAGCTAGCGCGCGAGACCATTGCCATGATCCGACCGTTCCAGGACCGTGCCTTCGAGCGCTTTGGCCGCCACACCTTCCAGATGAGCGACGAGTTCTACTTGGATGCCGGCATCGAGCCACCCGAAGCGGACTTTTACGACGGCTACCCGCAGTACTACGACGGCATCGGTATGATCCGCTCCTATCTGGACGAGACCGACAACGTGCTCGCCGCCGATGCCGAGCGCCTGCGCCGAGTTCGCGAGGCAATCGCCGAGCGCAACCAGCGCCTTCTGTGCCTCTCCGGCGCCAGCGCTCGCGACACCGTGGCGCGCTTTGTGGAGTCGCCGCATGGTCTCGGCGGCACCGTCACGGCCATCAAAAACCGCTACTTCGGCGGCAACGTGGACGTGACCGGCCTCATCGTCGCGAGCGACATCCTGGAGCAGCTGCCGCAAGATCTGTCGGGGGTTATGCTCTTTGTGCCTAAGCTCATGTTCAACGCTGACGGCATGACGCTTGACGAGTATCATCGTGACGATTTACTCGCAAGCCTTACCAGTCGCGGCGCCGAGGTTCATGTGGTGTCGACCATGCCGCATGAGCTGCTCGATACCCTGGAGCGCATCCTTGGCATTGTGCCTGCCGACTATACTAATTCCGCTGACCCTACCCATTAAAGGAGAGTAGATGAAACCTATCGTCGCCGTCGTCGGACGCCCCAACGTGGGCAAGTCCACGCTCGTTAACCGCCTGGCCCAGACCTCGGACGCCATCGTCCACGAGTCCCGCGGCGTTACGCGCGACCGTTCGTATCACACGGCCGATTGGAACGGCCGCGAGTTCACCATCGTCGACACGGGCGGTATCGAGCCGCTCAAGAGTGACGACGTCTTTGCCACGTCCATTCGCGACCAGGCGCTTGCCGCCGCCGAGGAAGCCGCCGTCATCCTGTTTGTCGTCGACGGCCGCACTGGCGTCACCGAGGAGGACGAGTCGGTCGCCCGCATGCTCAAGCGCTCCGAAAAGCCGGTCTTTCTGCTGGTGAACAAGCTTGACAACCCCGATCGCGAAAACGACAGCATCTGGGAGTTCTATTCGCTCGGTATCGGCGAGCCCACGCCGCTCTCGGCCCTGCACGGCCACGGCACGGGCGACCTGCTCGACGACATCGTGGCCCTGCTTCCCGAGGAAGAGGACGAGGTCGCCGATGAGTTCCCCGACGCGCTGAACGTCGCCATCATCGGCCGCCCCAACGCCGGTAAGTCTTCGCTGTTCAACCGCATCCTGGGCGCCGACCGCTCCATCGTGTCCAACATTGCCGGCACCACGCGAGACGCCATCGACACGGTCGTCGAGCGCAACGGCAAGCACTACCGCATGGTCGACACCGCGGGCATTCGCAAGAAGAGCACCGTGTACGAGAACATTGAGTACTATTCCATGGTTCGCGGCCTGCGCGCCATCGACCGCGCCGACGTGGCGCTGCTCGTCGTCGATGCCTCCGTGGGCGTCACCGAGCAGGACCAGAAGGTCATGGGCTTGGCCATCGAGCGCGGCTGCGCCATCGTGGTGCTGCTCAACAAGTGGGACCTGCTCGACGACGACCGCAAGCGCGAGGCCTGCATGGAGACCATCGACCGTCGTCTGGGCGTTATGGCTCCCTGGGCCCAGTACCTGCGCATCTCTTCCCTGACCGGCCGCAGCGTCGAGAAGATCTGGGCGATGGTCGATGCCGCCGAGAAGACGCGTTCGCAAAAGATCAGCACCTCGCGCCTCAACACGTTCCTCACCGACCTGCGCGAGTTCGGTCATACCGTGGTGGACGGCAAGCGCCGCCTGCGCATGCACTACGTGACCCAGACGGGCGTCAACCCGCCGACGTTCACGTTCTTCGTCAACCACAGTGACCTGGTCAACGACACCTACCAGCGCTACGTGGAGAACCGCATGCGCTCGACCTTCGATTTTGCCGGTACGCCCATTCGACTCTTCTTTAGGAAGAAGGAGCAAAAGGATGCTTAATCCGATTCTGCTGACCGCCATCTGCGCCGTGGTCTCGTTCTTTATCGGGGCGATTCCGTTTGGCCTGATCCTGGGCCGCGTGTTCAACCACACGGACATTCGCAAGGCGGGCTCCGGCAACATCGGCACCACCAACGCCCTGCGAGTGGCCGGCCCCAAGGTGGCCGCGCTCACGCTGCTGCTCGACTGCCTTAAGGGCGCCATCTGCGTCCTTATCGCCCGTCCGCTCATCGCGAGCGTGGGCTATGGCTTCCCGGTGAGCATTATGGCTCCCGGTGCCGCCGGCGATTGGATGCTCGGCGTCATTTGCCTGGCGGCCGTGTGGGGACACATCTTTTCTCCCTACCTTAACTTCCACGGCGGTAAGGGTATCGCCGTGGGCCTGGGTGTGATTCTTGCCTGGTACTGGCCCATTGGCCTGTCGCTGCTGGGCATGTTTATCGTGGCCGTCGCCATCACCAAGTACGTATCGGTGGGCTCACTTGCCGCCGCCATCGGCCTTCCAATCGCTGCCTGCGCGGTCTTTCCGTACGGCAGCCTGGGCCTCAAGTTTTGCATGGCAATGATCGGCATCACCGTAGTGTGGGCCCATCGCGCGAACATCAAAAAGCTCATGACCGGTAAGGAGTCCAAGCTCTCGTTTACCAAGCGCGTCACCGAGCCCGACGATAAGTAGGAGAGAGTCATGAATGTTGCGCTGATTGGCTCCGGCTCCTGGGGAACCGCCGTCGCCGGCCTTGCCGCCGCGCGAGCCGAGCGCGTGATCATGTGGGCCCATAGCGAGCAGACGGCCGCCGGCATTAACGGCGAGCATCGCAACCCCCGCTATCTGGTGGACTACGTGCTGCCGGAAAACGTTGTCGCCAAGACGGATCTGGCCCAGGCGCTCGACGGCGCGGAGGCCATCATCTTTGCCGTGCCTTCGACGCACCTGCGTGGCGTTTGCCACCAGGCGGCGCCGTTCATCGCGGACGAGACGCCGGTTCTGTGCCTCACCAAGGGCATCGAGCCCGAGTCCGGCCTGCTCATGAGCGAGGTCATCGCCAGCGAGATCGGCAACGAGTCGCGCGTGGCGGCGCTCTCCGGCCCCAACCATGCCGAGGAGATCTGCCGCGGCGGGCTTTCGGCCGCCGTCATCGCCAGCGAAGATCCGCAGATAGGGGAGACCTTTAAGAACCTGCTCCTATCCACGGCCTTCCGCATCTACCTGTCGCAGGACATGACGGGCGTCGAGGTCTGCGGCGCTATGAAAAACGTCATCGCTATCGTATGCGGCATCTCCGCCGGTACCGGTGCGGGCGATAACACGCTCGCCCTCATCATGACGCGCGGTCTGGCCGAAATCAGCCGCCTGGTGCACGCCCGCGGCGGCCAGGCCATGACCTGCATGGGACTTGCCGGCATGGGCGACCTCATTGCCACCTGCACTTCGGAGCATTCGCGCAACCGGACCTTTGGCTACGAGTTCGCTCATGGCGTGTCGCTCGACGAGTACCAGGCACGCACGCATATGGTGGTCGAAGGTGCCGTCGCGGCCCGCAGCGTCAGCGAGCTCGCCCGTTCACTGGGTGTAGACATTCCGCTCACCTTTGCCGTTGAGCAAACGCTCTACAACGGTGTTACTTTGGATAGAGCGCTCGAGATTCTCACCGATCGCGTCCCCTCTCAAGAGTTCTACGGACTCGCCGACTAGCGCAGAAAGGCTACTACCATGGGTTCCATCAAAATCGCTCCGTCCGTCCTTTCGGCCGATATGGCCAACCTCAAGGGCGAGCTCGACAAAATCGCCGGTGCCGACTACGTGCACTTCGACGTCATGGACGGTCACTTTACCGGCAACCTGACCTTTGGCGTTGACATCCTTAAGGCCGTCAAGCGCTCCACCGATGTGCCGGTCGACGCGCACCTGATGGTATCGAACCCCGACGAGACGGTCGATTGGTACGCCGACGCCGGTGCCGACATGATCACCGTGCACTACGAGGCCTCCACGCACCTGCACCGCACGCTCACCCATCTGCAGCAGCGCGGCGTCAAAGCCGGCGTGGTGCTCAACCCCGCCACTCCCGTGTGCGTACTCGAGAGCATTATCGATGTCGTCGATATGGTGCTGCTGATGAGCGTAAATCCTGGCTTTGGCGGCCAGAGCTTTATCCCGGGCACTATTGCAAAGCTGCACGAGCTTACGGCCATGTGTGAGCGCCACGGTGTGTCGCCCTTGATCGAGGTCGATGGCGGTATCTCTTCCAAGAACATCGCCGAGGTCGTCAAGGCCGGCGCCAACGTGCTCGTAGCCGGCTCCGCCGTATTTAAGTCCGAAGATCCCGCCGCCGAGGTTGCGCTGCTGCAGAAGCTGGGCAATGAGGCCGCACAGGAGGCATAAACCCTTATGACCGCAGGTCAAAACCGCATACCCGTGAATCTTGACTATGCCGCCTCGACGCCCATGCGCGCCGAGGCGCTCCTTGCGCAGCGCGAATATGACGACAGCGAGCTCGCCGGCGTCAACCCCAACTCGCTGCACTCGCTTGGCCGCAAGGCCGCCGCACGCCTGGAAGTCGCCCGTCGCGATATCGCCCGCAGCTTTGGCGCACGCGTTCGCCCGTCCGAGATCATCCTTACCAACGGCGGCACCGAGGCCAACCAGCTGGCGCTGCTCGGTCTTGCCGAGGGCGCTCGTCAGCGCGATCGCAAGCGCGATCGCGTAATCGTTTCGGCCATCGAGCACGATTCGATTCTGGACAACCTGCCGCTGCTGCGTGCCGCCGGCTTTACCGTCGACTTGGTGCAGCCCTGCCGCGCGGGCTACATAGAGCCTGCCACGCTTGTCGAGCTGCTCGGCGACAACGTGGCGCTCGTGAGCATTATGGTCGCCAACAACGAGACCGGCGTGGTGCAGCCCATCCGTGAGCTGGCCGCCGCCGCACATGCTGCCGGCGCCTTGTTTCATACCGATGCCATCCAGGGCTACTTGCATATTCCGCTCGATGTCACCGAGCTGGGCGTCGATGCCATGACCGTTGCCGCGCACAAGATCGGCGGCCCTGTGGCATCCGGTGCACTCTACCTTAAGAACCGCACGCCGCTGCGTCCGCGCATCTTTGGCGGTGGACAGGAAGCCGGCCGTCGCGCCGGTACGCAGGATCTGCGCACGCAGCTGGCTTTTGCCGCTGCCGCTTCCGTGTTGCTGCCGAATGTGGGCCAGGAGCGTGCGACGCTGCAGGCCCTGTCCGACAAGCTCTACGCCACGCTTACGGCCCATCCTCGCATTCACGCCACAATGGGCGACTACGCGCAGGCCGATCGTCTGCCGGGTATGGTTTCGATCTACGTCGACGGCATGGACTCCGAGGAGCTCATCATCAAGCTCGATGCCGCCGGTTTTGAGGTTTCGGCCGGATCGGCTTGCTCGAGCGGCAGCATGGACCCGAGCCACGTGCTCAGCGCCATGGGCATTGGTCGTGAACAGGCATTGGGGTCGCTGCGCATCTCGTTTGATGACCGCGTGAATCCGGACGATCTGGACGACTTTGCCCAGACGTTGCTCTCGATCGTAGGCGCCGCATGATCGTCGCCGAGCTCGAACGTGCGCTGCTGGCGCGCTATCCCAAGGCGGACGCCGAGGGCTGGGATCATGTTGGGCTATCTGTGGGAGATCCCTCTGCTGATATCACCGGCGTGGCCTGCGCACTCGACGCGACCGAGGCCAACGTGCACCGCGCCCAGGAGGCCGGCGCCAACGTGCTGCTGACGCATCATCCCATCTATATCAAGGCGCCCGAGGCCTTTTGTCCGGCCGATTCCGCGCGTCCCCAGTGTAGCGCTGCGTTGTACGAGGCGGCTCGTTGCGGGGTGAGCATTATCTCGCTCCATACCAACCTGGACCGCTCGCACGAAGCGCGCGTTCGCCTGAGCGAGCTGCTGGACGCCGAGCCCATAAGCTCGCTGGAGCATGTGGACGAACCTGAGCTCACCGGTCTGGGCGCACTCGCGACCCTCCACGACGTCTGCAACCTGCGCGATCTCGCCAACCGTGCCGCCACGGCCTTTGGCAGCGACCCGCGCGTATGGGGCGAAGCCGAGCACCCGTGCCGCACCGTCGCCATTCTTGGCGGCTCCCTCGGCGACTTTGGTGAGCTTGCCATCGCCGCGGGCGCAGATGTTATTGTGACCGGAGAGGCCGGCTACCACGTGGCGCAGGACCTTGCCTTGCGTGGCCTGAGCGTGATTCTGCTCGGCCACGACCGCTCCGAGGAGCCGTTCGTGGATATCTTGATGAACTCTGCAGTTGACGCCGGGGTCGACCCCCGTCATACGATTAAAATACTGAACCCTTGCCAATGGTGGACTGTGACAAAAGGAGAGAACTTATGAGCGCCGGCGCTACGCTACTCAAGCTGCAACAGATCGATTTGGAGCTCGCCCGCAACAAGAGCGAACTTGCCAATATGCCGGAGCTCAAGGAGCTCGCTTCTAAGCGCAAGACCTATGTGAAGCTCAAGGCCGAGATGACCAAGCTCTACGCCCAGCGCAAGGACCTGGACATTGAGCTCGACGACCTCAACACCACCGAGATCCAGACCAACAACGCCATCGAGGCTGCAAAGAAGCGTCACGTCGACGGCTCTGATTACCGCGAGGTGCAGGACCTGGAGAATGAGCTTGCCACCCTGGCGAAGCGACTGGACAAGATCGAGCACACCCGCAAGGATGTCGTTGTCGCCCATAAGGAGGCGCTCGACCGCGAGGCTCGCGCGCAGGCCATTATCGCTAAGTTCGAGGAGGGCGTGAAGGCAGATACCAAGGCCGCTCGTGCTAAGGCTGCCGATCTCCAGGCCCAGATTGACGCCGCTACCAAGGAGCGCACCGCGCTGGCTGCCACGCTGCCGACTGACGTGCTCACCGATTACGAGCGCCTGCTCAAGCAGTTCCGCGGCCTGGCCGTCGAGACTATTCAGGGCAACATCCCCACGGTCTGCCATACCGCGCTGCAGGCATCGTCCATGAGCGACCTCAACCACGACGGTAGTGAGATTACGCACTGCCCGTATTGCCACCGCCTGCTGGTGCTCCCGAGCAAGGAAGCTTAAATGATGACGGCGCCCAATAATTCAATGCAACTTGAGGGAAAAACGATCCTGCTGGGCATTACCGGCGGGA
>UQRW01000018.1 GCA_900543515.1 uncultured Collinsella sp.
CCGCCTATAAGTCGTGCAATATCGTGCGCCTGCTGCAAAAGCGCGGCGCATGCGTCAAGGTCGTTATGAGCGAGCATGCTACGGAGTTTGTGGGCCCGCTCACCTTCCGCGCGCTCACCAATGAGCCGGTCGCGGTAGGTCTGTTCGACGATCCCTCCGACCCCATCCACCATATCTCGCTGGCGCAGGAGCCCGACCTGGTGGTCGTGGCACCCGCGACGGCCAATATCATCGCCAAGATGGCCAACGGCATTGCCGATGACCTTATCTCCACGACGCTGCTCGCCACGCCGCGACCCATTGTGATCGCGCCGGCCATGAACAATGGCATGTGGAAGGCGCCGGCAACCCAGGCCAATATGGCCACGCTGCGCGACCGCGGGGTGCACGTGGTTGGCCCCGGTAATGGCTACCTTGCCTGCGGTGACGTGGACACGGGGCGCATGAGCGAGCCCGAGGACATCGTCGAAGCCATCTGCGAGGTGCTCAACCCCGCACCTCAGGACTTGGCGGGCAAGCGCATCGTCATCACTGCCGGTCCCACGCACGAACCGATCGACCCCGTGCGCTTTATTGGCAACCGGTCGTCGGGCAAGATGGGCATCGCCCTGGCGGAGGAGGCCGCTCGCCGCGGTGCCGAGGTCACGCTCGTGCTGGGACCGACGTCGCTCGATGTCCCCCACGGCGTGGAGTGCGTGCGCGTGCAGACCGCCGCAGAGATGCTGCAGGCGGCGCTGGGTGCCTTTCAGACGGCCGATGCGGCCATTTGTGCAGCCGCCGTCGCCGACTACACCCCCGTATCCCCTGCGGACCACAAGCTCAAAAAGGCCAACGAACGCTTGGATCGCATCGAACTGGTCGAGACGGTCGATATTTTGGCCGAGCTTTCACGCCAAAAGGGCGAGCGCCGTGTGATCGGATTTGCAGCCGAGACCGATAACGTCGTGAAGTACGCTGAGCGCAAACTTGCCCGCAAGGGCTGCGATGCGATCATCGCCAACGATGTCTCGCGCGCCGATTCGGGCTTTGGAACCGATACCAACAAGGCCTGGATTGTGAGTACAGCAGGGACGCAGGAACTTCCTGTGCTAACAAAACCCCAGCTCGCAGATACAATTTTGGACTTGCTCAAAAATAATTAAAAAAGTTCTTGCACAAGGGCAAAGTTTCGGGTTAATATACTCCCTGTTGCGAGCGAGAGCAAAGCAACAAACAAAAGCTTCGGGACGTGGCGCAGCTTGGTAGCGCACTTGACTGGGGGTCAAGGGGTCGCTGGTTCGAATCCAGTCGTCCCGACCAGAAGTTTGCAGGTCAGGCACCTAGTGCCTGACCTTTTTTGTTTTAAGCAATTGCTTAATTTTGATTAAGCAACAGGGTGCCAAAAATCTACCTGCGCGATAATCGCTTTTTGCGGTTACTTGCGCGTTTTGCACGCGCTTGAGCCGATTTATTAACGCGACATGAATCTACATACGCGTAGCTGGTATACAGACGAGTACAGTCTGTATTTATCGCGGCGATTTACACAGATATAGCGACTGTATCGAACAAGTGTGTCGCTGTATTTATTCCAGTAGTTCACTTGATCGGTGGACAAGTGGGCTGTTGCAACGAAACGTCAACCAGGATGGGCTCCATACGAGGATGCCGCAGGGGTAATGGCGGGGGAGTGCGGCAGGCGCTCCGAGAGCCGCTGTATGACCCCATTTCTCCTCAAACCAACTACCTGTGCCATGAGCCTAAAATGTACGAGTAATCGCTAAAAGAAAAAGCCCGCGCAGGGTTGCGCAGGCTTTTTCGCAAGACAAGCTAGAAGACAGGCTAAAAACACCAGGCGGGGCAGACGCGAACCGAACTCGCCCCGCCGGCTTCGCACGACGGATGGCCGGTGTCGCCGACATTGAGGAAGCCAGGATAGTTGCCCGGATGCACCGAACGCTCCCACCAAAATTCACCATTGGCAATGGCGTAGTTACTCCCGTAGTTATCCGTCACCTCGTTCTTGAAGGCCTCGTACTGGGTTCCCTCGGAGGAAGTCCAGGGATAGGATGCCCAATAGGAGGTGGGGGGGCGATCTCAGAGTAGCTGAGCAGGAACAGCTTGTCCGAGGTAGCCGTCACGGCGGCGTTCTTGTTCTCATCACCGCCCCCGACATTGTTCGATAGCTTTTTGACGGCCTTCACCTTGGACTGGAAATCGGATGGCATCAGATTCCAGATCTTGCCGGAGTTCATTTTCTGACGGAGTTCAGACTTCTCCCAACCGCCGGCGTTGGTGTCAATCGCGTTCATGGGGGACCAAATGCCCGTCGTGGTGGTGAGGAACGTGAGGCCCGCCTTGCCGGATCCGCCTGCAGGGTCATCATGATTGATGCCGATAATGCGGTAAGTCAGCGTCTTGCCATCGGTGAGCTTCATCGAGAACTCGGTGCCGGCATCCATCGCGGCCTTCGCTTGGCGTAGGCGGGCGACGCCTCGCCCTTGGCGGCGATGTCCTCGGCAACTGCCTTCTGCTCACCGAGGGTCCAGTCCTTCGCGTGTCCTTCGCGTCCTTGGCGATGGCCGCCTGGACGGTCGCGGAATCGGGGCCGTTACCGCTGCCGGAACCGCTCGGTTCCCAAGTCCCACCTGCTGTCCCGTTTACCAATACTCCCGCCACCGTGTTGAACTGGTTCCTGATTGCCGACGAGACCCAAGGGCCGGCTATCATCACAACCAGGACGATAATCGCGATGACCAGAACGTACTCGATGGCTCCTTGGCCTCGGAGGCGGGTATTCCTAGGAGATACCCCCCCGAAGGTTAATTGCCGCTGCATGCATATGCGACACTCCCTTCGCATGGGGATTGATATTGCATGCAGAGCGTACGTTAAAGCGAACCGACTAGCCCGTAACGTGCCGCTGAGGCAACGGCGGCACGGGTGCCCGCGCCACATAAACTGCTTGCCGTTTTGTTTCTTCAGACCTACTGCCACGCCTTCGGGAGGATAACGCCGGGGGCGCAGTGATTGAAGTTACTATGATTGGCATAGGTTGGGACATTCCAATCGGAACAGTCGAGGTTTAGATTTTTGCAATAGCTAAACATGCCGAGCATATCCATAACATCTGAGGTCTTCCACCCTGGTCCAAATTTCACGCTTTTCAGCGAGCTGTCGGCGGAAAAAAGGAGACGTAAATCGCCGGCTTTCCGCGTCGACCATCCGGAGATGTCAATCTCCTCGACCTTGTAAAGGTTTTTGAGCGCCGAGTCGAATTCGACGACCGAGGACGTATCCCAGCTTGAAATACTGAAGGAAGTCGCATTGCCGCAATACGCGAATGCGTGCTGCAGATTTGTGCAGTTCGACATGTCGAACTTTGCCAGATCAAAGCTCTTGCAGTTCTCCATGTACTGAAAGCAAAATGCCAACGAGTGGATTTCTATGCCATCGTCAATGGCCTTTACGGCCACGATATTATTTCTGTTAGGCCACCAGGGGGCAGTCGTCTTGCCGTCGTTTCCCACGGTCGCGGAGGCGTATCCATTTTCGAACCCCGTATACACCGCCGTCACGCGGCGGCTGTTGAGCATGTCACCGACTCTGGGGACCCCGCGGCGCTTGTAGAACATGAGGCTGTGGTCGTCCTCCGAGTACACGGCGAACGCTATCCCGTGTACGGGGTCCACGATGTCGGCGTCGGTCAACGACCCGTTGCCGCCGCCCGTGCCGCCCGACTCCCAGCTCCCCTTTGAGATTCCGTTGCCGAGCGTCCCCGCCACCGTGTTGAACTGGTTTGTGATCGCCGACGAGACCCACGGTCCCGCGATCAGCACCACCAGGACGATGATCGCGATGATCAGTACGTACTCGACTGTCGACTGCCCCTTCGGGCGGCGGGTAAATCTGGGAGATGCCCCCCCGAAAGGAATTTCCGCTGCATGCATGTGCGGCTCCTCTCGGATTGCTTCGGCTGATGCTGCAGAGGATAGACGCGATTACTAAGGATGAGTCAACAATGCCGCAGCGGCATTCACACTAAGAGGGTAAGGCGTTTGGAGTGACATCCCGTTCCAAAACGTATACTTGATTTAAGGCGGAGTGGAATGTGAGCGCGCAAGGAGATGCGGAATCGATGAGAGCCTCAAAAAAATTACTGCAGTGTTATCATCTTTCATCCTCTCTATTCTTCCATTTCTGATTCTATGGGCGGCTTGGTCAGTCCTCCCTGATACAATTCCCGCTCATTGGAGTGGGGGTGTGGTTGATCGATGGGGTAATAAGCTTGAATTGCTGGTTGTTCCGCTGTTTTCTCTGATTGGTTCTATTGCAATTTCTGTGTACCTTATTGTTTCCACGCGGCGAAGAGAGTTCGCGGATTTCTCTGTTCGAATGCGACGGGACTTTGTTGCGTGCTATATTTCTAGTCTTCTTTTATCGACAACCTGCTCAGTGATAATTGCCGTTTGGGTTCAGTTGATTCTTACGCAAAGCACTGCGGTTGATGGGGGGCTTGGACTATCGATCCTGTATTCCCTTCCCGGGCTATATGTGATCTTGTGCGCTTTGCCGCCTTTTTATGCGAGCGGCGAGAGCAAAAAGGCAGAGCGCCTGATAACAGTTCTTATTGGCGGCGCGGAGATTGTTCTTTGTGGAATAGTGCTTGAAGGTTCGGCTGCCTCTTATACGATGATTGGACTGATGATTCTGTTCTGTGCGTTTGAGATTGTGTCACAGGTAAGGGATAGCCGGTCCTTATGAGTTGAATTACGCGCGTGCGGATATAAAGGTTGGCATGTTAAGCTGGTCGTTTTCTCGTTCTGGGACATTTGCAGTAGGATGAGTGGGACTAGGCGCGCTGCGGTGTGATGGTTGAGACTTGTATCGCTGCAAATCCGCTGATGCACATTTTGCTATTGGGCTTGAAGGTGGGACCGGCAGGCCTTTGTTTGGGTTGTTCCGGTCGTCCAACGCGTGTTGCACGGCTTTATATTGTTACCCTCGTTCGGCGCTCCGTTGGAGCATTTCCGGGTTTGTCGGCATCATGACTTGGCCAAGTGACACGCTTGCCGGGACGGTTGTAACGCCGCGCCGGTTCCGTGTGCTCCTTCGTTGTTGGCCTGTCCAGCCGGGGGCGGATTCGGCCTCATGTTGTGGCGCACGGCCTTCAGGGGCTTCCCCTGGCGAGTTATGTTCGTCCGTATGGGTAAGGGTCGGGTTGAGCTGACAATCCCGTGTCGGAAGGGGCTTGGACCATGCGCGCGATGACAGAGATTGAGTGGCTGGACGGCCGTGTGACGAAGGTGCCGGAGCTCGCCCTGGGCGATGCGTTCGGCGAGAGCGTCCAGGCGGAGCTCGATTTCGGGTTCGACGATGTGTTGGAGGGCCTTTGGGTCGAGGTGCGCCATCATGAGCCGGATGAGGACTCGGACGGCGACCCGCGCGGGAGGGGCTGCGCACTGTACGCGGACTGCCGGTACAGCCTGGTCGAACCGTCGGACCTCGACCGTGTCTTCTGCATCCTTTACGAGGGGCAGCCGAGGGTCTGCCGCGTCGCGGGGGAGCTCGTGAACCTTTTGCGGGCCTGCGCGTTGTCCTGCCTCATGCTCGGATCTCCCTACCCGCCAGGCGCCCTCGAGGCCCTGGCCGCGTGCGCTCGATACCTCTGCGGTCCGGCTTTCACATCCGACCTCGCCGCCCGTGCCCGCGCCGCGGGGGAGCTAGGGCCCCCGCGGCGGCGGTGAACGCGGCCGCGGCGTGGGAATTTGGGATGGGGGCGGGTTCCGAAACGCCTGCGGAGGGGAGAACCCCGTTGGGCGGGGACTATTCGTGATGCTTGATATCGCATTGCAGTATGGAAGCACGGATCATCTTCGCGATGGTCCGACCGGTTGATGGGCTAGGACGCGCATTCAGCAGGGAAGGGGATGGCTTTTAATGCCGCTTTTGGCTTATGCGTGCCGCGCTCCGCGTATGGCCATCCTGCGGTGCTAAAGCATTCTTGAAGTCTGTTAAGTGAATTCGTTTTAATCGCGCACGTGGCCGTTTGCCCATGTCGCATAACAGGATTCACTGTTGATTGCCCGTGTGATGACAGCGTGAGTTTCGGGGGGGGGTGGCGTGAGCGGAGTCGCCGCGTTGTATAAGTCTGGCCGGCCCGACTGATGTGTCGATCTGTCGGGCCGGCCGAGAATGGTGAAGAGATCTCGCTGTTGAATGAACGAATGTTACAAGCAGCTCTTCAAGGCGCTTTGGGCGTTGGCTGGGGCTGCGCAGTCAATCGCATGCAGTGATAGGCGAGGCGATTGCTCGATGAGCCGGCGACTAGTTCTGTGCTGCACTCGTCCCGGTGCCGTCGTTGTCTGCCGAGTACCAGAATGCGTAGGCCGCAACGACGGCATCATAGACGGCTGCGACTACGTTATCCACGACGGCTGCAAAGTTGACCACAACGGGAACGGGGCCGGTTTTGGAATCCATCTTCTCTACTTCTGGGGTCTCATACATGGGAACATCTCCTTAGAATTGTGACAGGACGCTCAGGTCGCCTAGATCATCGTCGATCAGGTCGATATAGAGGTCGCCGTCCATATTGATGTCTGCAATCAACGATGAGATCTCTTCCATCTCGTCAATCGAGTGCATACGATTGGCCAACGCGGTAACAACGGGCTTATCCCAAACGGTTGCCATTCCGGCATCGTAGTATTCCTGAAGGCTGTGTTTGCGAACGTTTCCGATGATGAGAGGTATATAGGGGGATGCGACGATATCGCCATTGGCGTGGATGGCCACTTGGTCAAATTGCATTTGCAGTTGAGGGAATCTGACCAAGTGGTCGATGGGGTCGCCCCACTCAAGCATGAAATAGCCTCGATAGTCCGGATCGTATCGAAGGTCATTGATCGTGTTGACTAGCCGACGGTATTGATTATTCGAAGGGCGAATCGTGCGGTTTCTTCGGGCTCTACCGAGGAGCATGAGCGGCTGAACTCTAAGGTCAATTCGGTCAGTTCTACCCGACGATTTCAGCTTGTCTCGAAGCATCGTGCAAACTGGTTTGAAATCGTCGACATTGAACGATGTCGGACAAAAGGCAATTGAAAGGTGCAGTGAGGTTTCGTTCAGCGTGATATCGATGGCGTCGAGCACCCGGTCGTATAATCCCGAGAGTCCTCGCATATGTTCGTGAGAATCGCGTAGGCCATCGAGGCTAAACTGTATGCCGTTTAAACCGGCGCGTTCGAGCTCATGCAAAGTATTTGAGTTTGCGAGCAGACCGTTTGACACGAGGTTGCATTTGACGCCAGATGCGCTGAGCCGCCGCAAGGACTCGATGACAAGATCCTTTCGCAGGAGGGTCTCGCCTCCGCAGAAGCAGAAGCTAAAGGGGTGCATTTGACAAATCGAGTCGACGAGTTCGAGGACTTCGTTGTCGGATAATTCGTTCGCGACGACATCGTTTTCTCCACTGTTGTTGAAGCAGTGTAGACAACGAAGGTTGCATTTGTTTGTAATGTCGAGCGCAACGCTGTGGGGCGCTCCGATTATTGCCGGCATGCTCATTATTGCTTCTTATCGAGCGGGCGAACAAACAGCTTGACGTCGCCCGAGTCGAGCTCATTGGGCAGGGTGCCGACTAAGGAAAAGCCAAGGCGCTGGTCGGAATGGTCAAGTTGTTCGGCGATTGGGGTGGAATCAGGCGCGTCAATTCTGAGCGCGCGGTAGGCTTTGGGAGCGGAAGATCCGTAGTATTCCGCAAGGCGGTCGAGCACACCGGCAAGCAGCGTGGAGCTGCATGAGATAAATTTGATGATGACGCTGCGGCCGGCGGGATTAGTGGCCGGCTCGCATATTATCAATCCATTAATTTCTCCGGACTGGCTCGTGAGTAGAAAATAATCATGGGTAAAGGAAAAGAGCCTTTGGCGAAGAACCAGAAAGTTCTCCAATTCGGGCTCAACGTCGAACTCAGAGAAATAGATCCTATTGCCATTTTTGGACTGTTTTGCAGAGAGGGATTTTGCAGCCGCCTCTTCGATTTCAGCAAACCTGCTCGCGTCCGCGAGAATAAGCAGCTCGTCGGGATTCACCGATGTTAGGTAATCGGAGCCGAAAGGGTCGTTCATATATCTCCCTTCTTTCTTCCAAACGATAAGACAGTTTACGGTCAGGCTATGCAGGGTTTGGGCCAGGTCATGCGCTAGCGTCTCGCGCGGTTGATCTGGGTATTTTTCTTGGAACAGACGGAGAATTTTGGGCAAATCGCAGGTGCCGTCGCATAAGTCAAGAATCTCTTTAGCGACCCTGTTGAGGATCGTATAGATTTGTTTCCCATCTGAGCTTAGGACGCTCAGGCGGTTATTTGGTTCACTGCGAAGGTAGCTTGGGTCGAGGGGGATAGGGATGACTCCAGGCAATGATGAGATTTGCGCGCTCCAAACATTCACGGATTCCATTGATCTCCTTTGGTTGTGGCCTATCTTCCTCGAATAGCAACTCGTTCGATAAAATATCACAAATCGAAACGATATATAAAAGAATATATTTATATCGATATACAATATTAGGTTAAAAAAAGTTTTGATGTTTGTCGATAGGGCTGGTATTGAAGGAGTGGACTGGAGTGATGGCGATGTCGGACGTTGTGGTTTCAATGGTGGGGTCATGCCTGCTGCTGTTGTTCGGAATAATGATATATCGAGGCAAGCTCACGGGATTGCTTGCCGGAATGTCATTGCTATCGGGAGAGCGTTTAGAGGAGGCAAAGCGGACGGCCGAGTCTCTAGGCGCAAACCGAGTGGTGGGGGCGTCTATAGTTTTCTCCGCAATATGCCTTTTTCTCTCGTCCCTTTTTCCGGACAAAAGGGCTATTCTCGGTCTGATGGTGGCTGCTGTTATAATCGCCGCGCTTGCCTATGCAAATAGGGGGCTTATTCGTATGTATATAAAGGTGAAATGGAATCCTGGGCACCGCAACCCGAGATAATGTCTTGAGCAAGGATTAACAACAAGGGATATATGGGAGCGATTAAGCGGCGAGCAAATTCAGTTTTGGATAAAAGGCCGCTTGATGGGAGCTGGCATGTTTAAGAAGACGGTTCACGAGTTGTTTCGGTGTAAAGGGTCACGGCTTTTCGTGATTCTCATGCTGGTGAATTTTGCTCTCTCGTGCGTCATGCCCGCCTTAAACGGTGGGTTTGTAGACTTTCTCGTGACGAATAGGGATCCATCTCGCGTCGTGTGGTTTGCGGCCTTTGTTGCGGGCATAGGGATATCGGCCTCCTTCATGTCGTATGCGATGGGTGTGAACGTATCGCGCGTCATCTTGGAGATGACGACGAGACTGATGGGGACCACGTGTGAGTCGTTTGAACGGGGGCCCCTGGAAAAGGGGGAGCAGGCGGATCCATCCTATACAACGCAGAGGGTGTATGCGGATTCGAATGCGGTGTCATCGTTTGTCGTGAACAACTTCCTGACGATCGGGCTTAACATCGTTCTGGTTGTGTTGATATGCATCATCCTGTTTTCGATTAATCCGGTGTTCCTGGTGTTAAGTGCATGTTCGCTTGTTGCGTACTTCATTTTATTCAGGGCGTTGAAAAAGCCGTTGTACAACAGTTCGCTTGCGAACAAGGAGGGTTTGAGTAAGCTTTTCGCGTCCGTGAGCGGCGAGCTGTCGCAGTTGTTTGACATTAAGTGCGATGGCGCATATAACCAGAGCGCTCGGACGCTCAAAGGGGTATTCGAGGGGTACTACCCGATTTACATGAAAGCAAGTAGGGTCTCGAATCTGGCCACATCAAGCGACGGCCTGATTTCGTCTGTGTTTCGGGGGGCACTGCTCGTGATCTCCGGGATGGAAATATTGAGCGGAAGAATGAGCTTAGGCGAGTTCACAATGGTGAACTCGTATTACTCGATGGCGTTCGGATGCTTCAAGTATTTTTTGAATTATTTCAAATCGTATCAGGACGCAAGGGCCTCGTTCGACCGATTGGGGGCTCTGACGGAGGACGCCGAGGACCGCGGCACCCTCACGGTTGGGCACGTGGAGAGCATATCGTTGTCCAACATCGCGTACCGATACGCGGGAAAGCCCTACTTATACCGCGACCTCTCCGTGGAGGTGGAGGAAGGAAAAACCTATGCCATTACCGGGCCGAACGGATGCGGAAAAAGCACGTTTCTGAAGGTGCTCCTTGGACTATATTCTGCTGGGGGACATCGGGCTTTGGGGTCGGTGCCATATGAAGAGCTCGATATGGAGACGATCCGACGGGACCTGTTTGCGGTGTGCCCGCAAAAGCTCTTTATTCCGAACGAAACGGTGGAGAATTACCTTGAGAGGACGTCGATTCGGGGATCGAGCGAAAACCTCCGAGAGCTTGTGCCGAGTTTCTATCGAACCGTCGAATCGTTAAAAGGCAAGAATTGTAGAGACCTTTCTGGTGGAGAGTATCGAAAGCTAAGGATATTCGCAGCACTTCGCAGGCAGCCGGAAGTGCTTGTGTTCGATGAACCAACGAACGATTTAGATGAAGAAAGCCGTCGGGAGTTCACGGAGTATATTCATCGAAATCCCTTCGATCAGCTAATTCTTGTTGTAAGCCATGATCAGGATTTGATTTCAGCATGCGATAGGAAGCTGGATTTGGATTTCGATCCGAAAAATGGGCAATGCTGATGGGAAACGCTTAGAGTTCGGGCTTGCGCGTCATGGAGTAATCTTTCCTCTTATCGAAAATCGTTACAATATAAGAAAAACAGTAAGCAAGAAGAAATGGCTCGGGGAAGAGCTCGCTGCTGTCAGTGATATTGGGTCTATATCCAGATAACACGGAAGGGGCCGTCCTCTACAACGGGGTATCACAGCGTCGCATCGACCGATACGCATTGCGGCGGTGCCGAGTTGGCATTACGGAGCAAGAGCCCCCTATTGTTGGGGGGACGATCCTCGATAATCTTACGCTGCTTTCTGATGATTTCGAGGCCGACAAACTGAATCGGATGCTTGCCATATTGGGGTTAGACAAAATGATTGCCGCTGCGGAGAACGGGGCGGCAGCGATGCTTGGCAGCAAGAAAGGAGAGGTGTCCGGCGGGGAGAAGCAGAACATCGCAATTGTGCGGCAGATGTTGAAATCGCCGGACGTCATGTTGTTTCTTGAGTCAACTTCAGCGCTTGATGCGAAGAGCCGGAGCGCGCTAATTAAATTGCTTCATGAGGTTAAGAGAGACCATATTGTAATTGTTGTCACTCATGACGAAGAGATGCTTGCGGCTTGCGACGAGGTCATTCCGATGCCCGGATGCTTATCGGGACGTGGCGTTGAAGGCCCAGAAGATCGAAATGGCGTGGGTGTTGGGTAAGTCCCTACGCGTACGACGTTGGGTTTCTGATCTTCATCGTCCTGCAAAGAAGGCTTTGTAACACGTTTCCCCTGGGAGGCCCCTTTTGTCCGTAGTGGCAAAGAGGGGCTTTTTCGTTTCCCTCTTGCGGCGGAGGGGGACACCATGCGCCTATACAGGACGACCTGCGCGCTTTCGTCGGATGACGGGCTATGTGTCGAGATGGGGGTCTCGGGTGGAGGCCGCGTCGCGGTCGCGGTCGGCCAGCGACCATCGGTACGGCTCAATCGTATTACCAGAACTAGTAAGGAGCCGCCCTTTCGGACGACTCAAACTGTAATGGGGCTTTTTTAGCTACCCCGGCCGTTACTCCGCCAAAGCATTCGCGCTATCTGCCGGGGTGGCTAAAATAGCCCCGTCCCAAATTAGCTACTCTGACCAAAATCCCTGGGACAAATACTTCTGATAGATTTTGTCTTTCTTGGCTATTGCGTAGTTTAAGAGATTCCATTCCAATAATTACAGCTTTTTGCTAAAGCGTTTTAGCAGTTTATACCGCTTTTGACCTGCGACTACGTTGTACTGGTATCTTCATAAGGTAACCACCTTTACCTACCGTTTACCGCCAGTTTTAGCACGTTTACCAAACCGCGCAGCCTCTGCTCAAGCCCGCCCAAAACCCGCCGTATAGTTCCCTCACGGTCCGCATCCGGCGGGTCGATTCGTTACCACGGTCGTGTGTGCGAACACATAGAAGGGGAAGTATCGTGAGCGATTGCAAGAGGGTTTACCGTTTTGGAACCGACGCCCAGGGCACTTGTGTCACCGAGGGCGACAAGTCTATGAACTTTGTGCTTGGCGGCAAGGGCGCTAACCTTGCCGAGATGAGCCGTATCGGCCTGCCGGTCCCCGGTGGCTTTACCATTACCTGCCAGACCTGCGTTGAGTACTCCGGTGCCGGCAATGTTTGGCCTGCCGGCGCGCTTGACGAGATCGTTGCCGCCGAGGCCGACCTCGAAGCCCGCTGCGGCAAGAAGCTCGGAGATGCCAACGATCCGCTGCTCGTCTCGGTGCGCTCTGGCGCTCCGTTCTCCATGCCCGGCATGATGGACACGGTCCTCAATCTGGGCCTCAACGACGATTCCGTCCTGGGCCTCATCGCCCAGACGCAGAACCCGCGCTTTGCTTGGGACAGCTATCGCCGCTTTATCCAGATGTTCTCCAACGTCGTCATGGGCGTCGACGCCGACCTGTTCGAGAACGCCCTGACCCAGGCCCGCCTGGTTGCCGGCGTCCGCGTCGATTCCGAGCTTTCGGCCGAGGACCTGCAGGAGCTCGTCGAGACCTTCAAGGGCATCTTCTCCGCCAACGTCGAGGCCGCCCTGTACCCCGAGCTCGAGGTCGCCGATGGTAAGCCCGTCTTTCCGCACGATCCGGAGCTCCAGCTTCGCCTTGCCATCCAGGCCGTCTTTGGCAGCTGGATGAACGAGCGCGCCTGCATTTACCGCAAGCAGCACGGCATCTCCGACGAGCTCGGCACCGCCGTCAACGTCCAGGCCATGGCTTTTGGCAACAAGGGCGAGACCTCTGCGACCGGCGTCGCCTTCACCCGCAACCCGGCCGACGGCACCAAGGAGTTCTACGGCGACTTTCTGGTCAACGCCCAGGGCGAGGACGTCGTCGCCGGCATTCGCAACACCGAGCCCATCGCCGATCTCAAGACCACTCCGGGGCTTGAGTCCGCAGGCGAGGAGCTCGAGCGCGTGTTCCTGACGCTCGAGGATCACTATCGCGACATGTGCGACATCGAGTTCACCATCGAGCAGGGCAAGCTCTGGATGCTCCAGACCCGCGTGGGCAAGCGAACCGCCACCGCCGCCCTGCGCATCGCCATCGAGATGGTCGAGGAGGGCCTCATCACCCGCGAGGAGGCCGTGGGCCGCATCGATCCTGCGCAGCTCGATCAGCTCCTGCACCCGCAGTTCGACTCCTCCAAGAAGTACGAGGCGCTCGCGACCGGTCTTAACGCCAGCCCCGGTGCCGCCGTGGGCGAGGTCGTGTTCTCGAGCGACGACGCCGTCGCGCGTTCCGCCGAGGGCCACAAGGTCATCCTGGTCCGTTGGGAGACCAACCCTGACGACCTGAAGGGCATGGTTGCCGCCGAGGGCATCCTGACGAGCCACGGTGGCAAGACGAGCCATGCCGCCGTTATCGCCCGCGGCATGGGTACGCCCTGCGTCTGCGGTGTCGAGCGCTTCCATATCGACGCGGCCGAGAAGGTCGTGCGTATCGAGGGTAGCGATCGCGTACTGCACGAGGGCGACATCATCTCCATCGACGGTACCCAGGGCATCGTTGTCGACGGCGCCGTTGACTTGGTCTCCGCCGAGCTTACTGGTGACCTGGACACTATCCTGTCCTGGGCCGATGAGATTCGTCTGGATGAGACCTGCGGCCACGCCAACCACGTGCGCGTCAACGCCGACAACCCCGAGGACGCCGAGCTCGCGCTCGAGTTTGGCGCCGAGGCCATCGGCCTGTGCCGCACCGAGCATATGTTCCTGGGCGATCGCAAGAACATCATCCAGAGCTTCATCCTGTCCGATGACGAGGCCGTGAAGCAGCAGGCCTTGGCCGATCTGCTCAAGGTCCAGACCGAGGACTTCCTGGCCATGTTTAAGACCATGACCGGCCGCGACGTGGTCGTTCGCCTGATCGATCCGCCGCTTCACGAGTTCCTGGACAATCCCCGCGAGCTCGAGGTCGCCATCACCAAGAAGGAGGCCGCTGGCGCTCCCGAGGAGGAGCTCGCCGCCCTGCGTGCCCGCCTGCGTCGCATCGACGGCATGGTCGAGTCCAACCCCATGCTCGGCCTGCGCGGTGTGCGTCTGTCCGTCGTCTTCGGTGACCTGCCGCTTATGCAGGTCCGTGCCGTGGCAACGGCTGCCGCCCGCCTCATCAAGGAGGGCGTCGACCCGCGTCCTGAGATTATGGTCCCGCTCGTCTCCATCACGGCCGAGCATGTCCAGACCCGTGAGGTCATCGAGCGCGTGATCGCCGAGGTTTCCGCCGAGGAGGGCGTGGAGCTCAACATTCCTGTGGGTACGATGCTCGAGCTGCCGCGCGCCTGCATGGTCGCCGACGAGATCGCCCAGCACGCCGATTTCTTCTGCTTTGGCACCAACGACCTCACGCAGACGACCTTTGGCTTCTCCCGCGACGATGCCGAGGCCAAGTTCATCCCGCTGTACCTGCACAAGAAGATCTTGAAGGAGAACCCCTTCGAGACCATCGACACGGCGGTGCTCGAGCTGGTGCGCATGGCAGTCGAGAAGGGCCGTGCCACCAATCCCGGTATGCACTTTGGCGTATGCGGCGAGCACGGCGGCGACCCCAAGTCCATCAAGGGCCTGTTCAACGTGGCCGACGTGGATTACGTATCCTGTTCGCCCTACCGCGTGCCGCTCGCGCGTCTTGCTGCGGCCCAGGCCAAGCTCGAGGCCAAGCGTAACGCCTAAGGTCTTGCGTTTCCGCGCGTAACGTAGCCCCCCTTCATGCCGCCCGTCTCATTCGTGAGGCGGGCGGTTATCATGTGCGGGTTTTGTCTTTTTGTCTGCGTAAAAAATAGTTCTTGCAGCGCAAACCTGCGCGTGTATACTCGAATACGTTTGTTCAACTACGTGCCGGCCAAGGTGGTACGGCACCTCTAGAAGAGTAAGGAATTGCACATGGATTACATCCGCGCAATCGAGCGTCAGCAGATCCGCGAGGACATCCCGCAGGTCCGCGTTGCCGACAACGTCAAGGTTCACTACCGCATTAAGGAAGGCGACCGCGAGCGCATCCAGGTTTTCCAGGGTGACGTCATCCGCATGGCCGGCGCCGGTGCCCGTGAGACCTTCACCGTCCGCAAGATTTCCTTCGGTGTCGGTGTTGAGCGTACCTTCCCGCTTCACAGCCCCAAGATCGCCAAGCTCGAGGTCGTCCGTCATGGTCGCGTCCGTCGCGCCAAGCTGTACTACCTCCGCGACAAGGTGGGCAAGGCTGCTCGCATCCCCGAGAAGCGCTAAGAAGATCGCAGCGTCTGTCCACTCGTTTGGACAAAAGGGTCACCTTCGGGTGGCCCTTCTTTTTATCTGATTTGCATGCAAGGAGGCCCCGATATGGCCAACATGACGAGCTCGGTTTCGGCATCGCAGGTTGCCGGCGAGCTGGCGAGCGCCACGTTTGAGGAGATTCCCGCCCTCGTGGAGCATTATCGTGAGGATCCGCGCCAGCAAGTGATCAAGGCTTGCGAGCGTGCTCTTAAGCGCCATGCCAAGGAACTTGCCGAGCGCGAGCGCGTCAATGACATGTACGAGCTTATGCATGAGCTTGGCGGCGATGGGGTGGTCGTTGGCGTCGACGAGGTGGGTCGCGGATCGGTGGCTGGTCCTTTGACGGTATGCGCCGTCTGCCTTCCTATGGAGCCGCGCGTCTGGGGCATCAACGATTCCAAAAAGCTCACGCCGGCGCGCCGCGAGTTACTCTCAGTGAAGATTGCCGAGGTGGCGACGGCGATCGGTTTTTGCCATATCGCGCCTAAGGATATCGATGAGATGGGCATGGCCCGTGCTATCCGTACCGCCGTTGCAGGCGCCGTGGCCGATACAGGGCTCGAGCCCGACTGCGTCCTCATGGATGGCAACCCCTTGGGCGCCGTTCCCAATGAGCGCGACGTGGTGAAGGGCGATGCCAAGATCGCCTGTATCGCCGCGGCATCCATCATGGCAAAGGTCACGCGTGACGAGATGATGGTCGAGTACGACGCCGAGTACCCCGAGTACCATCTGGCCGAATCGAAGGGCTATGCGAGCCCCGAGCACATCGAGGCCATTCGAAAACATGGACTTTGTCCACTGCATCGTGTGAGCTTTTGCGGAAACTTTCTGCAGACTGAGCGCCTTTTCTAGGTCAATTGTGGAGACAGGGACCTCTAGGGTTTTATAAACCTGCTGGTAGCGGGCCGTATGCAACAGCATTGCTGCGTACGGCCCTTTTTTTTGACGGCATTTGGTCAGCTTTTGGTTTGCTTCCGGTACTTACCCGCATGAAAGGTGCCCTCATCATCGGGGCAATGCAGTGTGCGGGAAAGGAGACCCCATGAGTGCCGCAAGCAAAAAGAGCAAGACGCAGCAGCTCAAGGAGCGTTGGGAAAACGGCGAGCTCGACTGCGGGGCGATGACGCCCGAGTTTATCAAGGGACTCAGCCCCCGCGAGCTGGGCATGCTGGGCGAGCTGATCACCATCGACTACTTTAACGAGCGCGGCTACACCTTGCTGGAGCAGGGTTATCGTTGCACCGAGGGCGAGGCCGATCTGGTGCTGCTCGATGAGCTTGACGATGTCGTGGTGATGGCCGAGGTCAAGACCAGGCGCGTCGCCCTGGATTGCACCACGCGGGTCTTTCCCGAGGAGGCCGTGGATGCCCAAAAGCAGCGTCGGTATCGCCGTATCGCAAGTTGCTATCTCATGGAGCACTATCCGCTCAAGGCGATCCGCTTCGATGCAGTGGGTGTCACCATTCGCGGCGGGCATATCGCCGAGATCGAGCATCAGTACAACGCGTTCGATTGGCAGGTGTCGTGATGGCGTTCGAGACGTTTGCCGTTCACGCGGCCTGCATCCGCGGCGTCGAGGCGATTCACGTCACGGTCGAGGTCTCGCTTGCCGGCGGCGTTCCGGGCATTCAGATGCTCGGCATCCCGAGTATGGAGGTGATGGAGTCACGTGGTCGTATTCGCTGTGCGATGCGCTCGGCCGGCTTTGAGATCCCGCGCTCGGGCATTACGGTCAATCTGGCGCCCGGCGATATTCGCAAGACCGGTAGCGGCTTTGATCTGCCCATCGCCATCGCGGTTCTAGCGGCCGATGGTCAGATTCCCCGCGACAACCTCGATCGTTGTCTTATCGCCGGCGAGCTCGGCTTGGACGGCACGGTGCTTCCTGTCAAAGGCGAGGTGGCGTTTCAGCTATTGGCTCGCGACATGGGGCTGTCTTTTATCGCCGGCAGGTCCGACCAGCATGTGCCACTCGCGGGCGTGGATTGCGGCTTTATCGACCATCTGTCTCAGCTTGCTCACGGCATGGGCGATGCCGCACGGCACTACTTGGATTCCGAGGGTGTCGAGGCGACCTTTGAGCCCGAGCTCGACTATGCAGACGTGCTGGGGCAGGAAGTCGCTAAACGCGGCATGGCGCTTGCGGCGGCAGGAGAACTCGGCTTGCTCATGATCGGGTCTCCGGGATCGGGCAAGACGATGCTCGCACGCCGTATGACCGGCATCCTGCCCGAGCTTTCCGTTGAGGATCAGCAGGAGGCACTGTGCATCCATTCGGTTTTGGGTGAGAACATTGATGGCTTGTTGGCGGGGCACCGCCCCTTCCGCAGTCCCCACCACAGTATTTCGACCGCAGGCCTTATCGGCGGCGGGCGCCCGGTGCACCCGGGTGAGATCAGCCTTGCTCATGGCGGCGTGCTCTTTTTGGACGAGCTTGCCGAGTTTCCCACGGGCGTGCTGCAGACGCTGCGTCAGCCCATCGAGCGCGGCTACGTGAGGATCGTACGCGTCGACGGGGCTTTTACCTTCCCGTCGCGCTTTCAGCTGCTGGCTGCGAGCAATCCCTGCCCCTGCGGCTTTTTGGGCGATCGCGAGGTGCCGTGTCGCTGCTCGGCGGCGATGGTCGAGCGCTATCGGTCTAAACTGCGCGGTCCTTTGGCCGACCGTATCGACATGATGATCGATGTGACCCGTCCCGACCCTCAAGTGATTATCGAGGGTGCGGAGGGCATGTCGTCGGCCGAGTTACGTGACTACGTTGTGCGCGGTCGCGCCTTTCGCGCTTGGCGCGAATCCCGCATGGACGATGCGGATGCCGAGGCCGAGGATGACGAGACACGGTCCATTGACGGCGTCGTTTCGACCTTTGAGCTCGATGATGCGGCGGAGAAGTGTGTGCTCGGCCTGTCCAAACGCACGCATCTCACAGGGCGTGGCATCGTGCGCCTTGTTCGCATTGCGCGCACGATCGCAGATGTCGCCGAGAGCGAGCAGGTGACGCAGGACCACGTGCTCGAGGCGGCGATGTACCAGGGAAGGAGGGACCAATGATGGCTGAGGGGACCTTCGAGCTGCATCCAGGTGACGCGTTGTATCCCGAGACCGTTTTGGAGCTTTCTGATGTACCTCAGACGCTCTATGTGCGCGGCAACCCCGAGGCGCTTTCGACGCCCGCGCTCTCCATCATCGGTGCGCGCAAGGCCTCGCCGTATGGTCTTGCCGTGGCAGAGCTTGCGGCAAAGGTTGCGGTCGAGGCGGGAGTGACGGTAGTTTCGGGCGGCGCGGTTGGTTGTGACCAGGCCTCGGGTTGGGCTGCGGTCAACGCCGGCGGCAAACACGTCGTGGTGCTGGGGACGGGCGCCGACGTGGTCTACCCGCGTTCGAGCGCGGGGCTTATTACGCGCACGCTCGATACGGGCGGCGCGGTCGTGTCGATCTCTCCGTGGGGCATGGGTCCGCGCAAGTTTGCCTTTCCGCGCCGCAATCGCGTGATCGCGGCCCTGTCGCAAGCCCTCTTTGTATCCGAGGCGGGTATGCCTTCCGGGACGTTTTCTACAGCCGAGGCTGCTATGGATTTGGGGCGCGAACTTCTTGCCGTGCCGGGGTCGATCCTATCGCCCGAGTCGCGTGGCACGAATTACCTCATTGCGAACGGTGCCTGCTGCATCGTCGACGAGGAATCTATCGAGATGGCTATCTCACGCATCTACGGAACCCTGCGCTACTCGCGCCCCGATGCTCCCGGCATTGCCGACCTGAATCCAACACAGCAGACCGTGATGCATGCGCTCATCGCCTCTCCGCTCAAGGTCGACGACATCGCGGCGCTCGTCTCGCTCGATGCTGTCGGTGTACTCAAACTCTTGGGTTCGCTTGAACTCGAGGGCCTTATCGAGCGCATGATGGATGGAAGGTATGCGCCCTCCAAGTTTGCCCTTCACGCCCAGACGCCCTTAGGTCACAATGGAAAACGTGTCAATTAGAAAGGTGTTTGCAGATGCAGTTCGATCAGGTGACGGTTATCGGTGGCGGTCTGGCGGGTTCGGAATGCGCGATCCAGCTGGCAGACCGCGGGTTTGCCGTAAAGCTGTGCGAGATGCGCCCCCAGGTGAGCTCCCCGGCCCACCATACCGATCACCTGGCAGAGCTCGTCTGCTCCAATTCGTTTAAGTCGACCCGTCCAGATTCCGCTGCTGGCCTACTAAAAGCCGAGCTCGAGCGCATGGGTTCGGTGCTGCTCGATTGCGCTCATCGCGCGGCTGTTCCCGCCGGTGGCGCCCTGGCGGTCGACCGCGTCAAGTTTTCCGAGCTTGTCGAGGCCGAGGTTGCCGCCCGTCCCAATATCGAGATCATTCACGGCGAGGTCACGCAGATTCCCGAGGGTCACGTGGTCATTGCCGCCGGCCCCTTGTGCTCGCCGGCGCTGAGCGAAGAGGTCATGAAGCTCGTCGGTGGCGACGCCCTTGCGTTCTTCGATGCCGCGGCGCCGATCGTCGATGCCTCCACGCTCGATATGGACGTGCTGTTCTCGCAGTCGCGCTACGAGGAGCAGGGGAGCGGCGACTATCTCAACGCTCCGCTCAATAAGGAGGAGTACGAGGCCTTTATCGAGGCGCTTACCACGGCCGACCGCGTGGTACTCAAGGACTTTGAGGGCGGCGATCTGTTCCAGGCCTGCCAGCCTGCCGAGGAGGTTGCGCGCACCGGCAAGGACGCCATTCGCTTTGGCGCCATGAAGCCCGTCGGCCTCACCGACCCGCGTACCGGACGTCGCCCTTGGGCGGCGATTCAGCTGCGTGCCGAGAACAAGGAGAAGACCGCCTATAACCTGGTGGGCTTCCAGACCAACCTGACCTTTGGCGAGCAGAAGCGCGTCTTCCATATGGTGCCGGGCCTGGAGAACGCTGAGTTCTTCCGCTACGGCGTCATGCACCGCAATACCTTTGTCGACGCCCCGCACGTGCTCGATGGCACCTTTGCCGTGCCCGGTACCGGCGTGCGCCTGGCCGGTCAGATCACCGGCACCGAGGGGTACATGGAAGCCGTGGCGACCGGTCTGCTCGCGGCGCTCAACACCTATGCCGAGGCTATCGGTGCCGCGGGCGTCGAGTTGCCGCGTGTGGGCGCCCTGGGTGCGCTCGTGGGCTATGCGACCGATCCTGCCACCGTGGGCTATCAGCCTATGCATGTCAACTTTGGCCTGGTGACGCCACTCGAGGATGGTAAGCGCCGCAGCAAGCGCGACCGCTACCAGGCCTATGCGGACCGTGCGCTCGAGGCTCTTGATGCCTATCTGGCCACTCGCCCCGATCTGTTTGGAGGCGACCGGTCATAGCCTTTGACCTGTACGACACCGTCGACTCGTTTATCGCCTATATCGCACGCGTCGAGGGACTTTCTCCCAACACGGTGACGGCCTATGGCTCGAGGCTGGAGCGCTTTGCTGCCTGGTGCGAGCGCGAGGATATCGATGCTTTCTCTGCCGACGTGCGCACCATTCGTCGCTATCTTGCCGAGCTTTCGCGTGAGCAGGTGGCTCCCCGAACGCTTGCAGCGCATCTGTCGGCCATCCGATCGCTCTATCGCTGGATGGCGGCCGAGGGGGTCGTGGAGGGCGATGCGGTCTCGGCGATCGCATCGCCCAAGCTCCCGCGCGATCTGCCCGGGGTGCTGACGACCCAACAGGTGGAGGCGCTGTTCCGTGCCCCCGACACCGCGACGCCCGCGGGATTGCGCGATGCGGCGATGCTCGAGTTGCTCTATGCCTCGGGTGCCCGCATCTCAGAGCTTGCGGCGCTCAATGTGGAATCCATTGCATGGTCCGAGCGCACACTGCGGCTGTGGGGCAAGGGCAGCAAGGAGCGCATCGTGCCCCTGTATCGCCGCGCGCTCGAGGCGACCCGCACCTATATCGAGGAGGGGAGACCGGCACTGCTCGCCCAGGCAAAGCATCGCGATGCCGCGAACGGTCCGCATCCGTTGTTTATCTCGGCGCGCGGCAACCGCATGAGTGCCGCTATGCTCAGGCGGCGCTTTCATATGCTGGCGACGCTCGCCGGCATTCCGGCTGACATCGCCCCGCATGCGATGCGCCATACGTTTGCGACGGATCTGCTCGAGGGTGGCGCGGACCTGCGCTCGGTGCAGGAACTGCTGGGCCACGCGAGCCTGTCCACGACGCAAATCTATACGCATCTCACGCCCGATCGGCTCAAGAACGCCGTGAGCCAGGCCCATCCCCGCGGCGAGTAGGAGAAGCGCCACCGTGTTGCACCGAGGTGTGTGGTTTTGATTGCGGGTTGGCAGGAAGAGGTAATCCTGCTATCATTCATCGGGTTGCTTCACGGCAACAGGTTTTTATCACGCACGCGCGGCTACTTCATACCGTGGTGCCCGGGCTTTGGTAGCACATGTCCGGGTTGGTTTTGGAGGATGACCCCGCGCGGAGGCAAACCACAGGAGGTTTAACATGGCTACCAAGATTAATATCCGCACCCTGCTCGAGGCCGGCTGCCACTTCGGTCACCAGACCCGTCGCTGGAACCCCAAGATGAAGCCGTTCATCTTCGGTGAGCGCAACGGCATCTATATCCTTGACCTCAAGCAGACCATCCTCGACGCCGACCAGGCCTACACCTTCGTCAAGAACGTCGCCAAGGGTGGCAACGTGCTGTTCGTCGGCACCAAGAAGCAGGCTCAGGAGGCCGTCAAGAACGCTGCTGAGCGCGCCAACATGCCTTACATCAACCAGCGTTGGCTCGGCGGTATGCTGACCAACTTCGTCACCATCCGCTCCCGCATCAACCGCATGGAGGAGCTCGAGGCTATGGTCGAGGACGGCCGCATGGCAGTGCTCCCCAAGAAGGAGCAGGCTGTTCTCGGCAAGGAGCTCACTAAGCTCCAGACCAACCTCGGTGGCGCCCGCGACATGAAGGGTCTGCCCCAGGCTCTCTTCGTCATCGACACCAAGCGCGAGGAGAACGCCATCAAGGAGGCCCAGCGCCTGAACATCCCCGTCGTCGCCCTGATCGACACCAACTCCGATCCCGACGAGGTCGAGTACGGCATCCCCTGCAACGATGACGCTATCTCCGCTGTCACCCTTATGTGCGAGCTCATGGCTGACGCCTGCCTCGCTGGCTCCGGCAAGGAGCAGGTCTCCGAGGCCGAGATGGCCGCTGAGCCCAAGGCCGAGTAAATCAGTCTTAGTTAATTCTTTTTCATCTCTTTGAAAGGAACCACAATGGCCCAGATTACCGCCGCTATGGTCAAGCAGCTCCGCGAGATGACCGACTCCCCGATGATGGAGTGCAAGAAGGCTCTCGTCGAGGCTGACGGCGACATGGACGCCGCTGTCGACGTTCTGCGTAAGAACGGCCTTGCCAAGGCTGCCAAGAAGGCTGGCCGTGAGACCAACGAGGGCGCTGTCGCCGCGTTCGTCTCCGAGGATGGCAAGACCGGCGCTCTGCTCGAGCTCTCCTGCGAGACCGACTTCGTTGGCTCCAACGCCAAGTTCACTGGCTTTGCTTCCAAGGTCGCTGAGGTTGTCGCTACCACCGAGCCTGCTGACGTCGACGCTCTGCTCGAGAAGCCGATGGGCGAGGAGACCGTTTCCTCCGAGCTCACCGAGATGATTCACATCATGGGCGAGAACATGAAGATCTCCCGCTTCGCTGCCCGCAAGGCCGAGAACGGCGCGCTCGCTTCTTACATCCACATGGGTGGTAAGATCGGCGTCCTCGTCGAGTTCGCCTTCGAGAAGGCCGAGACCGCTCAGGCTGAGTCCTTCAAGACCTTCGCTCACGACGTTGCCCTTCAGGTTGCTGCCGTCGCCCCGATCTGCGCTACCCGCGATCAGGTTCCTGCCGAGACCGTCGAGCACGAGAAGCAGATCTACATGGCCCAGGCTGCCGAGTCCGGCAAGCCCGAGGCTATCCAGGAGAAGATGGCTGTCGGCCGTCTGGAGAAGTTCTACAAGCAGTCCGTGCTCACCGAGCAGGAGTTCATCAAGGACAGCTCCCTCACCATCAAGAAGTACGCTGAGCAGGTCTCCAAGGAGCTCGGCGACACCATTACCGTCGTTGCCTTTGACCGTCTGGTTCGTGGCGAGTAAATAAGCTCTTGTAGCTGGTAATGAGCAGGCTGTGGGTTTTACTCACAGCCTGCTTTTTCATGGCTCTTATCAGAGCCTTTGATATCATATTGAGAGTCTAATTAAAGGAGGATCGCTTTGTCCGACATCCGATATAAACGCGTGCTTCTTAAGCTTTCCGGCGAAGCACTGATGGGCGACGGCCAATATGGCATCGACCCCAAGGTTACCGACCATCTTGCCAAGCAGGTCAAGGAGCTGCTCGCCGTTGGCCATGAGGTCGGCGTCGTTGTCGGCGGCGGCAATATTTTCCGCGGCATGGCCGGCGCTGCCGGTGGCATGGAGCGTGCTCAGGCCGACTACATGGGCATGCTGGCAACCGTTATGAACGCGCTCGCCCTGCAGGATGCCTTCGAGCACAACGATGTTCCCTGCCGCGTGATGAGCGCTATCCAGATGAACGAGATCTGCGAGCCCTATATTCGCCGTCGCGCCATCAACCACCTTTCCAAGGGCAACGTCGTTATTTTTGCCGCCGGTTCGGGCAATCCGTACTTTACGACCGACACCGCCGCGGCTCTTCGTGCGTGCGAGATCGGCGCCGAGATTCTGATTAAAGCCACCAAGGTCGACGGCATCTACGACAAGGATCCCGTCAAGTGCGCCGATGCCGTCCGTTTTGACAAGATTACCTATCACGAGGTGCTCGTCCGCGGTCTGCAGGTTATGGATTCCACGGCTACGGCACTGTGCCAGGATAACCGTATGCCGATTTTGGTCCTCAACATCGATGGCGAGGACACCGTCAAGCGCGCGCTTTCGGGTGAGCCCGTCGGCACGCTCGTCTATCAGGAGGATTAAGCATGGCAGAGAACATCACCGCCCATATGGACAAGTCGCTCGAGTCCCTCAAGCATAACTTCTCCAAGGTCCGTACCGGCCGCGCCAATGCCAACATTCTGTCCGACATCACCGTCGATTATTACGGTGTTCCCACGCCGGTCACGCAGGTTGCCGCCGTCAAGACCCCCGAGGCCCACATGCTGCTCATCGAGCCGTGGGACAAGGCACTCATCAACGCTATCGTCAAGGCCATCGGCGCTTCCGATCTGGGTATTACCCCCAACTCCGATGGCACCGTCGTTCGTCTTCCGTTCCCGGCTCCCACTGAGGAGCGCCGTCGCGAGCTCGTCAAGGAGTGCCGCGAGTACGCCGAGCAGGCCAAGGTGTCTATCCGTAACATCCGTCGCGACTTCAACAACAAGCTTGAGCGCGATGAGGAGCTCACCGAGGACGATGTCCGTCGCGAGCAGGCCAAGGTCCAGAAGCACACTGATGAGTATGTCGCCAAGGTCGAGGAGCTTCTGAAGGAAAAAGAAGCCGAGGTCATGGAGATCTAAGGTGCAATACGACGAGCATAAACTGGTCGAGTACTTTGCCGACGCCCCTGCGGGCGTCGGTTTTTCCGACCTTGACCTCAATAACATTCCGCACCATATCTCGTGCATCATGGACGGCAACGGTCGTTGGGCCACGTCGCGCGGTCTTGCGCGCACCGAGGGCCACAAGGCGGGTATCGTCTCCCTTCGCGAGATTATTACCGCCTGCGTGCGTCTGGGCGTCGACGTGCTTTCGGCCTATGCGTTTTCTACCGAAAACTGGAACCGTCCGCAGCATGAGGTCAACGTCTTGATGCATCTGTTTGCCAAGACGTTCATCGACGAGCTGCCGCTTCTGAAGCGCGAAAACGTGCGCGTTGTCTTTTTGGGTGACATTTCCGCGCTGCCCAAGAAGACCCGCGACGTTTTTGAACGCGGTCTTGCCGAGTGCGCCAATCACACCGGCATGACGCTGGCGCTTGCCGTCAACTACGGCGCGCGTGCCGAGATTACCCGCGCTGTCCGTCAGATCGCACTCGACGCTGCCGCCGGTAAGATCGATCCTGGCGCAATTGATGACGACATGGTGGCTTCCCACCTCTATACCGCCGGCCTTCCCGATCCTGAGCTTGTGATTCGCACTTCTGGTGAGCTGCGCCTTTCGAACTATCTGCTGTGGCAGGTGGCTTATTCCGAATTCTACGTCACCGATACCTATTGGCCCGACTTTGATCGTTGGGGCCTTGTCGATGCCATTTTGGCCTATCAGGGCCGTGACCGTAGGTTTGGTGGACTGAGCAAGACCGAGGAGGCTTAATCGTGTCCGATCGTCCCAAGGCATCTGCTCCCAAGACGCCTGCGCGCAAAGCTGCCACTGCGGGAACGCCTGCAGTGAAGAGCGGCACCGGTTCTTGGCTGGCGGGCTTTATTACCCGTGCCGCCGCCGGTATCGTCTACGCCGTTGTCTTTATCCTGTGCCTGGTTTTGGGTATCGTGCCCACGGCCATCTTTGTTTCCGTCATGAGCGGTCTGTGCTGCTATGAGTTTTTCCGTATGACGAGGCTCGATGGCAAGATGGCTAACGAGCGCATGGGTATCGCTGCCGCCGTACTCTTTCCGCTGTCGGCGTTGGGCGATTCGATGTTGCTGAATGCCCTGCTTTTTGCCCTGATGCTCGCTGTGGGCATTTGGTATGTCTGGTCGCCGCGTACCCGCATCTCTGATGTGGCCGTGACGCTCATGGGTCCCATCTACACTGGCTTTATGCTGTCGGCTATCGTGCTGCTGCGCGATGCCGTGCCCGGTTTTGCCGGCGCCCTTCTTTCGGTGGGCGTTTGTGCGTCCCTTTGGGTCTCCGATTCGTTTGCCTACATCGTGGGCAGCCGTATCGGTAAACACAAGATGGTCCCCAAGATCTCTCCCAAAAAGAGCTGGGAGGGGTTTGTTGGCGGCATTCTTGGCTCGGTTTTGATTTGGCTCATCCTGTGGGCGACGCACTTCTACAAGCTCAGCCTGCCCTATGCGCTGCTGTGCGGCGTGGTCGTGTCCGTCCTGGGCGTTATCGGAGACCTCATCGAGTCGCGCGTCAAGCGCGGTGTGGGCGTCAAGGATTCCGGTAACCTTATCCCGGGCCACGGCGGCATGCTCGATCGTAGCGATTCGCTTATCTTTGGCTGCATCACAGCGCAGCTGATGCTGATGATCGGAGGCGTGCTGTAATGTCATTCCAGACGACGTATGGCTCCGATGGACGTCTCCGTGTTGCCATCCTGGGCTGTACGGGCTCTATCGGCACTCAGGCGCTCGATGTGTGCCGTCAGCATGCCGATCGCCTGCAGGTGACGGCGCTATCCGTTAACTCCAGTACCTCCGAGCTCGTTGCCGCTGCCCGCGAGTTCTCGGTTCCGGCGGTTGCCGTGGCCGATGTCGCTCATGGCGATGACGCCGTGCTGCAGGAGTTGCCCGAGGGAACGAAGCTCGGCGTTGGCGCGCAGGCGGTTTGCGAGCTCGCGCGTCGCGACGATGTCGACTGCGTGCTCGTCGCTATTGTGGGTGCCGCCGGTCTCGAGGCGAGCCATGCGGCCTTGACCTCAAATAAGCGCCTTGCCCTTGCCAACAAGGAGTCCCTCGTCGTCGGTGGCGACTTGCTTATGCCGTTGGCGCAACCGGGCCAGCTTATTCCAGTCGACTCTGAGCACTCCGCCATCTACCAGTGCTATCTGGGGGAGAGCCCGCGCGAGGCTCATTGTATTTGGCTCACCTGCTCGGGCGGTCCGTTCTTTGGCCGCACGCGCGACGAGCTAGATCGCGTGACGCGTGCCGATGCCCTCGCACATCCCACGTGGGCCATGGGTGCTAAGATCACCATCGACTCCGCCACCCTCATGAATAAGGGCCTGGAGCGCATTGAGGCCATGCATCTGTTTAACTGCGACCTCGATTTCATTAACGTGGTCGTGCAGCGTCAGTCCAAGATTCACTCTATGGTCGAGTTTGCCGACGGCTCCGTGATGGCGCATCTCGGTGCTTCCGACATGCGTATTCCCATCCAGTTCGCGTTCTCGTATCCCGAGCGTTGGGATACCCCGGCGCCTCGTATCGATTTCCGCGAGCTGGGGCAGCTCACGTTTGATGCTGCCGACATGAATACCTTCCGCTGTCTGGCACTGGCCGAACGTGCCGGCAAGACGGGTGGCACCATGCCGTGCGTGCTCAATGCCGCCAACGAGGTCGCCGTCGATGCCTTCCTGCACGATGACTGCAGCTTTACCGATATCGATTGCATTGTGGAATCCTGCATGGATGCCCACGATATGCAGGCGGTCGATTCGTTTGAGCAGCTTCGCGACATCGATGCGTGGGCGCGTGAAAAAGCTGCGCAGGTGCTCGCCGCAACCCGTTCCTAACCCATAAGGATTGCTTTTTCGTTTTATGGATACTGTTCTGAGCGTTCTCTCATCGGTCTTTTGGGGCCTGCTGATGCTTTCCGTCCTCGTGTTTTTGCACGAGGGCGGCCACTTTTTGGCGGCGCGTGCCTGCGGCGTCCGTGTGACCGAGTTCTTTTTGGGCCTGCCGTGCCGCTTTGACATCCATTACACGTCGCGTCGCATTGGAACCAAGTTTGGCGTGACCCCGCTGCTGCTGGGTGGCTACGCTGCCATTTGCGGTATGGATCCGACCGACGTCTCGTGTGCCGACCGCGTGCTCGCGGCTATCTATCGTCATGGTCGCGTGACCGTGGCCGACCTTGCTGTCGAGCTTGAGCTTTCCGAGGAGGATGTGCTCGAGGCATGCGCCCTGTTGCTGGGCTGGGGTTCCATCGCACCCTGGTATGAGGAAGGGGAGAAGCCCTCGCCGAGCTACTATCCCACCAGGTATCAGACGCTGCCGCGAGATGCGGCGGGTTACACTACCTTTGACGGCCGCCGTTTCGATCGCGAACATTCAACTGCCGAGGGCGATGTATGGGAGCTGCCGTGCGGCGAGGCCGAGTTCCTTGCACAAGAGCGTTCGCACACCTATCTTGGCCAGGGCTTTCTCAAGCGCGCCTTTATGCTGCTCGCGGGCATTCTCGTCAATATCCTGACGGGCTTTTTGCTGCTTATGAGCATCTACTCTATTGCGGGTGTCACCGTGCCGATGGATACCAACGTGATCGGTCAGGTTGACGAGGGGTCTATTGCCGCCAAGGCGGGTATCGAGGGCGGCGACGCGATCCTTTCGGTTGACGGTGTCTCATGTTCCACTTGGATGGACGTCTACGATGCTATCGGCAAGGCCGCCGGTAAGGATGATATCGCCATTGAGTATGAGCGCGACGGCAAGCAGCATTCGACCTCGGTTGCGCTCAAAAAGGACGAGCGCCTAGGTGTGTATGCCTCTACGCAGGTGGTCCGTTTAGACCCCATCACGTCGGCTCGCCTGTCGTTCTCCTATGTCGTGCAGACAGCGGAGGGCGTGATGCGCCTGCTTCAGCCGCAGCATGCGATGGAGATTCTCGACCAGTCCTCCTCGATCGTGGGCATTAGCGTTATGTCCTCACAGGCTGCTGCTGCCGGCCCTGCCACGTTCCTTTCGTTTGCCGCCCTCATTTCGTTCTCGCTTGGCTTTATGAACCTGCTGCCCATCCCACCACTCGATGGCGGCAAGCTGGTCATCGAGATCATTCAAAAGATTGCTGGCCGCGAGCTTCCGCTCAAGGTCCAGACGATTGTGAGCTATGTGGGCATCGCGCTCTTTGCGCTGCTGTTTGTCTATATGCTTCGTTCCGACGTCCTTCGATTTATCCTGTAGGGGAGTGTTTGGATTGTCTTTATCCCATCCTTTGCCTCGCGAGTTGACGCGCCCCGTGCATGTGGGCGGTGTGCAGATCGGTGGCGGCGCGCCGGTGGTGGTCCAATCCATGACCTGCACCGATACCGCTGACGCCCAGGCAACGCTTGCGCAAGTGTGCGCGTTGGCGCAGGCTGGCTGCGATATCGTGCGTGTGAGCGTGCCCACCGAGGCCGCGCTTGAGGGTTTCCGCACCATCTGTGCCGAGTCTCCGGTGCCGATCGTCGCCGATATTCACTTTAACCATAAGCTCGCCATCGGCGCCGTCGAGGCTGGTGCCGCCAAGCTTCGCATCAATCCCGGCAATATCGGCGATTGGGCTAAGGTCGATGCCGTGATCGATGCCGCGGGCGCCGCTGGGTGCGCGATTCGTATCGGCGTCAATGCCGGTTCGCTCGAGCAGGATATCGCCGAGCGCGACGACCTCACGCAGCCCGAAAAGCTCGTGATGTCGAGCGAGCGCTTCGTCAAGCACTTTGAGGACCGCGGCTTTACGAACATTGTGCTTTCGGCCAAGGCCCATAGCGTGCAAACGACGCTTGATACCTATCGAGCCCTGTCGCGTGAGATTCCCCACGTTCCGCTTCACCTGGGCGTGACGGAGGCGGGGACCAAGCTCCAGGGCACCATCAAGAGCTCTGTAGGCTTGGGTATCTTGCTTTCCGAAGGCATTGGCGACACCATGCGTGTGTCGCTCACAGCCGATCCGGTTGAGGAGCCGCCGGTTGCCTGGGGTATTCTGCAGTCGTTGGGCCTGCGTCGCCGTGGCCCCGAGATTGTCTCGTGCCCCACGTGCGCCCGCTGCCAGGTTAACCTTATTCCCATTGCCGAGGAGGTTACCGAGCGGCTTAAGAACTACTCCGCGCCGCTTTCGATCGCTGTGATGGGATGTGCCGTTAATGGCCCCGGCGAGGCTTCTGATGCCGATCTGGGCGTTGCGTGCGGACGTGGTCAGGCCTTGCTCTTTTCGCATGGCCAGATCATTGGTAAAGTAGCTGAGGACCAAATTGTCGACGCGCTGATGGCCGAGGTCGACAAGCTTATTGAGGAGAAATAAATGACTCGAGCAATGTATATGTCTAAGCTTTATGCGCCGACGCTTAAAGAGGATCCGGCGGACGCTGAGCTCGCCAGCCACCGTCTGCTGCTCCGTGCCGGCATGATCCGCAAGGAGGCCGCCGGCCTGTATTCCTACCTGCCGCTTGCCTGGCGCTCGATCCGTAAGATCGAGAACATCGTGCGCGACGAGATGGACGCTGCTGGCGCCCAGGAGCTTATGATGCCTATCATGGTCGACGCCGAGTTGTGGCGCGAGTCCGGCCGCATCGACGCCTATGGCAAGGAGCTTGTGCGCTTTGACGACCGTCATGGTCGCGAGTTCGTCCTGGGCCCCACGCACGAGGAGACCGTTACGGCCCTGGTTCGCAATGAGCTGCGCTCCTACAAGCAGCTGCCCGTTAACCTCTACCACATCCAGGATAAGTTCCGCGACGAGTTCCGCCCCCGCTTTGGCCTGATGCGCGGTCGCGAGTTCATCATGAAGGACGCCTACAGCTTCTCCGCCACGCAGGAGAGCCTGCAGGAGGAGTACGACAAGATGAAGCAGGCGTACGCCAATATCTGCGAGCGCTGCTACATCAAGGCTCTGCCCGTCGTCGCCGATTCTGGCGAGATCGGTGGCGATACCTCCGTCGAGTACATGGCTTTGGCTGACGCCGGCGAGGCTTCGCTCGTCTACTGCGACGATTGCGGCTTCGCTGCCGATGACGAGGCTGCAAGCACCAAGGTCGTCGTGACCGAGGGTCCTGGTGACGGTACGCTCACCAAGGTTGAGACTCCGGGCATGGGCACCATTGAGGCTGTTGCTAAGTTCTTTGGGTTCCCCGAGAACGGCACGCGCAAGTCGCTGGCACTCATCGACGCCGAGGGCAAGCCGGTCGTGGCCATTGTTCCGGGCGATCACGAGCTCAACGATTGCAAGGCCGAGCACGTCTTTGGCAAGGGCTATCGCATGATGACCGACGAGGAGCTTCAGGCGAACGGTCTGCACAAGGGCTTTATCGGACCGGTTAACCTGCCCGATGGCATTCGTCTGGTCTGCGACGAGAGCCTGCGCGAGTCCAAACAGTGGGCCTGCGGTGCCAACGAGGTCGATTATCACTTTACCGGTGCCTGCCCCGAGCGCGACTTTACCGTCGATGAGTGGGCCGATCTGGTCACCGTTGTCGCCGGCGACCCCTGCCCGCACTGCGGCAAGCCGCTCTCCGCTGCCCGCGGCATCGAGGTTTCTCAGGTCTTCCAGCTGGGCACCAAGTACTCCGAGGCCATGGGTGCCACCTTTATGGATGAGGACGGCAAGGAGAAGCCGCTCATCATGGGTTGCTACGGCGTGGGCGTGTCCCGCTCGCTTGCTGCCGTCGTGGAGCAGCACAACGACGAGCACGGTATCGTCTGGCCGGTCTCCGTTGCCCCGTACGAGGTCGCGGTGATTCCGCTTGATCCCAAGAAGGAAGAGTGCACTACCGTCTGCGAGCAGATTGTTGATGGCCTGTGTGCCGAGGGTATCGAGGTCGTCGTCGACGATCGCGATGAGCGTCCGGGCTTTAAGTTTGCCGATAACGACCTCATGGGCTTCCCGTATCAGGTGGTTCTGGGCAAGCGCGGCCTTAAGAATGGCACCGTTGAGCTCAAGGACCGTGCTACGGGCGAGCGCGAGGACGTGGCGATCGACGAGGTCGTTGCCAAGGTTGCCGAGCTTGTTAAGGCAGCCCGCCGTTAATCGACGATTTCGCTTGTAGTTCGATATGTGGGACGGCCCCGCATTTCTCCAATCGGGGAGATGCGGGGCCGTCCTATTATCTTGTAGCATCCTCGATATCTAAAAGGAAAACCCCACAGCCCATGCGAGCTGCGGGGTTTTCCATTATGCCTCCGATGCGAAAAAATCGCTCAGATATTACTGATAATCGACGACGTCGATCCAGTTCTTCAGGAACTCATCGTTCACGTTGCGCTTACGAGCGAGCTCGGAAGCGGCGACGATGCTCGTCCACTGACGCACGACTTGCATGGGCATGTCGGCACGGTCGCAGTAGAGCTCCAGGTAGGCCTCGGCCTGGTCCTTGCTGTTGAGGGCAAAGAGCAGGTAGGTGGTGGCAACGTCGGCAGCAGGGGAGCCCTGGGTGGCGTGTGCCCAGTCGCACACATAGAGCTGGCCGTCGTCGCCGACGATGACGTTGGAGGGGTTGAAGTCGCCGTGGCAGACCTTGAACTCCTTGGTCATGCCGTCCAGACGCTCCTGAAGGTTATAGCGCGTGGTGGCATTGAGCTGATCAAGGCTGTCGATCATGCGGGCGAACTTGTCGCGCTGACGGTTGAGCAGCGGGGAGGTGTAGCCGTGGATCTCGATCTGGAGGTCGACGAACATCTCGAGGTACTCACCAAAGCGCTGGGGCTCGGCAGTCATCTTCTCGGCAAGGGTGGTGCCCGGAACCTTCTCGGTCACGAGCGCCCAGCCGTTGGCGTTCTCGAGCTGGGAAACCTCGAGAGCCTTGGGGCTGCGGATGCCGCACTCATTGATGCGGGCAAGATTCAAAGCCTCGTTGAACACGTCGGAGACAGGCTTGGTCTCGTTAAAGACCTTGACGATCTTGTCGCCCAGGTCGTAAACGACCTTGTTGCCACGGCGGACGAGCTCGGTCTTGGAATCGGGTAGCAGCATGGTTGCATCCTTTCAACGATGCGATAGAAGCGACGGCGGGGGTGTGTGAAACACCCGTGCACCCCCGCCGCAAAAAACCGTGCTAAAAACTAGCAGACGGCGTAGTCCTGGGGCTCGCGGCCGTAGTAGGCGTCCAGGTAGAGCTCCTTGATCTCGCTCATGAGCGGGTAGCGCGGGTTAGCGCCGGTGCACTGGTCGTTGAATGCCTGCTCGGTCATCTCGTCGAGGGTGTCGAGGAAGTACTGCTCGTCAACACCGTAGTCGGCGATGGTCTTCTTGACACCGATGAAGTCCTTGAGCTCCTCGAGCTTCGTGATGAAGTTCTCGAAGACCTCCTTGTCGTCCTTGCCCTCGATGCCGCAGTACTTGGCCATCTCGGCGTAGTTGTGCAGCGCGTTGGGGTAAGGATACTGGGAGAAGGTACCCATCTTGACGGGAGCCTCGGCGGCGTTGTAGCGCATGACGCGGGTCAGGATGACGGCGTTAGCGATGCCGTGGGGCAGGTGATGGAAAGCGCCGAGCTTGTGAGCCATGGAGTGGTTGAGGCCCAGGAAGGCGTTGGCGAAGGCCATACCGGCCATGCAGGAGGCGTTGTGCATCTCCTCGCGGGCGTGCGGGTCCTTGGCGCCGTTCGTGAAGCTGGAGGGCAGGTTCTCAAAGACGAGCTTGGCAGCGCGCTCGGAGAGGCCCTTGGTGTAGTCGGAAGCCATGATGGAGACGTAGGACTCGATGGCGTGGGTCATGACGTCGATGCCGGAGGCAGCGGTCAGGCCGCGCGGGGCGGTCATGCAGTTGTCGGCGTCGACGATAGCCATGTTGGGGAGCAGCGCGTAGTCGGCGAGCGGCCACTTGATGCCGGTCTCCTTGTCGGTGATGATGGCGAACGGCGTGCACTCGGAGCCGGTACCCGAAGAGGTCGGGACGGCGACGAAATAGGCCTTCTTGCCCATCTCGGGGAAGGTGAAGATACGCTTGCGGATGTCCATGAAGTCCATGGCCATGTCCTCAAACTTGCACTCGGGGTGCTCGTACATCATCCACATGATCTTGCCGGCGTCCATAGCGGAGCCACCGCCGACGGCGATGATGACGTCCGGCTCAAAGAGAGCCATCTGCTTGGCGCCGCGACGTGCGCACTGCAGCGACGGATCGGGCTCGACGTCGTAGAAGCAGTCGTGGGCGATGCCCATCTCGTCGAGCTTGGCCTCGATGGCGCGGGTGTTGCCATTCTTGAAGAGGAACTGGTCGGTGACGATGAAGGCGCGCTTCTTTCCCATGACGTTGCCCAGCTCGTCGAGGGCGACGGGCGTGGAACCCTTCTTGAAGTAGACCTTCTCGGGAGCGCGGAACCACAGCATGTTCTCACGGCGCTCGGCCACAGTCTTAACGTTGATCAAGTGCTTCACCCCAACGTTCTCGGAGACGGAGTTGCCGCCCCAGGAGCCGCAGCCCAGGGTCAGAGACGGCTTCATGCCAAAGTTGTACAGGTCACCGATGCCGCCGTGCGAGGACGGGGTGTTGATGACGATACGGCAGGCCTTCATGACGTGCTCGAACAGGCTGATCTTCTCGGCCTGGGCGGGGTGCACGTACAGAGAGGCGGTGTGGCCCGGGCCACCGGCGAGCACCAGGTGCTCGGCCTTGTCGACGGCCTCCTGGAAGTCCTTGGCGTGGTACATGGCCAGGACCGGGGAGAGCTTCTCGTGGGAGAACTCCTCCTTGGCGGGGTCGGTGGAGGTGACCTCAGCGATCAGGATCTTGGTCTTGGCAGGAACCTCGATGCCGGCGAGCTCGGCGATCTTGGCGGCAGCCATGCCGGGGATGCGGTGATCCAGGGCGCCGTTCTTGAACATGGCGGCACGCAGGGCCTCCATCTCGGCACCCTGCTTGACGAAGTAGCAGCCGCGCTTCTGGAACTCGGCCTTAACCTGGTCATAGATGCTGTCGATGACGGTCACGGACTGCTCGGAAGCGCAGATCATGCCGTTATCGAAGGTCTTGGAGTGGATGATGGAGTTGACGGCGAGCAGCACGTCGGCGGTGTCGTCGATGACGACCGGGGTGTTACCGGCGCCAACGCCCAGGGCGGGCTTGCCCGAGGAGTAAGCGGCCTTGACCATGCCCGGGCCACCGGTGGCGAGGATGATGTCGACGTCGCGCATGACCATGTTGGTCAGCTCGATGGAGGGGACATCGACCCAGCCGATGATGCCCTCGGGGGCGCCGGCCTTGACGGCGGCGTCAAGCACGAGCTTGGCGGCGGCGATGGTGCACTTGGCGGCTGCCGGGTGCGGGGAGATGATGATGGCGTTGCGGGTCTTCAGGCTGATCAGCGTCTTGAAGATCGCGGTGGAGGTGGGGTTGGTCGTCGGGATGACGGCGCCCACGATGCCGATGGGCTCGGCGATCTTGGTGATGCCGTAAGCCTCGTCGCGCTCCAGAACGCCACAGGTCTTGGTGTTCTTGTAAGCGTTGTAGATGTACTCTGCGGCGTAGTGGTTCTTGATGACCTTGTCCTCAAGAACGCCGCGGCCGGTCTCCTCGATGGCCATCTTCGCCAACGGGATACGAGCCTTGTTGGCGGCCATGGCGGCCTCATAGAAGATCTTGTCGACCTGCTCCTGCGTGTACGTAGCAAAAAGCGCCTGGGCCTCTCGCATCTGAGCGAGCTTAGCCTCAAGCGCCTCTACGTTGTCCACAAATGCGGGAGTAGTGTTTTCCGGTGACTTTTTCACCATTTGTGTCTCCTTGCGATCGGAGATTTACCCTACGCCTTGCATGATAGCAAGAAATAATTCGGTGAACGGTAAGATTCCTGTAAAAGGCACACTAAAACGCTTCAATAAACTGAAACGTTTTAACTAGAACTATCTGCCCGCTGCATCTCCCCGCTTATCCCCGCTTACCGCTTATTGGGGACAGACTTAAATGAGTGCTTTCACTCATTTGGGACAGACATCGTTTTGCCATTTTGCCGTTCTGGGCCTGTTATTGCCGCTTATTGGATATAAATAGGTTGCAGGCTCAGCATTTCGCGTTGCTTCTCTCCTTTTAGGTGTTGCCTGAACAGTTTTGAAAGGAGAGATTATGCCCCGATGCGCCCGCCCCGTTTCGATCACCGGCTATTACCACGTCTTTGACCGCGGCAACTCCAAACAGATTATTTTTGAAGATGACTCCGACCGTTATCGTTTCTTATCGGATATCTCGGACAGGTTTGCGCGCCATGAAGCGGCGGTGTTGGCTTGGTGCCTTATGGACAATCACTTCCATTTGATGGTTGATGACCCATTTGACAACCTTTCAAAGGCAATGCAGTGCGCGCTGACGGCATATGCTAAGTATTTCAATGGAAAAACGGGGAGAACGGGACATCTGTTTGACAATCGCTATTCGCGGGTCGCGGTTGAGTCGGACACGCAGGCGGTGCAGCTGCTCGACTATATTCATCTCAATCCCGTGAAGGGTGCGCTTGACTCGCTCGATGCGTACCGCTGGTCAAGCTATAAGGCGTATCAGCTGGGCTATGATCCCTTTGACATCTGTGATGCGGCCCCTATGCTCGATATTGTCGGTGGCTCCCGTTGCTATTGCGAGCATCTCGAGGAAGTTGCCGGGCGCATCTGGTCAATGGAGGTTCTTCCACGCCGGCGGATCCCCGATGAGGAGGCCCTTTCCGTTGCGCGCGAAGTTCTGCCGAGCATAGATCCTGCACTGCTCAAAGCCCTGCCACGCCCCGAACGCGATGCGTGTCTGCTGAGGCTTAGGCGGGCGCATCTCACGGTCAAGCAAATTGCCCGTATCACCGGCATCGGCGCTACAAGCGTGACCAAGGCAACTGCAGGCTGGAAGGATGCTGCGTGAGGCAGGGGCCGGAGCCAGTCAGTGCGTCGCATGCGTGCTTCATGTCTGTCCCCAATGCGTGAAAGCACTCATGTAAGTCTGTCCCCAATGAGTGCAAAAAGGCGCCCTCCGCAGGGGAGGGCGCCTTTGGTAAGTTCTATATGAACGCGAGGTCTTTGACCCGGAGAGTCCGAGGTACTTGTTGGTAAGACCTTATTTAGGAGCGCGCAACCTTGCCGGACTTGAGGCAGGTGGAGCAAACGTTCATCTTGCGACGGTGACCATCGACGACGACGTACACGCGCTGGATGTTGGGGCGGAACTTACGGTTGGTGACGCGGTGAGAGTGGCTGATGGAGCGACCGGCAACGGGGTGCTTACCGCAAACTTCGCAAACTTTGGACATAACTGACCCTCCTTGGGCGACAAACGAACATGTCGCGTTAACAAACAAGCCTGAACTATAGCACAGAAGCAGCTCCCTGTGCGTAATCTACACAGAGATACTCCTCTTTTGGCGATAGTGCTCACGCCACGGCCCTGGACGTAGATCCGATTTGCGTGCAGCAGAGGGGATTATGCCAGCTCGTGCGTGCGTTTTCAAGCTCGTCCCACAAATATATATAGGTTTATGAAGCATTGGGCTCCGTTTACGGTTTGCTCTGTATTTATGCTCGCAATTAAGCTCGAGGTTGGTTACACTATCCCTTGACCATTAAAGGGGTACGAGATACCCACATGGAATTACATAGCTGCCAAAGAGCAGCCCTTCCTTGTGGGTGTCTGGTCCGCTTTGAGCGGTCGGGCATCTATTTTTTTGACTGTGTCAGCAGTCAAGACATGTGAGGAAGGAGATCGATGGGCACGACTTCCCCCAAGGCGGTCATCATGGACGAGACCGCCGTCAATCGAGCGATGACCCGCATCGCGCACGAGATTCTCGAGCGCAACGAGGGCTGTGAAGACCTCGCTCTGGTCGGCATCGTCACGCGCGGCGACCTTCTGGCAAAGAAACTCGCCGAGGAGATCAAGGAGATCGAGGGCGTCGACGTTCCGCTCGGCAGCCTCGACATCAGCTTCTACCGCGATGACTACGCTACCAATTTCGCTCCCGCGATCCACGCCACCAACATTCCCTTTAGCGTCGACGGCAAACGCGTCGTGCTGGTGGACGACATCCTGTATACGGGCCGTACCATTCGCGCCGCTCTGGACGCCGTCATGGACCTGGGCCGTCCGAGCCGCATTGAGCTGGCAGTTCTCGTTGACCGCGGCCACCGCGAGCTCCCCATCTCGCCGGACTTTGTCGGCAAGAACGTTCCCTCGTCGCATGAGGAGAACGTGCACCTATATATGAAGGAAGTCGACGGCCACACCGCCGTCGAGATTAACGACGTCGCGCCGGGTTCCCACGTGGGCTCCGCGCCGCTGGGAGGTGAGTAGTACCGTGGCGTTCAACCATAAGCACCTGATCGACATTACCGAGTACTCCGAAGAGGACATCAAGCTCATCCTCGAGACCGCCAAGGCGTTCTCCGAGGTCAACGAGCGTGCTATCAAGAAGGTCCCCACGCTCAAGGGCAAGACCATCGTCAACATGTTCAACGAGCCCTCGACGCGCACCCGCAGCTCCTTCGAGCTCGCCGAGAAGCGTCTTTCGGCCGACAGCCTTAACTTTGGCGGCTCCTCGACCTCCACGGTCAAGGGCGAGAGCCTTGTCGACACCGTCGAGACCCTCAACGCCTATAAGATCGACTGTATCGTCGTGCGTGATAAGCACGCCGGCGCTCCCTACATCGTCACGCAGAACTCGCCCGCGAGCGTCATCTGCGCCGGTGACGGCAAGCACAACCATCCCACGCAGGCCCTGCTCGACCTGTACACCATCTGGGAGCACAAGGGTGACTTCCACGGTCTGAAGGTCGCTGTCGTCGGCGATATCGCGCACTCCCGCGTCTGCGGCTCGCTGATCCCCGCCCTTAAGATCATGGGCTGCGAGACCTACGCCGTCGCCCCCGGCACGCTGCTGCCGCCGGCGCCCGAGGTTCTGGGCTGCGACCACGTGACGAGCAACCTCGATTCCGTCCTGCCCGAGCTGGACGTCGTCTACATGCTGCGCGTGCAGCAGGAGCGCCTCGAGGGTGCCCCGTTCCCGACCATTCGTGAGTACCACAGGCTCTTCGGCCTGACCAAGGACCGCGAGAAGCTCATGAAGCCCGATGCGATCATCTGCCACCCGGGTCCCATCAACCGCGGCGTCGAGTTCGACTCCTATATGGCCGACCACCCGCAACGCTCCGTCATCCTGGAGCAGGTCTACGCCGGTATCTGCGTGCGTATGGCTATCCTGTATCTGCTGCTTGGAGGTGCCGATAATGGCCTTGCTTCTTAAGAATGCCCACGTCGTCGACCCGTCCGTCGAGCTTGACGGTGTCGTTGACGTCCTGATTGACGGCGACAAGATCGCCGAGGTCGGCGAGAATCTCGCCGTCGAGGGAGCCGAGGTCCGCGACCTTTCCGGCAAGTACCTCGTCCCCGGCCTGGTGGATATGCACGTTCACCTTCGCGAGCCCGGCTACGAGGTCAAAGAGGACATCGAGAGCGGTACCCGCGCGGCTGCCAAGGGCGGCTTTACCGGCGTGTGCTCCATGCCCAACATCGATCCCGTCACCGATAACGGCACCGTCGTGGAGTTCGTCAAGTCCCGTGCTGCCGAGGTCGGTCACTGCCGCGTCTATCCTTCGGGCGCCATGACCCGCGGTCTTAAGGGCGAGGCCATGTCCGAGATGGGCGATATGGTCGCCCACGGCGCCGTCGCCTTCACCGACGATGGTCGCGGCGTGCAGGGCGCGGGCATGCTCCGTCGCTGCATGGACTACGGCAAGATGTTCGGCAAGGTCTTTATGAGCCACTGCCAGGACGAGGATCTGGTCGGCCACGGCCAGATCAACGAGGGCAAGGTTTCGACCCGTCTGGCTCTCGAGGGCTGGCCGGCTGCCGGCGAGGAGCTCCAGATCGCCCGCGACATCGAGATCGCCAAGCTGACCGGTGCCAAGCTGCACATCCAGCACATCTCCACTGCCCATGGCCTGGAGCTCGTGCGTGCCGGCAAGGCCGCGGGCGTTCAGGTTACCTGCGAGGCCACCCCGCATCACATGTTCCTGACCGAGAACGACCTGGACGAGACCTACAACACCTCGCTCAAGGTCAATCCGCCGTTGCGTACCGAGGAGGATGCCGAGGCCATCCGTCAGGGCGTCATCGACGGTACCGTCGACGCTATCGTCACCGATCACGCTCCCCACACCCCGTGGGAGAAGGCCCGCGAGTTCGAGCTTGCGCCCTTTGGCATGATCGGCCTCGAGACCTCCCTGTCGCTCGTACTCACCGAGCTGGTCAACACGGGCAAGATGAGCGTGGGCCGCATGGTCGAGCTCATGGCCATCAAGCCGCGTGAGATTCTGGGCCTCGACCAGGTTCAGGTCAAGGCGGGCTCCGTTGCCGACCTGACCGTGTTCGACCCCTCTGCCACCTGGACGGTCGGCGAGGACGGTTATGAGTCGCGCGCCGAGAACTCCGGTTTTGCCGGCCGCACGCTCACCGGTCGTGCCACCGATGTATTTGTCGGCGGTAAACAGACGCTTGCCGACGGCTGCATCTGCTAGCATAGCCTTATCGCTTTTGTGCGCGGCGCCCTTGCGGTGCCA
>UQRW01000019.1 GCA_900543515.1 uncultured Collinsella sp.
AAAGAGAAGAGGCGGGGCATGCCCCGCCTCTTACACCACATCTCTGCGCGCTACCAATAACTAAGCATCAGGTTGGCGACACTGAGCGCAAAATCTGTTCGAGAGGCCAAAAGTGCCTGTTACTAAATTGGTGGCAGTACTCTTATTTGCCATATTTTGGCCGGGGCACCCTAAGAAGGGCGCCCGGAGCTCCCCGTAGGGGAGCTCCGGGCTTCATAGGGGCACGAATAGTCCACTCCGACCCGCAAAATCTGTGCGCACGATGCGAATGACGCCCTTAACCTTAAACTTTAGCTTGAACTTAGCTATAATGCGCTACGTTCCTACCAGGCTGTGGTTGCGGACGGACGAAATGCCCGTCCTAGTCCAAGACAGACGCGGTCAAAGGGATCCACGTAAGCGACCGCGTGCGCGCGGCGCGATCATGGCGCGTCCTAGATGTAAGCCGCACCGTCCGTTCTACTTTCTTTGGGGCAATACCGCCTCGCGGGCGAGCGGGCCAGTCGTGAAGGTGGCTGCGGCCTCCCGAGCAAACACCCCGGTGCGCAAGTGTGGGGTCAAATACCAGGTCAGCTGGTGGGAACAATCTGATATTCCGCGCAACGCACGGATCGTATACGACACAGAAGGCAGGGTAGTGGACATGGTGAGGGGCAGCTTGATGCACGCGGCTCGGTTAGGTGCTGGGGCCGCAGCGGTCATCGCCGTTTTGGGCCTGAGCGGATGCGCGTTCAACCCGCTGTCTACGTTCACGACTCCCACGATCGACCAGATCGAGTACGAGACCGTCACGCCCACGGTGTCGGATGATGCCCTGGTCACTCCCGGTACCCTGACGGTCGCCCTCGATACCTCCGATGCGCCGCAGGCCATGCAGGGCACCGACGGCGAGCTCACGGGGTATGCGGTCGACGCCGCCCGCGCCCTCGCAAGCCGCATGGGCCTTAAGGTCGCCTTTGTCGATGCGTCCTCGGCAGGTTCCGCGCTCGGCGACAAAAAGGCTGATATCTTTATCGGCGAGATCAACTCCACAGACGGGGACGTTAGCTCGCTCGGCACCTGCCTGTACGATGCCGCTTCCGTGTTCGGTAAAACCAGCGATGGTGGGTCGCTAAGCGTTTCCACCGATACCCTTAACACGTCCACCCTGGGTGTCCAGATGTCCTCGGCCTCGCAGGAGGCGCTTGCCAAGCAGAGCATTACCGCCAACCAAAAGACCTACTCCAACATCAACGAGTGCTTTGAGGCGCTCGAGTCCGGCGAGGTCGACTATGTGATCTGCGACTCCACGGTCGGCGGCTACCTTGCACGTCTGATGAGCGAGATCTCCTATGTCGGTGCGCTCGAGGCGCCCTCGACGCTCGGTGTTGCGGGCCTCTCGTCCAATGACGAACTGTGCCGTGCCGTGAGCGATGCCCTCGACGGTATTACGGCCGACGGCACGCTCGAGGCAGTCCACTGCGTCTGGTATGGCACGATGCCCTACGACCTCACCACTAAGACGGTTTCGGGCGCTAACGTGCAACCGGGCGACTCTGAGTCCAGTGAGACCATGTCCTCCGGCAGCGAGTCCTCCGATTCCAACAATGAGACCGCATCCTCCGAAGACAAATCGTCCAGCCAGGAAGACACCATCACCGACGACGACATTAACAAGCTTAATAGCTAGTTATTGCTAGGGGTGGTGTCTCCTATACGTTGGAAAGGACACCTCTTCACGGTTTCAACACGCACTGCCGGGCTTCCCCAATAGGGGAGCCCGGCTTTTTCATCCCTATAAAACCAGCAGGTCAAAGCCAATTTTCGGGACCAAATACAAAGCCGCCGACGCCCTCCCATAGCGCACTTTGCCACGGAAAAGTGCGAGACTTCGGTATGCGGTATCAAGCAATCGTTATTCGGGTCTTTGGGAATCCGCGTGATTAAATGCACGGCAATGGGTACATAGCCAGTACAGTAAGTCCCCGAGGCAGATTGGAGCCACGTATGGATATCAAGGTTTCTGGACGCAAGACGACGGTAACCGATGCTCTGCGTGCGCATGTGGATGAGAAGATCGGCGAGGCGCTCAAGGTTTTCGATATCGAGCCCATGACGGTCGACGTTGTACTTCGCTATGAGAAGAACCCCTCGAACCCCAACCCGGCAATCGTCGAGGTCACGGTTCGCGCTCGCGGTTCGGTGATTCGCGTTGCCGAGCACGGTGCAGATATGTACGCCGCCATCGACCTCTCCGCCGATAAGGTCACCCGCCAGCTGCGCAAGTTCAAGACCAAGGTCGTGGACAACCGCCAGGGCGGTGCCAGCGCGGCGGATGTCGCACCGGTCGAGCGCGTCGAGGATCTGGCCGACCTGCTGCTGCCCGAGGAGGAGGACGACCTGCTCGTCCGCGAGAAGGTCATCGATGTCACCCCGATGACTGAGGAGCAGGCGCTGGTGCAGACCGATCTGCTCGGCCACGACTTCTACGTGTTCGAGAACGCGACGACTGGCCTCATCAATGTGGTGTATCACCGTAAGAATGGTGGATATGGCATCATCAAGCCCCGCATCGAAACACTTGACGAGTAAAATACGTTAACTTGCATGAGTTAACGGTTGGCGGCCATCCCATGCGGGTGGCCGCCTTTTTACGTAAGGAGTCGCTTTGATGGACAAGGCCGCATCCGCCGGTCATTCGGACCGTTGCCGCATCGTCGTCGATACCTGCTGCGACTTTAGCCCCGAGGTCGCCGCGAACCTCGATGTCGATATCCTGGGTTTCCCCTTCATTATCGATGGCGAGGAGCGCACGGATGACATCTGGTCGAGCATCACACCCAAGGAGTTCTACGACCGCATGCGCGCCGGTGCCCGCGTGTCCACCTCGGCCGTGTCGCTCGGTCGCTATATCGAGTTCTTTACCGAGTGCGCCAAAGAGGGCACGCCCACGGTCTACCTGTGCTTTACCTCGGCGCTGTCGTCGAGCTACAACTCCGCGTGCCAGGCGGCAGATGCCGTGCGCGCCGAGTATCCCGATTTTGAGTTGTACGTGGTCGACAACGCTCTGCCCTGTGCGACCGGCGAGCTCTTGGCGCTCGAGGCCGTCCGTCAACGCTCGGCGGGACTCACCGCCAAACAGCTGGTCGACTGGGCAAACGAGGCCAAGACCTATGTCCACGGCTACTTTACGCTCGAGAGCTTTGACGCGCTGGCTGCCGGCGGCCGCATTCCGCCTGCGGCGGCACAGCTCACGGCAAAGCTCGACGTCAAGCCCGAGCTCTCTTACGACCTTGCCGGCTCGCTGTCGCTGATCGGCGTCAACCGCGGCCGCAAGAAGGCGCTCAAGTCCATCCTCAAGTCGTTCCGCGAGAACTATGTGCCCGATCGCACCATGCCCATCGCCATCATGACGGCCGATGCCGAGAAGGATGGTGACTGGCTCGAGGCTGCCGTTCGCAAGGAGGAAGGTTGCGCCGACGTCACGATTATCCGTAGTTCCGTCGGTCCTACCATTGGCTCGCACGTGGGGCCCGGCATGGTGGCGCTTGCGTTTTGGGGCAAGAACCGCGCCGAGAAAGCCTCGCTTTCCGACCGCATCGCACGCCGTGTGCGTGGTGAGTAGACAGGCGCTACGACCACAGGCGCCCCGCAGCCCAAACGCTGGCACCGAGTATTCAACCTGGTAATAACACCCAACCCAAAAGGAAAGGTTTCATGGCAAACAAGCTCTCTGTCGCATTTATCGGCACCGGAATCATGGGTGCCCCCATCGCCGGCCACATTCTGGATGCCGGCTATCCCGTCACGGTCAACAACCGTACTAAGTCCAAGGCGGCGGCGCTTATCGAGCACGGTGCCGTCTGGGCCGATACGCCGGCAGATGCCGCGGCTAACGCCGATGTCGTCTTTACTATGGTGGGCTATCCCTCCGAGGTCGAGGAGCTCTACCTGGCGGGCGACGGCCTGCTCGCGTGCACTAAGCCCGGCGCGGTCCTGATCGACCTCACCACGAGCTCGCCCGAGCTCGCCCGTGACATTGCCGAGGCCGCCCAGGTTTCTGGTCGCATGGCGTTTGACTGCCCCGTCACCGGCGGCGAGTCGGGTGCTATCGCCGGCACGCTTACGGCTATCGTGGGCGCCACCGAGAACGACATCGCGCCGGTCCGCGACATCCTTGCCACCTTCGCGGCCAACATCTGCTGCTTCGACGGCGCCGGCAAGGGCCAGGCTGCCAAGCTCGCCAACCAGGTGTCGCTGGGCGCCTGCATGGTCGGCATGGCAGACGCCATGGCATTTGCCGAGCTGAGCGGCCTTGACCTGGAGAAGACCCGTCAGATGATCCTGGGTGGTACCGGCAAGTCCGGCGCCATGGAGAGCCTGGCGCCCAAGGCACTCGACGGCGACTACAAGCCCGGCTTTATGGTCGAGCACTTCATTAAGGACCTGCGCTTGGCGCTCGCCTATGCCGACGATCGCGAGCTTGCGCTGCCCGGTGCCGATGTGGCCTTTACGCTCTACGACATGCTCGACGCCATTGGGGGCGCCAAACTGGGCACCCAGGCCATCACGGTCCTCTACAAGGAAGAGGCCGATGCCATCGCCGCCGGTCTGGACTGGTCGCAGTATCGCCCCGAGGAGCACGGTGCTCACGAGGAAGGCTGCGGTTGCGGCGAGCACGGCGACGACCATGAGTGCGCCTGCGGCCATCACCACGGCGAGGACCACGAGTGCTGCGGCGGCCATGGCCATGACGACGGCCATGAGTGCTGCTGCGGCCACCATCACGAGGAGTAGCGCCCATGAGCTGGACGTTCGTGGTGCTCGCGTTGGTACTCTTTCTCTTCGCGATCTACATCGGCTTTTTGTGCGGCCAGTGGGCCTGCGAAAAGCGCGTCATCACCAAGCGCGACTACTGGATTGCCAACTTTGCGGGAGCGGCGGCAGTCGTCCTGCTGACCTGGGTGTTTTCGCTGTTCCCGTTGGTACAGTTTGCGCCCATCGGCTGGCTCGGCGGCTTTATCGCCGGCCTTAAGATGAGCTTTGGCGAGTCCGTCGGCCCGTGGCGCAAGCACGACGAGGCCTTTAACGTCAACAGGGCCCATCGCGCCGCCGCCGACGCGGGCGACGCCGAGGAACGCCGCCGCGCGCGTCGCAATGGCGCTGCCGACCGACAGCTCATCTCGGTCACCGATGACAGCAAGGGTGCTGGCAAGCACGCTAAGAAATAGTAAGAAGAGGTAACTATGGCAGAAAACAAAGACGAACAGCTCACCGACGAGGAGCTGGCACAGCTTCAGCTGGCAGAGGAGAACGAGAACGCCGTCGACCGCCTGGTCCAGGAGCTCGGCTGCCCCACGCGCCGCATCCGCCAGTTTGCCGCCCGCGTGCTGCACCTGCTGGCCGAGCGCGATCCGCAGCGTGTCGTTCCCTGCGTGCCTGCGCTGATCGAGGCGCTCGATCGCCCCGAGGCTCAGACCCGCTGGGAGGCCCTCGATGCCCTGACGGCGCTCGCCACCACCTGCCCCGAGCAGATGGGCGACGCCTTTGAGGGCGCCGAGACCGCGCTGTTCGACGAGCTTTCGTCCACGCTGCGCTACGCCGCCTTCCGCCTGCTGTGCGTGTGGGGTGCCACGAGCGTCGAGCGTTCGCGCGAGGCTTGGCCCATCCTGGACGAGGCCATCCAGTGCTACCACGGCGATCTTGAGTACCGCGACATGCTCGGTTGCCTGTACGAGTTTGGCCAGGGCGAGATCGACGTCGAGGTCGCCGAGAAGCTCGCGCTGCGCCTTAAGTTCGACGCCGAGAACGGCAAGGGCAGCTATCTCAAGGCCCGTTCGAGCGAGATTTGCGAAATGCTTGTTAAACGTTTTGGCCTGGATCTCTCCAAAAAGAAGAAGCGTGCTAGCGTTAAAAAATCTGACGACGCCGAAGACGAGGAGTAACAGATTATGGCGCACGATGTAGTCCTGATTCCCGGTGACGGTATCGGTCCCGAGATCACCCAGGCCATGCGCCGCGTGGTCGAGGCCACCGGTGTCCAGATCAACTGGAACGTCCAGGAGGCCGGTGCCGGCGTCATGGACGAGTTTGGCACGCCGCTGCCCCAGCACGTGCTCGATGCGGTCGCCGAGACCAAGGTTGCCATCAAGGGCCCCATCACCACGCCGGTCGGCACGGGCTTCCGCAGCGTCAACGTGGCCCTGCGCAAGCACTTCGACCTGTACGCTTGCGTGCGCCCCTGCCTGTCGCAGCCGGGCGACGGCTCTCGCTTCCGCGACGTCGACCTGGTCATCGTGCGCGAGAACACCGAGGACCTCTACGCGGGCATTGAGTTCGACGAGGGCGCTGCCGAGGTCGAGGAGCTCTCGCAGCTTGTCGAGCGCTCGGGCCAGAAGACCTTCGCTGCCGATTCCGCCATCTCGATCAAGCCGATCTCTATCGCCAAAAGCCGCCGCATTGTGGAGTACGCCTTTGAGTACGCCCGCCGCTGCGGCCGCAAAAAGGTGACGGCCGTGCACAAGGCCAACATCATGAAGGCGACCGACGGCCTGTTCCTGCGTGTTGCGCGCGAGGTTGCCGCCAACTATCCCGATATCGAGTTCAACGACAAGATCGTCGACGCCACCTGCATGGGCCTGGTCCAGAACCCCAACGACTTCGATGTCCTGGTGCTGCCCAACCTGTACGGCGACATCGTCAGCGACCTGTGCGCCGGCCTGGTGGGCGGTCTTGGCATGGCTCCCGGCTCCAATATCGGTGCCGACTGCGCCATCTTCGAGGCCACGCACGGCTCTGCGCCCGATATCGCGGGCCAGGATATCGCCAACCCCACGGCCGAGATCCTCTCCGCTGCCATGATGCTCGACCACCTGGGCGAGAACGATGCCGCCAATCGCATCCGCGCTGCCGTCTCCGCCACGCTCGACGAGGGCGAGCAGGTCACCGGCGATGTGCGCCGTGCCCAGACCGGTTCGGTCGAGGGCGCCGTGGGTACGCAGGCCTTCGCCGATGCCGTTATCGCGCACCTGGCCTAGGGTACGTGCGCGACAAACGCCTAAGTACTACTTAAGTGTTTGCGTATAACCTAAGAATCAATACGCCCGGCGCTCCGTCGGGCGTATTCTATGAGGGACTATGTTTCCTAACAAGGAGTAACTGATATGGGTCTGATTCAAAAGAAGGACGAAAAGGACGAGATCGACGGCATCCAGATCATCGAACGCGGCGAAGGTCCTGACGGTGACGAGGAAGAGAAGATCGACCTGGTCGCCGGTACGTCTGCCGAGCATATTGCCGCCGGCACGACCGCCGAGGAAGAGGACGCCCGCCTGGAGGCTCAGATTGCCGCGGATGCAGCCGACGAGAATTTGATGCCCGAGGAGCAGGACGAGGATGACGATATCCTGGGCTCCGACGAGGACGATCACGCCTCCAAGCACAAGAAGACGATGATTGCCGCCTTCGTAGTCGCCGTCGTGATCGCTGCTGTTGTGGGCTTCTTTGTGGGCAACGGTGGCTTTGGCGGTAAGGGCGTTGGCTCGGCAACCCTGACCGAGGACCAGCTCGATTCGACTGTGGCAAGCTACAGCTACAACGGCAAGAAGAGCAACATCACCGCGCGCGAGGCCATCGAGAGCCAGTACAGCCTCGACACTGTCAAGGACGACGACGGCAACTACACCGCTCCGTCTGCCGACGTCATCCTGTCCTACGTGCGCAACCAGATTCTGCTCGACGCCGCCGAGGACGAGGGCGTTACCGTTTCTTCCAAGGAAATGAAGCAGTACGCCGAGGATTCCATCGGCACCTCCGACTACAAGACCATGGCCACGCAGTACGGCGTGTCCAAGGACCAGGCCAAGCAGATCGTCCGTCAGTCCGCGACGCTGCAGAAGCTCTACAAGAAGAAGGTCGGCGACAGCTCCGCAAGCATGCCGACCGCCCCGACCGAGCCTGCTGACGGCAACGAGGAGACCGCGAGCAAGGACTACGCCGACTACATCATCAACCTTGCCGGTGATGAGTGGGATAGCTCAAAGGGCACCTGGAAGGACGCCGATAGCACCTACGCCAAGGCCTTCGCTGACGATGCCTTTACGGCCGATAGCGCTACCTATAAGCAGGCCATGACCGCCTATTACACCGCCTACCAGCAGTATTCTTCGCAGGCTTCGAGCGCCAGCTCCAAGTGGACCGAGTATGCTAACGGCCTCTATGCCAAGGCCAACATCAGCATCTACGGCCTGTTTGCGTAAGGTTTGCCTGCACTACTGCGCGCTAACCGATCTACCTGATTGAGCCCGCTAGAACGGACAACGTTCTAGCGGGCTTTTTGTTGCCGAAATCAATAGGATAGGCCTCGCGCCCGCACAAGCGCTCCATCGGGTTCCCCTAATTCATCTGGGAAAACAACTGCAAACGATTGCAAGTGACCGGTGAACGGTCGAAAACTACCGTTCACCGATAATCTCAAAACTGGTTCTAACTGGTATTAAGTCAAAAAGACCAATTCACATATCTTCACAATGACCTGCAATTTTTCTACACGCTATTTTTAGCCGCCCTGCGTTGTTTAGACACCGGGAAAGATCCGTTCTTTTGCCAAAGCGTTTCGAAACGGTTTCAAAACCGCAGGTAGAAGTGTTAACGAGCGGTAAACGGTCGAAATATCACCGTGAGCGGTGCAAAAACGTTTTACTGTTTGAATCAGCGAAAGCGATCTCTTCTGGGGTGATATAGTGACAACAACACGTCACGTGGTTACTACCAGTTTAGAAACCACTGGTCTTCAAAGAACGCTTTCTAAGAAGCTTTAAGGGCAAGTGCCCGCTGGCTTCCGAAAATCATCGGACTCAGATCGTACACACCTTCGGAAGGGAAATTTGAATGGTTGGCTTTATTCTTACCGGTCATGGACAGTTCGCACCCGGCCTTGCAAGCGCTATCGCTATGGTTGCCGGCGACCAGCCTGCTTTTACCGTCGTTCCTTTTGAGGGCGATCAGGCCGCATCCTACGGTGAGGATCTCCGCGCCGCTATTACCGCCATGCGCGAGGAGTGCGATGGCGTGCTCGTCTTTACCGACTTGCTCGGTGGTACCCCGTTCAACCAGTCGATGATGATTGCCCAGGATGTCGACAACGTCGAGGTTCTGACTGGCACCAACCTTCCCATGGTTATTGAGCTCCTGTTCCTCCGCGGCAATGCCACGCTCGCCGAGCTTGGCGAGCAGGCCGTGACCGTTGGCCAGACGGGCATCACCGCCCAGACGGTCGCATCCGTTGCCGGCTCCGAGGAAGAGGATATCTTCGGCGACGAGGACGGCATCTAATGGCCGATTTCGGAGCCAACGTCCTGAGCTCCTCGGTCGCCCTTTTAGGCCTGCTTGTCATCATGGGCTTGATTTACACCATCTGGTCGCAAATCAACATGAAGAAGAAGCAGAAGTACTTCAAGGAGCTGCACACCGAGCTCAAGCCGGGTCAGGAGGTTCTTTTCGCCGGCGGTATCTACGGAACCGTCAAAGGCATCGAAGGCGAGAAGGTCCAGATCAAAGTCCGATCCGGAGCCGTCGTAGATGTTTCGCGTTACGCGATTCAGGAGATCAAGTAACTGTCGTCAGCAAATATCGAAAGGAAGCTGATCAACATGGCAGAACCCAACATTCTTCTTACCCGCATCGATAACCGACTGGTTCATGGTCAGGTTGCCACCCAGTGGAACTCCACTCTGGGCTCCAACCTCATCCTCGTCGCCAACGACGACGTGGCGTCCAACACCATGCGCCAGAACCTCATGAAGATGGCCGCTCCCGCCGGCGTCGCTACGCGTTTCTTCTCCCTGCAGAAGACCATCGACGTCATTGGCAAGGCGAGCCCGCGCCAGAAGATCTTCATCGTGGCCGAAACACCGGAAGACGTGCTTACGCTCGTCAAGGGCGGTGTGCCTATAAAGAAGGTAAACATCGGCAACATGCACATGTCGGAAGGAAAGCGCCAAGTCGCCACCTCCGTCGCAGTTAACGACGAGGATGTCGCTGCGTTTAAAGAGCTGCAGGAATTGGGGGTGGAGTTGGAGATCAGGCGCGTTCCGAGCACGCCTGTTGAGGACACGAGCAAGCTCTTCTCGTAATCCTCGTGATCCACGTTGTCAGGAGTGAAACCCTGACGTTCTGTACGTGATATCCAAAGTGCGTACATACATTTTGAAAGGAGGAGCAAGATGGAATACTCGATCATCCAGATCGCTCTGGTCTTCGTTGTTACGTTCATCGCGGCAATCGACCAGTTTGACTTCCTCGAGTCTCTCTATCAGCCCATCGTCACCGGCGCCGTCATCGGTCTTATCCTTGGCGACCTCAACACCGGTCTTCTCGTGGGTGGTACCTATCAGCTCATGACGATCGGCAACATGCCGATCGGAGGCGCTCAGCCGCCTAACGCCGTCATCGGCGGCATCATGGCAGCCATTCTCGCTATCGCCACGGGCCTCGAGCCCAACGCGGCAGTCGGCCTCGCCATTCCGTTCGCTCTGCTCGGTCAGCTCGGCGTTACCCTGGTCTTCACGCTTATGTCCCCGCTTATGTCCACGGCCGATAACATGGCTCACAACGCGGACACCAAGGGCATCGAGCGCCTGAACTACTTCGCCATGGCTCTGCTCGGCCTGATCTTCGCTGTCGTCGTCACCCTGTTCTTCATCGCTGGCGCTACCATTGGTCAGACCATCGCTTCCGCCATCCCGACTTGGCTGCAGACCGGTCTGTCCGCTGCAGGCGGCATGATGCGCTTCGTCGGCTTCGCCGTCCTGCTCAAGGTTATGATGAACCGCGATATGTGGGGCTTCTTCCTCATGGGCTTTGGCCTCGCGCTCATCACCGTTGCCAACGATTCTCTGGCAACCCCTGCTCTGCTCATCCTCGCTCTCATCGGCTTCGGCATCGCTTTCTGGGACTTCCAGCAGCAGACCGAGCTGAAGGGTGCAGCTGTTTCTGACGGAGGTGACTTCGAAGATGGCATCTAATGAGTATGTGATCCCGGAGCACTACGAGGATCTCACTCCTGCTCCGCAGCTCGACCAGAAGACCCTCAACAAGATGGCTTGGCGCTCCTGCTTCCTGCAGGCCTCGTTCAACTACGAGCGTATGCAGGCCGCTGGCTGGCTCTACTCCATCATCCCCGGTCTGGAGAAGATCCACACCAACAAGAACGACCTCGCGGCTTCCATGAGCCACAACCTGGAGTTCTTCAACACCCACCCGTTCCTCGTCACCTTTGTTATGGGCATCGTGCTTTCGCTCGAGCAGAACAAGGTTGACATCCCCACGATCCGCGCCGTCCGCGTCGCCGCAATGGGCCCGCTCGGTGGTATCGGTGACGCCCTGTTCTGGCTGACGCTCGTGCCTATCACGGCCGGCATCACCTCCAACATGGCCATCAACGGCAACGCTGCTGCGCCAATCATCTTCCTGGTGATCTTCAACGCTGTCCAGTTCGCTCTGCGCTTCTGGCTCATGAACTGGTCCTACAAGCTTGGCACCAGCGCTATTGACGCTCTGACCGCCAACATGCAGGCCTTCACGCGTGCCGCTTCCATCATGGGCGTCTTCGTCGTCGGTTGCCTGGTCGTCACCATGGGTGGCACCCAGATCAACCTCCAGATCCCCAACGGCACCACCCGTGGTCTCTCCGCTACTACCGTGATCGTCTCCGAGAAGGAGGCCGAGAACTTCACCGGTATGGAGGGCATCGATACCGAGACCGCTGAGGCCGGTACCATCGCCATGACCGATAAGGACGGCAACGCCCTCACCGCTTCCGATGCCGACGGCAACGCTGTCGAGTGCGGCGTCACCGATCTGGGTAACGGCATGGAGTCCGTGACCTACGGCACCGTTACCGAGGATCCGGTCAACTTCTCTGTTGCCGACACCCTCAACACCATCGTCCCCAAGCTCGTCCCGCTTATGCTTACGCTGCTGCTTTACTACATGTTCGCTAAGCACAGCTGGACCCCGACCAAGGGCATTCTCCTGCTCTTCGTCCTTGGCATCCTGGGCGCTGGTCCGCTTGGTCTCTGGCCGAGCATCTGGTAAGGCTCTAGCTTGAGGGGTGTGTCCCTACGCGGCTCACACCCCGACCCCTTAAGCCATGTGTATGTTAAAAGCCGCGTGCTCGAAAGAGCGCGCGGCTTTTGTTTTCTTAATGATTCGGGTGTGGCAGACAGATAATGCATAACACCCTAGGTAGTTAGCTGAATTCGAGCAAAAGGGAGGATAGGATGGCGATCGGAGCGCGTAAGCAACCGCTGTACGATCAGCTGGTCGATATTCTGACCGAAAAGATTGACCATGAATATCGCGCCGGTGACATGATTCCTTCCGAGCGCGAACTTTCGGAGCGCTATGGTCTCTCGCGCACTACGGTACGCCTGGCTCTGCAGGAACTGGAGCGTTTAGGACTGGTGGTTCGGCAGCACGGTCGCGGTACCTTTGTGACCGACCGTTCGGCAAAAGCAACCAATCTTATGCAGTCCTACAGCTTTACCGAGCAGATGCGCGCGATGGGTCGAGAACCCGAGACCACGATTCTCGAGTTTTGCGAGATGGAGGCCGATAAGAATCTGGCCGAGCATATGGGATTGCGTATAGGTGATCGCATTTTTAAGCTCAAGCGCCTTCGCTCTGCCGACAACATGCCCATGATGGTCGAACGCAGCTATCTACCGGTTCGTCAATTTCTGTCCCTAAAGCGACCGCTGCTGGAGCGTAAGCCGCTTTACGATGTGATTGAGCAGGACTTTCAGCAAAAGATTCGCGTGGCCGAAGAGGAGTTCTATGCGAGCATAGCCCGTCCCACCGATGCCCACCTTTTGGGAATTGTCGAGGGCTCGCCTGTGCTCGATTTGGTCAGGACTACGTATAACGAGTCAAACGAGGTAGTGGAGTATACACTCTCGGTTGCTCGTGCCGATCAGTTTAAATACAAGGTTTACCACCAGCGTAGCGACTAGTGTTCGCATCGTATCCATATGATGATTCTTTGCATTTAACTGGTTACTACCAGATAACCAACTGAAGTGTATAATTGCACGTCAGAGGATTACTTCTAGAGAGAGGTATTAGAAATGTTCGAGAAGAGTGTCGAGGAGCTCACCGAGCTCGGCGCCCAGATCACCACGGCCGAGATTGCTCAGCAGCCCGAGCTTTGGCGTGATACGCTCAACATCTATCGCGAGAACAAGGAGGCCATCGAGGCCTTCCTGGCCGAGGCTCGCGCTATGGGTGAGGGCCGTCTGTCCGTTGTCTTCACCGGTGCCGGTACGTCCGACTACGTTGGCGATACCTGCGCCCCGTACCTGCGTCACGCTGGCAACACTGATCTCTACGACTTTAAGCCCATCGCCACGACCGATATCGTGAGCGCCCCGCGCGACTTCCTGCGCGCCGAGGATCCCACGCTCGTGGTTTCCTTTGCCCGCTCTGGCAACAGCCCCGAGAGCCTTGCCGCCGTTGCCGTTGCCAAGGAGCTCGTCCACAACGTCAAGTTCCTCAACATCACCTGCGCTCCCGAGGGCAAGCTCGCCGTCGAGTCTGCCGATGATCCCAACGCGCTGACGCTGCTCATCCCGCGCGCCAACGACAAGGGCTTCGCCATGACCGGTTCTTATTCCTGCATGACCCTGCTCTCCACCCTTATTTTCGACACTGCCTCTGACGAGCAGAAGGCCGAGTGGGTCGAGACCATCGCCAAGATGGGCGAGGAGGTCATCTCCCGTGAGCCCGAGATCGCCGATTACCTGGTTGGCGACTTCAACCGCGTGACCTACTTGGGTTCTGGCTCCTTCGGTGGCCTTGCCCAGGAGAGCCAGCTCAAGATCCTCGAGCTCGCTCACGGTCTGGTCGCTACTTCCTACGACACCTCCATGGGCTATCGTCACGGACCTAAGTCCTTCGTCGACGATAAGACGCTCGTCTTCGTGTTCGTCAACAACGACGCCTACACCCGTCAGTACGACATCGACATCCTCAACGAGATCGGTGGCGACGAGATCGCTCAGCACACCATCGCCGTTCAGCAGGAAGGTGCCACCGTCTACGAGGGCGAGTCCTTCACCTTTAAGGGCTACGAGGCACTTCCCGAGGGCTACCTTGCTCTGCCGTTCGTGATGTTTGCCCAGGCTATCAGCCTGCTCAACTCCGTGCGCGTGGGCAACACGCCCGACACGCCGAGCCCCACTGGCACGGTCAACCGCGTGGTTAAGGGCGTGACGATTCACCCCTTCACCGCTTAATCGCGTCCCCCTGTAAGGGCGCCCGTCCGCTCATAACGGCGGGCGGGCGCTTTTTGTTTTACGTGAGCTGGGTATAAGCATCACCACAGTCAACTGCTTTAGAAGCGAGGAGTGCATATGAGCACGTACGCAATTAAGGCTGACAAGTTCTTCTTGCCGGCAGGCCCGCAACTGGGCGGCTATCTTATGGTCGAGGATGGCGTCTTTGGCGCCTGGCAGGCCGACGAGCCCTCTTGCGAGATTAAGGACTACACGGGATCGTGGATCGCACCGGGTATGGTCGATACTCACATCCATGGCTTCTACAACCACTCAACTACCGATAACGATCCCGAGGGCATCGATATCAGCTCGACCGAGCTCGCCCGTCGCGGTACCACCAGCTGGCTGCCCACGACGTTCACCGATGGCGTCGAGCAGATCAAGGACGCCTGCGCCGCCATCGCTCAGGCGGACGAGGGTCGCGGCCCCGACTTCTGCGGTGCCCGCATTCAGGGCATCTACCTGGAAGGCCCCTTCTTTACCATGAAGCACGTGGGTGCGCAGAACCCCGCTTACCTGATCGATCCCTCCGAGGAGGTCTTCGATCAGTGGCAGGAGGCTGCGGGTGGTCGCATCGTTAAGAGCGCCATGGCGGCCGAGCGCGACGGTGCCGCTGCTTATGCGGCTGCTCTGAATGCCAAGGGTGTGGTGACCAGCATCGGTCACTCCGACGCCACCTACGATGAGTGCATCGCCGCCATCAACGCCGGTGCCAGCTGCTTTACGCATACCTATAACGGTCAGCGCGGGCTGCATCACCGTGAGCCCGGTGTCGTGGGCGCTGCCATGTCCACGCCCGAGACCTACGCCGAGATCATCTGTGACGGCAAGCACGTTAACCCTGCCGCCATCAAGGCGCTGCTGCAGGCAAAGGGCTGGCAACACACGGTGCTCATCACTGACTGCCTGGGTTGCGGCGGCATGCCCGAGGGCAGCTACACCAGTGGTGGCATGGACGTCATCATGAAGGACAACCTGTGCTGGCTCGCCGACGGCAAGAGCATTGCCGGCTCGGTGCTCACGCTTGCCCAGGGCGTCAAGAACATCGTTGACTGGGGCATCGCCAGCGCCGATATCGCCATTCGCATGGCAACCGAGGTGCCGGCACGCTCCGCGCACATCGAGGATAAGTGCGGCAGCATCATGCCGGGTCGCGACGCCGACTTTGTCGTGTTCGACCATGAGCTTACCCTCGTCGAGACGTATGTTGGCGGCCAGAGCGTCGGCAACGCCTTTACCGAGTAACGATAGAAAAAGACGGCGGGCCCGAATCTGCTCGGACCCGCCGTATGGGTTAAACGCTCAAAAGCACCTTCACAGTTACAGCTTGTTAGCGATCTTCTTTGCCGTGCGCTTGACGCCGGCCACCAGGCCTCCTGCAGGATGCTCCTTCTCGTATGCTAGGCGCTTCTCGCGCTTGGCGTACTCTTCGACGATGATGTCGCCATACTCGTCTTCGATCTTGTCGAAGAAGTCGACGGCGCCCTTAATTTCCTCAGCGGTCGGGTGTCCCTTTTGGACACCGCCGGTGAGTTTGAACGGCCCCCACGTATCAAAGCCGGGGCAGCCGTAGACACCCATAAAGATGGCCTGCCTCATGCGGCAGATGCCATCGATATCCTTGCCGTACCACTTGTTTTTGCCACCGTAGGTCATAAGGCCAAACACCTTGTCCTGCGGCTGCAGCACGTTCGTGAGCACGCGTGCCATGTCCTTGTCGATCTCGGAGTAATAGATGCCCGTGGCGACACCGATCAGATGATATTCGTGCAGGTTGGGATACTCGTTTTTACCGAGCGTCTTCACATCGAGGGTATCGATCTCGGGGTGTGCCTCGACGATGGCGTCCACGAGCTTTTTCGTATTGCCGTGATGGCGCGAGGCGTAGAGGATGATGGTTCGCATAAGAAGGCCTTTCAGCTGTAATTGCATCAATGTCTGTATGGTACCCCGTTACATGGCTGGGATACCGGACGTATCGATGAACGTGCGGGTTTGTCCTTTGGTTAGGGCCGAGACGGGTACTTGCGAGCAAAAAGCAGTTGTTCGAAAGGATGGGCAATGGAATACGCTCTCTCCAACGATTCGATTTCTATTAAGGTGTCCACGGCCGGTGGTTCGTTTACCTCGATCGAGGCCGGAGGTCGCGAGTATCTGTGGCAGGGCGATCCCGCCGTGTGGTCCGGCCAGGCACCGATTTGCTTCCCGATTTGCGGAGGCTTGCGCGATAACAACGCCATGACGTTTGCCGGGCATCATGTAAAGCTCGCCCGCCATGGGTTTGCGCGCAAACAGGAGTGGAAGCTGCTGAGCCAGAGCGAGAACGAGCTGGCGATGTGCCTGGCTTCGGAGGATAACGCCGCGCTGCTGAGCGATTATCCGTACCCGTTTAAGCTTGTCGCCCGCTATACGCTCGAGGACGCTGCCGTGCGCGTTTCCTACGAGGTCACCAACGAGGGCACCGAGGACATGCCGTTCTTTATTGGCGGTCATCCCGGCTTTAGGTGTCCGCTCGATGAGGGCGAGGCCTATACGGACTACGAGTTGCGCTTTGAGAAGGACGAGGCTGCGGAGCTCTGCACCGCCGTTCCCTCGACTGGATTGATTGACGTGGCAAACCGCTCCAAGAACCCCATGGTGGGAAAGACGCTGCCCCTGTCGCACGAGCTCTTCGATTTTGCGGAGACCATCTTTGACGTGCTCGAGAGCCGTCAGGTCACGCTTTCCAAGAAGGGCGAGGACAAGGGCGTTCGCCTGAGCTTTGAGGGCTTCCCGTATCTCATTGTGTGGAGTAAGCCCGAGGGCGATTTTGTGGCAGTTGAGCCCTGGGGCGGCCTTTCGACCTGCTCCGATGAGGACGACGTGCTTGAGCACAAGCGCGGCTGCCTTGTCGCCAAGCCCAAGGAGACCATCGTACGCTCGTTCACAATCGAGATTCTGTAGTCGCATGTAGCCAATTCGTTTTGCAAGGCATAAGGAGCCTGCGAGATAAGGAGCTAGAAATGATCCTCACCGTTACGATGAACCCGTCCGTCGATACGCGCTATCAGCTCGATGAGCTCATTATCGACGACGTCAACCGCGTGACGCCCGAAAAGACCGCCGGCGGTAAGGGCCTCAACGTGGCCCGCGTCCTGGGCCAGCTGGGCGACGATGTCGTGGCAACCGGCCTGCTTGGTGGTCATATGGGCGCCTATATGGCCGAGCTCATGGATGCCAATGGCATTAAGAATGATTTTGTGCCCATCAAGGGCGAGACTCGTATTTGCCTCAACATCCTCCACGCCGGCAACCAGACCGAGCTGCTCGAGAGCGGCCCGACGATTGCCCCCGAGGAGCTCGATGCCTTTACCGCCAAGTTTGCCGAGCTTGCGAGCAAGGCCGATGTCGTTACCATTTCGGGTTCGCTGCCCCGGGGCGTCGAGGCAGACTACTATGCCAAGATCACGGGCATTGCCGAGAATGCCGGCGCCAAGGTGCTGCTCGATACCTCGGGTGCTTCGCTCGAGGCCGCCCTTAAGTCCGAAATTAAGCCCGAGCTGGTCAAGCCTAACCTGACCGAGATCAACGGCCTTCTGGGCACGAGCTTTACCACCGACGATGTGGACGAGCTCCGTTCCGCGCTCGCCTCTGACGCCCGCTTCTCCGATATCCCCTGGGTCGTCGTGTCCATGGGCGCTGCCGGCTCCGTTGGCTTCCACAATGGCCGTGCGTTCCGCGCAAAGACGCCCGATATCCCTGCCGTTAACGCCACGGGCTCTGGTGACTCCACTATCGCAGGCTTCGCACATGCCATCGCTGCTGGCGCAGACGACGAGACGGTGCTGCGTACCGCCAACACCTGCGGCAAGCTCAACGCCATGGATCCCATGACTGGCCATCTGGTCATGGACCGTTGGGACGAGGTCTACAACGGCGTTGTCGTGACTGAGCTGTAAGAGTTTGGGCGACGGCTCCGGCATCGCTTGCTAGCTCATGTTGACGACAAGTGCGGTAGCATTGTGCCGGGGCGCGACGCCGACGTTGTCGTGTTCAATCCCGACCTTACCCTGGTCGAGACGTATGTGGGTGGCAACAGCGTCGGTAACGCGTTTATCGAGTAGCCGCCAAAGGAACGATCCGAGAGGGGATTTAGATGATTTACGGTGCACTGGGCGATATCGAGGAGTACCGCGGAATGCTCAAGGGCCTCGACGTGCTGATTGATTGGCTCGAGGAGAACGATCCGGCGGAGCTCGAGGTCGGCAGCCATCCGATTCTGGGCGACAAGGTCTTTGCGAACGTCATGGCTCCCACGACTCGTCCCGAGGCCGAGGCTCACTACGAGACGCATCAGCGCTATCACGACCTGCAGATCGACATTGAGGGTCGCGAGGCCTTTAAGGTTGCCACGGGCAGCCTGACGCTGGTCCAGGAGTTTGACGAGAAGGACGATTACGATCTGGTCGATTCCGACGCCTCGATCGCCGGCGATCTTGCTGACGACAAGTTTGCGCTGTTTGTTGCCGGCGAGCCTCATATGCCCACGCTCGAGTTCTCGGGCGATGGCGCGCAGCCGGTCAAGAAGATCTGCTTTAAGCTGCTTGCCGACGCTTACTGGGAGGAGTAGCGCACTGCTCGTGAGCTAGCGTGGTTCCCCTTGGGGAGCGCGTTTAAGCCCCGCTGATCGTGGTTCCTTTGGGGATTGCGGTTGACGGGGCTTTTTGTTGAGTAGGGGAGTTGCCGGCGGCGTTGTGCCTGGATTGGCGGATGTGTGCCCGAAATCGGCAACAAAAAAGCCGCCCGAGGGCGGCTATCTTGTGCAATGGAGCCAGCGACCGGGCTCGAACCGGTGACCCCCGCTTTACGAGAGCGGTGCTCTACCAACTGAGCTACGCTGGCGGCCATGTGGTGACGCAACTGAGACGTCAACGGCTGTCTATGATACGGGACATCGCACATCCGCGCAAGGGTTCTGACGGCTTTTCTCACTTTAAATGCACTAATATTGGTGACGTGATGTCTTGCTCTTGCGGATCTCAAGCAGAATGGGGCAGCGATGGCTCAACCCAAGATTCTTCTCACACGCATCGACGACCGGTTTATTTGCGGGCAAGACATTGAGCTGTGGAACGAGGCGACTGGTTCCAACCTTGTCCTAATCGTCAACGATGAGATCGCGGCGGATTCGCGCCAATGGGCACCCATGAGGGTGGCGACACCCGAGGGTGTCTGGACGCGGTTTTTCTCGGTGCAAAGGACCATCGACATCATTCATACCGCAACGCCGCGCCAATGGATTCTCATCATGGTGGCCTCACCCGCCGATGCGCTCGCGCTGGTTAAGGGCGGTGTGCCAATCACCAAGATCAGCATTGGCCATATGCAGGCAGGGAAGGGCAAGCGCCCCATAACGCCCGCGGTTGCCGTGAGCGACGCAGACGTTGCTGCCCTCAAAGAACTGCAGGCGCTCGGCGTAGAGCTAGAAATCCGCTATCTCCCCAGCTCCAATCCCGACCCCATCGGCAATCTGTTCAAGTGATCCCTTGGGGACGGAGGAAAACGGATCATTTTGCCCTTGCGAGGGATGCGAGCGATGCCGTCTGTCAAAAACTATGTCCATTTACTACGTTTGATCGGCTATCGCCGAGCATGTCGAATTTGAGAAAAACAAAACTGCAGGTAGACGGCTCGAGAGTTTAACAAAAACCGGTGCATGGTCGAGCATCCCAGGCTAAACGTAGTAAATGGGCATAGTTTTGATATGTCACTCATACAGTCACAGCGAAAACAAGCCCAAAAGATGAAAAAACGCCCGCTGGCGGTGGTGCCGGCGGGCGCTGCTGTGCGATATGTTGCGTTGTGGGCTTAGTGCCTCATAAAGTGGTATTCGATCACATTGCTGTAGGGGTGACCCGGGCCCACAATGCCCTGCGGGAACAACGGCTGGTGCGGCGTGTCGGGGTACATCTCGGCCTCGAGAGCAAAGCCGGCGCCCCAGCCATAGTTAGCATCGTCCTTGGCGTGCTCGTCGCCCAGCCAGTTGCCGGTGTAGAGCTGCACGCCCGGGGCAGTGGTGTAGTAGTCCAGCTCGCGGCCGGTCCACATCTCCTCGACGTGCATCGCGCGGCGGAGATTGCGGCCGTACTGATAGCCATCGATGCACAGACAGTGATCGTAGCCACGGGCCTGCTTAATCTGCGGGTCGTCGGCCTCCATGCCGGGAGCGACGGGGCGCAGCTCGCGAAAGTCAAACGGTGTTCCCTCGACCGGAGCGATCTCGCCGGTGGGGATATTCTGCTCGTTGATGGGCAGGTAGTGGGCAGCGTTGGCAACAAAGAAGTGCTCGCAGTCCATGCCGGCGTTATGGCCGGCAAGGTTAAAGTATGTGTGGTTGGTCATGGACACGTAGGTGGCGCGGTCGCTCTCGCAGCCGTATTCGATACGGAAGCGGCCGGTGCGTGTCACGGTAAACACGGCCGTAAAGGTGCGGTTGCCGGGCAGGCCCAGCTCACCGTCCTCAAGCGAGGTGGTCATGCGCACGGCGTTATGGACCTCGTCGAGCTCAACATCCCACACGCGCTTGTGCAGACCATGCTCAAGATCGCTGTGCAGGTTGTTGACGCCTTCGTTGGCTGGCATATGCCAGTCCGTGCCGGCGATGGTGATCGTGGCGCCCGCGGTGCGGTTTGCCACGGGGCCGATGGTCGCGCCAAAGCAGGCGGGGTTGTCAAAGTAATCCTCGAGCTTATCGAAGCCCAGCACCACATCGCGCACGTTGCCGGGAATGTCGGGCACGTCGATGCCCAGCACGGTGGCGCCATAGTCCATAATGCGAACGCAGATCTCGGGCCCGTTGAGGGTGTAGCGATGAACGGGGGTACCGCACGGCGCGGTGCCGAAAAGCTCGGAAGTGATCATTTGGTTCCTAACATCGAGGTATTTCGGACAAACTGTAGCGCGAACAGGCGAGATTATCACTACACCCCACTAAAGCAGGGGGTATTTTTCTCAAAAAAGTGATGATTGGAGCTGTGCGGGCGTTCATTTTTGACGCGCACGAGTCTGATACAATTTGTTCGTTACTGTTTGAATGATATGCGCGCAAAGAACGGCGAGGATTCATCGTGATTAAGGCAGAGCGACAGGATAGGGTTCGTCAGCTGCTCGAAGAGCAGGGCACGGTCTCGGTTAAGGAGATCTCAGATGCGTTAGGTGTCTCGGATATGACGATTCGTCGTGACCTTGAGGAGCTTGCGAGCCTGGGCGAGATCGAGCGCGTGCACGGCGGAGCCCGCAGTGCACAGGGCCGTCCTCACGCTATGTTGCGCCACGAGTATTCGCACAGCGAAAAGCGCACTAAGCATGCCGAGGAAAAGCTGCAGATCGCGCGCCGCGCTGTGGAGCTTATCGAGGAAGGCTCGACCATCTTTTTGGGTACGGGCACCACGGTTGAGCAGATGGCCTCGATGCTGCCGGCGTTTCGCCTGCGCATCGTGACCAATTCGCTTTCGGTCTTTAACCTGCTCGAGGCGCGCGAAGATTGCGACCTGTGCCTCGTGGGCGGTATGTACCGTCGCCGCACCGCCGCTTTTGTGGGGCCAACGGCTGAGGATACCCTGCGTGCGCTGGGCATCGATGCGGCGTTTATCGGCGCCAACGGCATTCTGGATGGCGACGTGTCTACGTCTAATATGGATGAGGGTCGTATCCAGCAGCTCGCCTTTAGCAAGGCCGACTCGCGCTATCTGATCGCCGACTCCAGCAAGATCGGCAAGCGCGACTTCTACACCTTCTGCCGCCTGGACAATTTGGACGCCGTGGTGTGCGAGCCGGGCATCGCCGCCGAGGATCGTGCCGCCATCGAGGAACACACGCAGGTTATTTGCTAGTTATCGCTACGGGATTGCCAACGGGTGATGCGGGAGGACTTTTACCTCCTGTCATTGTGGAAACCAGCGCGTCAGCGCTACGCGATATGACGCGCAAATAAGGACTCCACTATCAAATCGTCTCAACCTGTGATATCTAGGCGGCCAAAAGCGAGTCAGATGTTACAGATCGAGATTTTTGGCTCGGCCTATTCCGCTTGTCTCGATCTGTAACAGCTGGGACCGAATAATTCAGCTAGTTGTTACAGATTTAGATTGGGGACATTGGCCTGTGCATTCATCTCAACCTGTAACATCTAGACGTCCAAAACCGGTCTTAGTGTTACAGATTGAGACAATTCGGCGGGGTCTACCTTGTTTGTCTCGATCTGTAACGGTTAGGACTTAAAAACTCGGCTACGTGTTACAGATCGAGACAAAAGAAAAAGAACATTAGGACTTGAAAATAAAGTTTTGATAAGGGATTCGCCCAGTTAAGACGGTGCGGCAGACAATTGAGATTAGTTTGCCTCCGGAGTCGTAAGCATAATGAGTCAGTTCGATGACCGGAAGTTTTGCAACACCATAATTACTGGCTTCGGAATCGCTAAGCTGACGTGCTCTATAGCTTTCCCTAACAGATTGGATAGACTTGGACAAGTCGTCCATGGTTCTGCTAAATGCCTGAAAATCTAACTGGTTATTCGGAACGCGCGACTTTGAAATGAAGAACGTATCAGCGCCTATGAAGCTGCCTTCAAGTTCGTAGGTCAATTCAAGACGCTGAATTTCATCGCGACTTTGACATCCAAATTGTTGGAGCATCATTACGGAAATTGGACGACCTGATGTGAGGCCGCCGAAATGTTTGGTGATGGCATCCGGATCAACGCCATCGCAATGGCTTGCAAAGTCAAAGTCTAAAAGTGAATTGAGTTCGCTAACGCGTTTCGGTGCAACAAACGATCCCTTACCTTGGATTCGATAGATACTTCCACGACGCTCCAGCTCACTCATGGCAAGTCGGACGGTTGTTCTGCTTACGGCGTATTCGTCGCAGAGTTCCATTTCTGTTGGAAGTTTATCGTCTGCTTGATATTCATCGACGATCTGCTTGAGCAGCGCGTCGGTGAGCTGTAAATAGAGTGGCCGTTTTTCGTGTGTATCGAGCATTAGAGCCTCAGTTTGCATGTTGGTTATACCTGATGGTTGCCTCAGTCGGGATGTAACGTGGGCAAGGTAACCTTAACGTATCACAGAGCGGCTCAGCATGACGATCTGATGCCTGTATCCACGAAGGGCTTGTCCGAGCGTGAAGATATTCTGGGGCAGGCAAATACCGTTCATGGAGTCCCCGATATGTTGGAGGTCAGCGCCGGCTGCTTTTGCTGCAAGGCCTATTTTCTTAATGGTCTCGCTGTCGCAGGAGTCTTGACTCGTCCCGTTCGCCGCCATGACGAGAACCTTCTCTTCAATTGACTTGCCTACGTTGTGGGATCGTACAAAGTCTACGATGGCGCGCAGGTCTGCTTCTTGGAAGCAAGGGACGGTGTAGGGGGCTGGCACGAGAAGGATATCGACGCCGAGGTCAACAAACTTGCGCGCAATTTCGAGCGTCATGACAGGTTCCGCAACGCCCGCTCCATGCATTTTTCCGGCTATGACCAGGCCATTGAAATGCTCTTTGGAGAGTTTAATCGAATGGGCGATTGCATCGTTGGAGACGCCGGTTCCAGGGTTGCCCGTCAGGCAGATAAAATCAAATCCGAGTTCGTTAGCCTTTTCTAAGGTCTTGGGAGAGACGCGACGACCCATGGGGATTTCCGTTCGGGTTTCAGACATCTCTGCCTCGTTATCAACTGGCTCCAGATTGACGCCAATGGGCCTTCCGCATGCTCGCTTCACCCAAGTGACCGGGTTTTCATTGAGATCATCTGGAATACCGGCAATAACTGGATCGAACACATCGAGCGCGTTAAACAGAAGCAGGTCGGCACCTGCGGCACGTTCGATTTCGGCATTAGTAACGCCGCCGAGAAATTGGGAAGAGGGTACGTTTTCCGCCATGATGGTACGTCCCTCGGAAGCCAGAATTGCCTGCTTTAGATCCATGGGTGACGTGGCGGCAAAATCGGATGCGGACATGTTCAGTAATCGTTTGGGCATTGTTACTTCCTTTGACTAGAACGACAGGCTTGTGACATTGTCTCTAATATTGTTACAACAATATATTCAATATGTTATATCCAATCGGTGAACGGTTGCAAACTTATTGTACTGCTCGGAAAAAATAGCCTTTAGCTGGGAAAACATTATATTAATCAACTACCGTTCACCGAATAAGTATTTGAATTCTTGACATATCGACAAAGCGGAAAAAGAATTGGTTATGACAAATCGCGCAAATGATATTACATTTCGCACAAGAACGTATTCACTTACATAAGTGGATACAAACGGGGACGACGACGGTTGAGTCCGGATAAATCGTTGTGTGCCCGGGAATCATGAAAGGATGTGTTATGGACGCTATCGTCAAATTCCTTGAAAAACACCAGCCTCTCTTCGACAAAATCTCGAGGAACATTTATCTGGTGGCGATCAAGGATGGCTTTCTCTCGAATATGCCAATTGTGCTGTTCTCGAGCCTGTTCCTTCTTCTTTCGACGCTCCCTGCCTATGTAGGCATCACGCTTCCGCCTGAGGTGCTGGATTTCTTCAATAAAATCTATGCATATACCATGGGACTTCTTGGCATTATGGTGGCCGGCACCACGGCGAGCTCACTTGCCATGTCGATGAACCGTCGCATGCCTTCGGGTAAATCTCTCAACCCCACCTCGTGCATGGTTTGTGCCATGTGCGGCATGCTCTTGCTATCGGTGACGAACGATGTTGTCTCGATTGGCGGAGCAGATACATCTGTTTTTGAAACCGGCTATATGGGAACCAAGGGTTTTCTCGCTGCGTTCGTAGCCGCATTCTTGACCGTTAATATCTATAAGGTGTGCATTAGCCATAATGTGACGATCAAGCTTCCCAAAGAGGTCCCTGGCTCTATTGCGCAGAGTTTTCGCGATATCTTTGCATTTGGGTTTTCGATCCTTGCGTGCGCTTTTATCGATCTTGCGAGCCGCAAGCTGCTTGCTGTGCCGTTCGCCAATTTGGTATCCGCTCTCATCTCGCCGCTGTTCTCCGCGGTCGACACCTATCCTGGCATGGCGCTTATCGAAGGCGCGGTCGCGCTTTTCCAATTTATGGGTATCCACGGTGCTTCGGTTGTCATGAGTCCGATCAATGCTGCGCTCTACGGCAATACCGTTACCAATCTTGAGGTTTTCCAAGCAGGTGGACACCCGTCAATTGCTCTCACGCAGGACTTTACAAGCTTCATCGGCGGTCTGGGCGGTTCTGGCTGCACGTTCATCGTTCCTATTATCCTAATCATGTTTATGCGCTCCAAGCAGCTTAAAGCCATGGGCAAGGCATCGATTATCCCGGTGATTTTTGGAGTTAACGAGCCCGTTATCTTCGGTATGCCGATTGTTCTCAATCCCTATATGTTCGTGCCCTTCCTAGTGGCTCCTATGGTCAACGCCATTATCGGTAAATTTTTCATTGACGTCATTGGAATGAACGCCCCCATGTATACCATGCCGTGGGCGCTTCCCGGCCCAATTGGTGCGTTCCTCACCACGGGTCTCGATCTGCGTTCTCTCGTATTGATGGCAGTGCTGTTGGTCGTTGACTTTGTGATTTACTATCCGTTCTGCAAGGCGTATGACCATCAGCTTTGTTTGGAAGAGTCTGCAAAGGAGACTGCAGGAAACTCGGATGCAGATGCTATTGCCGCACAGGAAAATGTCGCAAAAGCTCTCGAGGCGGTAAAGGACAAGGCGGAGCAGATCCGCGTGCTTGTGCTTTGCCAGGGTGCCGGCACTTCGACTCTCTTGGCAAATGCTCTTCGCGAAGGTGCCGCTGCTAAGGGTATCGATCTGGTTTCTCAGTCCGGTGCGTACGGAAGCCACTATGAGACGATGGATCAGTACAACGTGATTGTTCTGGCGCCCCAGGCACGCATGTACTATGACGCTATGAAGGCCGATACCGATCGCCTTGGAATTAAACTGCTCACCACAAGGGGCAAGGAGTATATCGACCTTACCAACGATCCCGAAGGTGCAATTGACTGGATCGTTCAGGAGCTGGCCAAATAGTGGATGCACTTCGTCGTTGATTCGTCGGTGTATGGTACGGCCCCGCAGCTTATTGAGCTGCGGGGCCGTATTTCGTTGAGTATCTAATTGAGACAATGAGCGCAACCGTCGTGAGATCGCATTGGCGCTCTCCGAGTCACCGACAAACTGCCTTCCATCTATGTGACCAATTCGCTTTCGGCCTTTAGCCTGCTCGAGGCGCGCGAGGACTGCGACCTGTGCCTCGTGGGCGGTATGTATCGCCGCCGCACTGCAGCCTTTGTGGGTCCCATGGCCGAGGATACCCTGCGCGCGCTGGGTATCGACGCAGCCTATATCGGCGCCAACGGCATTTTGGACGGCGACGTGTCCACGTCTAATATGGATGAGGGTCGTATCCAGCAGCTCGCCTTTAGCAAGGCCGACTCGCGCTATCTGATCGCCGACTCCAGCAAGATCGGCAAGCGCGACTTCTACACCTTCTGCCGCCTGGACAGCCTGGACGCCGTAGTGTGCGAGCCGAGCATCTCCGCCGAAGACCGCGCCGCCATCGAGGAGCACGCGCAGGTCATTTGCTAACTAGCGTAGCAGGCGATACTTCTGTCCCCTGCCGATGCCTTCAACTGTCGCCAGGCCTGTCTCAACGAGTTTTTTGAGGATGCGATTGAGCTTCGAGCGGCTGAAGCTAACTTTGGCTGCAAGCTCACCTGTCGATTGAGGATGTGCGCTACTCAACAGTTCGAATACGATAAGTTCGTCGCCTTTGAGCCCCGGGTTATCCATGAGCAGGGGAAGTGTGACCACAATGGCGTTATCCGAAACTTGAAACCGGGGCTTTCTGACGCTGTCCTTATAGGTGTCGCGAATTCGCATGATGCCCGTTCCAAAGGCTTCGATAAGACCCAGGCGCAAAAAGACTTCGGCAAGAATACGATTGCGTCTAACGGATAGCATGTCGGACAGGTATTCATCGACAGTCATGCTTGCTGGCAAGCCGCCGGGCGAGGCGACTTCCACGCGGTCGTCGAACATCGAGATGCGAATGTGCGCGGGTACATCCCAAGTCCTGTGAACGATTGCATTGGTAATGGCCTCGCGGAATGCTTCGAGCGGAATGAGCTCCTTGCGGACCCGCTCCATTCCCTTGATCTCTTCGTAACAGTACTGAGTTTCAAATAGTTCAAGAGCGCCGTCAATCTCCGTTAAAACCGATGCATGTTCGAGAGTTTTGCGCTGCTTAATGAGATTGATGGTGTCGCCAAACACCGCCATGTCGATACCTGGGAAATCGTTCTCGTCCGCGAGCAGTTCTGCCGCGTTGTTGTAGGTTCCGGTCTCATCGAGCAGGCCGAGGGTTTTGAGAGTATCGGTTGTGAATGACTGAAGTGAGAGCTTTGCTTTTAGGCGATTCTCTAAAACGGTGAAAGATAGATCTTGCTTGCTTGCCGGGAGCTGTTCAAAGGAGAGGTTTTGACCCTCGAGTACAAGACGCGAAAGCCCTAGGGTGTCAACTGGTATGGTCGCGGTGTCATTGCGCTTGTATGCCTTCGAGCGGTATAGGTAAGGCTTCGATCTGCCGGGAAAGACCGTAAGCTCTACGGTTGCATCGGACTCGTTGATTTTTAGGGAGTAATCGGGCTGGGGGATGATCGAATCGTTAATCTTGTTTTCGATATCCAGACAGGTCTGCTTGAGGTCATCGAGGCCAACGGCTTCTCCGTCGTCGTTAATTCCAAATAGCACGCGTCCTCCCGTGCCATTTGCATAAGCGGAGACGGTTTTAAGGAACGAATTGGTGACGCATTCCTTGAATTCAAGATCTTTGGATTCTTGCATCGTGTTGCTCCGTTTCGCTTCAATTTGACGTGAGAAATGACACGTAAAATTTTACACGTCATTTTGCATGTCAAAAATATGACACGAAAAAATTTGCGTGTCATTTTGCGTGTCAAAGTGACGTGAAATGACACGCAAACGTGGACGCAGTGACGTTCTGCGGGCAAACGAAGTTTGCGGGCCTGTGATTTGGCTGAGCTGGCACACCGGATTCTCTCGCATAGCCGAACGGGCTTTCGGTGTCATATCAGCACCAAATGATACCGAAAGCCCGTTCGTGATACCGAAAACTTGAGGCTGTGCTCCATAGCTGATTGGATAGTTTGGATTCCACCATCCGATTGTCTCGATCTGTAACAGTTAGGGGAGAAAAGCTCATCTAGATGTTACAGATTGAGATTGAGAGGATTGTCCTGTGCGTTTATCTCAATCTGTAACAGCTAGGACCCAAAAACTCGACTAGATGTTACAGATCGAGATTTTATCTACCCAGCCATCATCTTTGTCTTGATCTGTAACAGTTAGACGGCCAAAAGCGAGTCAGATGTTACTGAGCGAGATATTTCGAACCGGGTGCCCCGTTCATCTCGATTTGTAACAATTGGGGCCGAAAATCCCTGCTAGATGTTACAGATCGAGACGAATGATCCGCTCGGGCTCACCAAAAAACAAAAAGGCCGCATACGAACCCGTGGAGGGATTCGCATGCGGCCGACAGGGGGTATGCGGCGGAAACTAGGCCATGAGCAGGCCGGTCTCCGCGACGTTCTTGTACCAGTACGCGCTCGCCTTGGGATAGCGCTTCTGGGTCTCAAAGTCGATGTAGAACAGGCCATAGCGCTTGTTGTAGCCGTTGGTCCAGGAGAACTGGTCCTGCAGCGACCACACAAAGTAGCCGTCAACGTTCACGCCGCCGTCGATTGCCTTGAGGATCCACGCGAGATGCTGACGCATGTAGTCGATGCGAGGGGCGTCGTCGATAAAGCCGTCCTCGAAGTCGTCCTTATAGCCCATGCCGTTCTCGGTGATGTAGATCTTCTTGTAGTTGGGGTAATCGTTCTTAATGCGGAGCAGCAGATCGTACAGACCCTCGGGATAGATAATCCAGTCCCAATCGGTGGTGGGTACGCCTTCGCGCACGCATGACTCACCAACGCCCTTGAGGAACCAGCGCGAGGAGCCCTTGTCGCCAGTGCCATTGTGGTTGATGTCGTTTTCGCCCTCGGCGGCACGCAGGAACTGGCACTTGTAGGTGTTGACGCCCAGGCAATCGTTGTAGGGGAGCGCGGCGGTCAGCGCGGCGATGTCCTCGTCACGAACGTCGAGCTCGCCGCCGGCGATATGGGCCAGCTTGGTCGCGGCTTCCATGGTGTCGGCTGCATAGTGGCCGCGGAAGGTGGCGTCGAGTACCCAGCGGTTGTTGATGACGTCGGCCATGCGGGCGGCCTCGCAGTCGGCAGCACTGTTGGGATCGAGGGGATACTTGGGCTCCAGGTTCTGGACAATGCCGATCTCGCCCTCAAAGCCGCCCTCGTGGAAGGCGACGACGGCCTTGGCATGGGCCACCATCATGTTGTGCATGAGCTGGAAGGCCTTGTCCAGGCGATACTTCTCGCCGTGCGGCCAGTTGCCGACGATAAAGCTGCCCTCGGCGGTCGCGGGAATCTCGTTAAAGGTAAACCAGTGCTTGACCTCGGTGAACTCGGCAAAGCAGAACTTGGCGTACTCGACAAAGGCGTCGATCGTCGTGCGTGTCAGGAAGCCCTCGCCGCCGTTCTGATAAAAGGCCTCGGGCGTATCAAAGTGATCGAGCGTGACATAGGGGATAACGCCGGCTTTATTGCAGGTGGCAAAGAGCTCGTGATAGAAGGCAACACCCTCGGGGTTAATCTCACCGGTGCCGTTGGGGAAGATGCGGCTCCAAGCGATGGAGACACGGATACCGTTGATGCCGAAGCGCTGGCACAGGTCGATATCGACCGGGTACTTGTTGTAGAAATCGCTTGCGGGGTCGGGGGAGAAGCGACCCTGAGCAGCCAGGAAATCGTCCCAGGGCACTTTGCCCTTGCCGTGCGTACGGGTCTCGCCCTCAACCTGGTAAGCGGCGGTGGCGCCGCCAAACACAAAGCCGTCGGGGAACTGCATGGGGTTGGTCATGAGTCATCCTTTCTGTGGGATACGAATAGGGAGAGGTGCCCGAACTGGGGATTCGGGCACCAACAGAGGGAGGAAACTAGTCGAGGTTCTCGCGGAGCCACTTGATGGCGCCAGCGGGGTCGCGGGTAAGGTCGATATATTCCTTGCCGCGCGGGGCGAGCAGCTTAATGCCCAGGCGATCGGTGTCGGCCTTCATGTCGTTGTAGTAGCTACGGACCTGCGGCGCGAGCACGATGACGTCGTACTGATCCATGATGGCAGTGTGCTGGCCATAGGCGCCTGCGGAGGAAGCAATGTTCTCTCCGGTCTGCGCGGCACCTTCCTTGATGGCGTTGGCAAGCATGGCAGAGGTGCCGGCGCCGGCGCACAGGACGAGGACCTTCAGGCCGTCGACATCCTTCTTGGCGGATGCATCGGCAGCGGGCTCGGGCTGATCGGCGACAGGCTTGCTGTCGGCGGCGGCAACAGTCGTCTCGACGGAAGCGGTAGCCTGCTCGACAGCGGGCGCAGGGGCGTTGGCGGCGATGGCAGCGGCACCATCGGACTCGAGACCCAGCTCGGCGGCGCGCTCGGCCTCCTGGTCGCAGAGCAGCTTATCGTATGCCTTCAAGAACGGCAGGTAGATGATGGCGTCCAGCAAGATGATGATCGCGACAAACACCAGGGCGATAAGCTGGAAGTTCGTGGTGATGAAGATGCCGATGGGAGCGGGGGTAGCCCAAGGCACCACGAAGGAGAAGCCGTTCATGCCCACGTTGTCGATAAAGAACTTGGCAACACTCACGTTGACGCAGCCGGCGGCAACAAAGGGGATGAGCATGTAGGGGTTAAGGATCATCGGCGCGCCAAAGAGCAGCGGCTCGTTGACAGCAAAGGCAACAGGAACAATCGAGGCCTTACCGACGGCTTTGAGCTGCTTGGACTTCATAAAGAGAATCAGCAGAAGCGGCACGATGAACGTGGCGCCGGTGCCGCCGAACTCACCCACGAGCGACATGTTGAAGGTGAGGGAATGGGCGGGGTGACCACCGGCCAGCAGAACCTGCAGGTTCTCGGCCTGGTTGGCAAGACGGATGGGGTCGATGCCCGGCTGGACGATCGAGGGGCCGTGGACGCCGATGAACCAGAAGAACGCGGTGGCTGCCTGAATAAGGATGAGTCCGGGGTAGGTCTCTGCTGCAGTGAAGAGCGGGGAGAGCAGCTTGATGAGCAGCTCGGAGAACGGAACGCCCATGAGGTTGCGCACGACGACATCGATGATGCCGCAGATGATGACGGCGCCGCCAAAGGGGATGATGTCACGGAAGTTTTGAGCGATGGCGCCCGGGACCTCCTTGGGCAGCTTAATGGTCAGATCGCGCGAGACGCAGAATTTGTAGACCCACACGGTGATGAACGCGGCGATATAAGCCGAGAACAGACCGCGCGTGCCCATGCTGGTGCAGTCGAAGACCGAAAGCTCGGAGCCGTTGAACTTGGTGGTGAACTGCGTAACGGCGAGCAAAAGCATACTGCACTGGGCGGCCACCATGGTGGAGCCGTCGTTGAGCACCTTGCCGGCGGGCATGCGACGGTTCATGGAAGCCGTAAAGTTCTTGGCAGTGGTGCCGGCGACCATGATGCCCATGACGCCCATGGTGAAGTTGTACAGCTTGTTGCACCAGTCGATGAGCGGCTGGGGCAGCGTGATGCCGACTACGCCGGGAAGGGTGGCAATGAGCAGAAAGATCGAAGAGGTGAGGACGATGGGCATGCACCCAAGAAATCCGTCCTTAATAGCCTGAAGGTAGATGTTCCTCGAGATCTTCTCGAAGAACGGTTGATGCTTCTCGAGCATCTTTACGATGGCGTCCATAGAGCTCCTTTGCTACTTGATGCGCGATGCATGTGGATGGAACTGGTCGTCGATGGATGGTCAGGACTGCCCGGAAACCTTCCTGCTTAAGGAAGGCATTGCGAAATGACAACGTTGTCATTTCGTTAATGACAACGTAAGACATTTCTAGAAAGGCAACAAGGATATACGGGTGAGCGGTCGATATTGTCCGGTAAACGGTTGATTTGTCAGTCGAGCAGGTAGTGTATGCTAGAACGCAAAAAACAAGCGATGCAAAACCGACTGGAGAAGTAGTGGCAACGATGGACAAGAAAAATGTCTCAATGAACGATGTGGCGATTGCTGCGGGTGTTTCTCTCAAGACGGTTTCGCGTGTGATCAACGAGCCCGATAGCGTGCGAGAGTCGACACGCGATAAGGTTCATTCCGCAATGGAGGCGCTCGGGTTTCGAACCAACTTTGCCGCGCGTTCGCTCAAGTTGGGCCGTTACGGGTGCATCGGCGTGGTGCTGTTCCACTTGTCGGGCGGTGCCGTGGACATGATTGACGGTATCGCAGATGCCGCCGAAGAACGCGGCTTTGCGCTCACGATGATCAAAAAGCGGGCGGGGGAGAAGATGACCCTTGCCGAAGCGGCGCGTAGGATGTCGCAGCTGCCTGTTGATGGCATGATCTTCAACCTGCGTCAGATGGTCGATGACTTTGATACTTTTGAGGCACCGAAAGACCTCAAGACGGTGATTATCACACCGATGGAACATCCTACCTGCTCCACCGTCAGTGACGACCAAGAGGGCGGCGCGCGCATGGCGTGCGAGTACTTCTTGAACCACGGGCATAAAAACGTGTACTTCGTCTCTGGTAAGAAAGAGTCGTTGTCGAGCCAGTGCCGTATGAAAGGTTGGCGTGCGGCACTCGAGGCGCGTGGCATTGAGCCGCCCGAGCCTCTGCAAGGCGATTGGAATGCGGATAGTGGCTATGCCGCGGGCCTTGTGCTTGCCGATAAGCCCGATTGCACGGCGGTCCTCGCTGCTAACGACTGCATGGCAAACGGCGTGATGATGGCTCTACGTGACAAAGGGCTCAGTGTGCCCAATGATGTGTCCGTGATCGGCTTCGACGATGAGCTCTATAAGACGATTCCCAACTCGATTCTGACGTCGGTGAAGTTTCGCCACCGCGAGCTGGGCGTCCGTGCGCTCAACGAGGTCGTCGCGGGTCTGGAAGCTCCGAGCTCCAGAAGCCGTACGCTCGTCTCGGGCGTGTTGGTCGAGCGTTCCAGCGTAAAGGACTTGCGGGCGTAGACGTGCTCGGCCTATTCCGTTTGTCTCAATCTGTAACAGCTAGGACCCAAAAACTCGGCTAGATGTTACGGATCGAGATTTTTGGCCCGGCTTATTCCGTTTGTCTCGATCTGTAACAACTAGACGGTCAAAAGTGGTCTACATGTTACAGATTGAGACAAACGGCCCGCCCTCGGTCCGCCCAAAAACAAAACGGCGGATACGACCAAGGATGCTGAAGCATCCACCGGGAAGGTCGTATCCGCCACGCGGAAAGAGGTGCATGGACGCAGCGCCCATGCGATCGGGAATGGTAAGGTGCACGGCGGCGTGATGGTCACGGCGGCCGATGGCGTTAACTAGTCCAGACGACGGGTCTGCGCCACGTGCTTATACCAGTATGCGCTTGCTTTGGGCGTGCGCTTCTGGGTTTCAAAGTCAACGTAGAAGAAGCCGTAACGCTTGTTGTAGCCATTGGTCCAGGAGAACTGATCCTGCAGGCTCCACAGGAAGTAGCCGCCCACGTTGACGCCCACCTCCATGGCCTTGAGCAACCAGCGCAGGTGCTGCTCGATGTAGTCGATGCGCGGCTGATCGTCCACAAAACCGTCCTTGTAGGGGTCCTTGTAGCCCATGCCGTTCTCAGTGATGAAGATCTGCTTGTAGTTGGGGTAGCGCTGCTTAATGTAGACGAGCAGATCGAACAGGCCCTCGGGATAGATGATCCAGTCCCAGTCGGTGGTAGGGATGCCAGGCTTGTTCACGTGCTCGCCAATGCCCTTGACGCGCCAGCGGCCGGTGCCCTTCTCGCCCGTACCGTTGTGGTGCAGGTCGTTCTCGCCGTCGTAAGCCTTCAAGAAACGGCACTGGTAGTTGTTAACGCCCAGGTAGTCGTTGTAGAGGGCGGCCTCGCGCATGATTTCCAGATCCTCGTCTAGGATCTCGATGGTACCGCCCGAGACGGCGGCCAGGCGGTTGGCGCACTCGAGGGTGTCGGGCGCGTAGTCGCCGCGGAAGGTGGCGTCGAGCAAGAACTGGTTTTGCAGCACGTGCTCGTTGTTGGCGGCTTTGATGTCGGCGGGGTCGTTCTCGTTGAGCGGATACTTAAACTCCAGCGACTGAATGACGCCGATCTTGCCCTTAAAACCGCCGTTGTGGAAGGCCAGTACTGCCTTGGCGTGGGCGAGCATCATGTTGTGCTCGCACTGGAAGGCCTCGGCCAGATGCGCCTTGACGCCACCGGGGAAGGTGCCCTCGATGTAGGTGTTGGAGGCATCGGCCCAGATCTCGTTAAAGGTGAACCAGTAGGTCACCTCGTCGGCGTACTCCTTAAAGCAGAAGGTGGCAAAGTCCACAAAGGCGTCGATGGTCTCGCGGTTGAGGAAGTCGCCCTTCTCAAAGAGGGGAAGCGGCGTATCGAAGTGATGCAGCGTGACAAACGGCTCAACGTGGTGCTTGTGGCATTCGGCGAAGAGATCGTGATAGAACTGGACACCCTCGGGGTTAATCTCACCGATACCGTTGGGGAAGATGCGGCTCCAGGCGATAGAGAGGCGAATGCCGTTGATGCCAAACTCCTCGCACAGTTCCAGATCGACGGGGTACTGGTTGTAGAAGTCCGAAGCGGGATCGGGGGAGAAACGGCCCTGGGCCTCCAAGAAGTCGTCCCAGGCAACCTTGCCCTTACCGTGAGTGCGGGTCTCGCCCTCTACTTGGTAGGCAGCAGTGGCGCCGCCAAAGACAAAGTCCTCGGGAAACTGCGCAGGCGGGTTGGTGACGCTAGCAGGGTTAACGGACATGATGATCCAATCGTCTAAATCGAAGGGCCAGCCGGTCTTGGATGGTCGGCTGGCCCTGGGCGTTACTTACTTCGAAAGTTGCTCACTCACGAAGGCGAGAGACTTGTCGCCGTTCTGGGAGAGCTCGATGTACTGCTTGCCACGGCAGGCGACGCACTTGTTGCCCACGCGCTCACAGTCCTTCTGCAGGTCGGCCAGGTAGCTTGCGGCCTGCGGGGCCAGGACGACCAGGTCAAAGTCGGGGAGCATGTCCACGTGGTTGCCATAGGCCTCGGCAGCGGTCTCGAGGTTAATGCCGCGCTCCTTGGCGGCCTTGGCCAGCGCGTTGGCGAGCAGGCCCGAGGTTCCGCCGCCCTGGCAGAGCACGAGCACGCGCTTGCCGTTGAGGTCGCTGGCGGTCGTTGCCTCGGCAGCGGGTGCTGCGGAAGCGGCGGGGGAGTCGGCCTTCACGGCCTCGGCAGCAGCGCCGGCGGCAACGCTCTTGGCGTCAGCCTTGCCCTGGAAGGCATCGTTGAGCTTGGCGGCCTTCTCGGCGTTCTTGGCGGCGAGCTCCTCCTGGGAGATCTCGGCCTCCTCGGCGCACTTCTGGGCGTCATAGGCACGGAAGAACGGGTAGTACAGAACGAAGTCGACGACCAGGATAAGGGCGAGCATCACAAAAGCGAGCGGCTGGAAGCCCAGGCCCATGATGGTGCCGATGGGGCCGGGGACGGTCCAGGGCAGGGTGTACATAAAGCCGTTCATGCCCAAGAAGTCGATAAAGATCTTGAGGATCCAGATGTTGGCGATCGGGGCAAAGACAAACGGGACAAAGAAGACGGGGTTGAGCACGATAGGCGCGGCGAACAGCAGCGGCTCGTTGACGGCAAAGCACACGGGGACGATGGCGGCCTTACCGACGGCGCGCATCTCCTGAGACTTGGCCAGGAAGCAGAACATAAAGACCAGGACGAGCGTGGCGCCGGTGCCGCCCATGCAGACGACGAAGTACTGGGCACCCTGGGTCAGGACAGCGGAAGCGTGCTGGCCGGCCTGGAACGCAGCCAGGTTGTCGGTCATGTTGGCAACGAGGGCGGCGGCGATGGCGGGCTCGACGATCGAGGGGCCGTGGACGCCGACGAACCAGAACAGGCTCATAGCGCCGTAGATCACAGCGAGGCCGATGTAGCCGTCGGCAGCGGTGAACAGGGGCTGGAACACCTGGATGACGCCCTGGGCAAAGCAGAAGCCAAAAGCAGCGCGGAAGGCGATGTCAAAGACCCAAAAGACGGTGATGCAGACGGAGAAGGGGATGATGTCCTTAAAGGTCTGCGAGATGTTGGGCGGAACCTGCTCGGGCATCTTGACGGTGATGTTGCGCTTAATGAAGAACTTGTAGATGATGCCGGTCACAAACGCAGCGATAAAGGCGGTCAGCAGGCCTTTGGAACCAAGGTAGGTGGTGTTGAAGCCGCTGGCAGCGTCCGTGGCGATCGTGTCGCTCGAAAGGAGCAAGAAGCCGATGATGGCCGCGCACATGCACGAGATGAAGTTGATCTGGTTGTTCTTGGGCAGATCGCGGTTCTGAGCGTCGGCGAAGTGCTTGGCCGTGGTGGCGGCACAGGCGATGGCCAGGATGCCCATGGAGTAGTTGTAGCACTTCCACAGGGCGTTGTTGATGTCATCGGGCCAGTAGAAACCCCAGATATTGGGAACCGAGGCTACCAGGCAGAAGATGGACGAGAAGATGATGATGGGGATGACGGAGATAAAACCGTCGCGGATCGCCTTGAGGTACTTGTTGCGGGCGATCGCGTTGAAAAAGGGCTGCCCCTTTTCGATGATGGCGATGAGTTGCTCCATGCAAAGCTCCTAAGAGTCGGTGGGTTGGCAACGATGGTAGCTTTTGACGTTTGGTTGCCAAAATGTTGACGTTGCCATTTTGCGACACAAAATAAGACGCGAACCGGTGGTTCCTGTGCCTGCGAACCGTCGATTCCTTATGCGTAAACGTTTGAGCCGCCCGGTGGCTCTGTGTTTGCACAATGGCAACGTTAACATTTGGGCGCCAAAAGCCGTTTGGGGAAGCAAAAATGTCGGTGAACGGTAGGTTTTGGGTGGTGAGCGTATGGTGGGGGAGGCGTTGGATATACTTGAAGGCGTTAAAAATGACTGCGTAGGGTGCCACCAATGGCATCGTCGACATAGAAAGATCGACCTATGGCCGCTGTTAAAAAATCGGTTTCCGTTAAGGATGTGGCGCGTCTCGCGGGCGTCTCGGAGCAGACAGTCTCGCGTACGGTGCACGATTCGCCCAGCGTGCGCCCCGAGACCAAGGAGCGCGTGCGTGCCGCCATGCGCGAGCTGGGGTATCGCCCCAATTTTGCCGGTCGATCGCTGCGCCGCGGTAAGTTTAAGACCGTCGGCGTCGCCATGTTCAACATTACCGGCACCGGCAACCTCGACCGTATGGAGGGCTTTGCCGCCGCGGCCGACAAACACGGCTATGCCATCACCCTCACTAAAGTAGATGGACACCCCTATACCCTCGAGAGCGCATCGTCGCGTATGAGCGCACTGCCGGTGGACGGTATAGTCGTGATTATGAACCGCATGCCGGCGGACTTTGGCACCTTTGAGCCGCTGCCCGGTATGCAGACGGTGCTCGTTACCATGCTGGAGCACCCGCTGTGCTCGACGGTCGATAACGACCAGTTCGATTGCTCGCGCCAGGTGGTCGAGTACTTGCTGGAGCAGGGGCACAAGACCGTGCACTTTATCTCGTGCCCCGAGCGCTCGCTTTCGGGCATGCGGCGCGAGGAAGGCTGGCGTGAGACATTGCGTGCGCATGGCATTGAGCCACCGCAGCTCGTCCGTGGCGACTGGACGGCGCAGAGTGGATATGCTGCCGGCCAGGTGCTTGCGGATGATCCGACCTGCACGGCCATTTATGCCTCCAACGATGCCATGGCATATGGCTGTATCCGTGGGCTCGAGTCGCGCGGGAAGTGCGTGCCCCAGGACGTGAGCGTGGTGGGTGTTGACGATAGTCTGGGCGATATCGTGCCCGACCGTCGCCTGACCACGGTGCGCTTTGACAACAAGCGCGTCGGCATGTGGGCGGTCGACAAGATTGCCGGCGCCGAGGGCGTTGCACCCGGTGTGGAGCACAGGCTGTTTCCGGGCGTGCTCGTCGAGGGCGATACGGTGCGCGATGTACGCTAGGGTGCGGACCTGTTTGGGTTGCCGATAATTGTGTTTGATATTGTTCGGACTGGCTTAAAAGCCGTTCACGGCTGAAAAGCAACCGTTCATAGCTCGAAATTGCGTTTTGCGCTGTTCTTTTTTGTTTGAATGTTACTGTTCCTGTCATACACAGCGCAGCGCGTATGCCCGGACGCGATGCTCTCCGTTGGTTCATATGTGAAAGGAACGCAATATGGCAACCAAAGAAGAAATCTCGATGGTTGGATTCGAGATTGTCGCATACGCGGGCGACGCCCAGACTGATCTGCTTGCAGCGCTCGATGCTGCTCGCGAAGGTGATTTTGAGAAGGCTGAGCAGCTGCACAAGGATGCCAGCGATGCACTTATCGGCGCCCACGACACGCAGACCAAGCTGCTTTCGCAGGAGGCCGGCGGCGGCGAGATGGAGATGACCTTCATCATGGCCCATGCTCAGGATACTCTCATGACCACCATGATCCTGGAGAAGCAGGCCCGCTTTACCATCGATGCCTACAAGCGCATCGCCGAGCTCGAGGCCAAGCTCGCCTAACGAGCCCTCACAACCAAGTCCCCTTCCAAAAGCTCTGCCGCCACCCGCAGCAGGGCTTTTTCTGTCCTCCTCCAAGTTGCGGTGAAATAGGGACTGAATAGGGGCCGGCGGGCGCAAAACAATCCCTATTCCACCGCAACTCATCCCGAGATAGTCATTGGGGACAGTCTTGGTGCGCTCCGTTCGTCTTCCCGTTCGATTTTTGCTCGGTGGGTATACTTTCTTTCGCATTAAACGCCGGACTGAGGAGGTATCCAAATGCCGGATAACGGGTCAATACAAAAAAGAGACGCGCACGAGATGGCTCATGGGCGTTCTGTCCAGATAACCGAGCACACGACGGTAACAGAGCTGCAGCCCAGCCTGTCCGATGTCGTGTGCGCAAACAAAAAGCTGCAGATTGGCTTTATCGTTGCGCTCGTGGTACTGGCGCTGCTGTCGGGCTTTGTAGCTCGTCCGCATTTCGCCGATACCAAAACTTGGGACTCCACCATCGAGGTCATCGACCAAAAGAAGGGTAACGTACTGGCGCTCACGACCTCGTGCGTGGCGCTGTCTGCGGGCATTACCGCGCTGCCGGGTGATACGGGAACGCCGGTTGCCGAGCAGCTCGCGCAGCTTTCAGGCAACCTTGGTATCGTGCTTGCCGTGCTCTACCTCGAGAAATACCTGCTAACCATTTTGTGGTCGGTTGGCTTGGGCATCTTAATCCCGTTTGCGTTGGTGCTCTTTGCGGTGTCGCTCGGCATTCACGGGCGCTGGAGCACGAGCACTGTCCTGCGCCGTGTGGCGATACGCGTACTGGTGGTTGCCGTGATCGGCATGGCGCTCGTGCCCGCGAGCGTATGGGTGTCGCAAAAGGTCGATGAAACGTATCGCGTAAGTATTGAGCAAGCTGAGCAAAAGGCTGCGGACGCGGCCGACACCACGGACAAGTCAGCCGAGACCAGCTCAAAATCGAACAAGAAAAAATCCGAGACCACGGCGTCCAAAAACGTGCTCGAGCAGTTGACTGATGGGGCATCGAGCCTTGTTACGTCGGTGACCAGCGGCGCCAAGCAGATGACCGATGAGATCGTACGGCAGGTGACCGACCTCATCGAAGGCGTCATCGTGATGATCGTGACTTCGTGCGTTATCCCGCTGCTGGTGCTCGTGGCGTTCCTGTGGCTGGGACACGTACTGCTGGGGATCGATATTTCCGGCCCCGCGAACTATCTGACGGGTCGTTTCTTGAGCGCTCCGTCCAGACATGCCAAGAAGAGCGGGCAGTCTGAGTAGGCGGCAAAGCGATCTTTGGAAGATCAACCGTAAGAAGGGCGGCCGAGACACGTTCTCGGTCGCCCTTTTGTTTAGAGGCTTTAGCCTGTGCGGGGCGCGCAGCGCGCCGCATCAGAAACCACCCGC
>UQRW01000020.1 GCA_900543515.1 uncultured Collinsella sp.
CAATTGCTCGACCGACTCTTTTTTGTGGGTAAAATACCTGCTCAGTTGTGATTTATGGTGCTGGGAGGCGCTTGTGGGCAAGGCGAAGGCTAAGGCGAAGAAAAAGACGACGGGGGCGCGGGCTAAGCGCGATCGTCGTCGGAAGCTCGCGACCGAAGCCCCCGCGTCTGCCGAGGAGCTGCTGGCAAACGTGCCGGGACTTGACGCGCTGCAGGATGTTCCGGCGTTCGATGACCTGCCGGTCGATGAAGCTCAGCAGGCGGCATTTGACGACTTTTGCGCACATACCGAGGAGCCCGAGCAGATGCAGCTTGGCGCCGTGGTGCGCTTGGATCGCGGGTTTCCGCTGGTGGCGACTGCCGACGACACCTTCCGCGCCGAGCATGCCGTGGGGTTTGCCAAGTCGCGCGGCGAGGACGAGGTCCTGCTGCCTGCCGTGGGCGACCGTGTGGCGGTGCGCCGCGCTCCCGGGCACGATATGGGCGTGATTGAGTGCGTGCTGCCGCGCCGTACGAGCTTTGAGCGTTGGCGCGGCCGTGCCCGCGGAGAGCGTCAGGTGCTCTGCTCCAACGTGGATTGCGTGCTAATCGTGCAGGCGCTCGGTGCCGGTGAGGTGCTGCTCGACCGCGTGGCGCGCTCGCTGGTGTTGGCGCTCGACTGCGATGCCGAACCGGTGGTGGTGCTCACCAAAGCTGATCGCTGCGATGCCGAGGAGCTCGAGCGCGATCTGGACCGCGTGCGCCGCCTGGTGGGTTCGGACGTGCGCGTGATCGTGACGTCCTCTGCCGAGGGGCGCGGCCTGGACGAGGTTCGTTCCTGCGTGCCTGCCGGGAGCTGCGCCATGATTCTGGGCGAGTCGGGTGCCGGCAAGTCGACGCTGCTCAATGCGCTGCTGGGCCACGATACGTTGGCGACTGGCGGTGTGCGCGAACGCGACGACCAGGGCCGTCACACTACCGTCGCGCGCGTGATGGTGGCACTGCCGGGCGACGCCGGCGTGATCGCCGATGCCCCGGGCCTGCGCAGCTTACCGCTCGTGGGTCACGAGCGGGGTCTGGCGCGCGCCTTCCCCGAGATTGTCGAGGCATCGTGCGCGTGCCGGTTTGGCGATTGCACGCATACCCATGAGCCGGGTTGTGCCGTTCGCGAGGCCGAGGACGCCGGGCAGATCGACAGCCTGCGTTTGGAAACGTTCCAAAACCTGGCGTCATCCATGCGCGTGAGTGCTCAAATGCTCGATCCCGATGTCCACCTGTAATTGATTTTTCCTATGACAGCCGTCTTCCAACTGTTCGGGAGACGGCTTTTTTGCTGCGAAAAAGCCTCGAAACATGCAGTTTGCTGACGTGCTGACCAAAACCTTGCCACGAGCTTGACGGGCTGGTTAGTTTTTGGTCAGCGATTGGTTTGACATCGAAAACCGAGATCGCGATTGCGCCGCTTTGCACTCTGACCACCCAGACAATGGTGGTACGGGCATTCGCCCGGCACTGCCATGAGAGGAGCGGCCGTGAACAAGAGCAAGCGCATCGCCATCAGTCTGGTCGCGGGCGTGCTCGCTGCGCTGCTCTGCATGGTTTACGGCTCGTCGATTCGCTCGCAAGCCGAACAGGTCCAGGCTGAGACCTTGGCCAAGTACGGTGGCGATCGCGCCGAGGTATGCGTCGCGGCGCGCGATATCGATGTGGGCGAGACCCTCGATGAGACCAATGTCATAACCCAGGAATGGCTGACGAGTCTGCTGCCGCGTGACGCGGCGACCGAGCTGCGCCAGGTGCGCGGCGACGTGACGACTTCGCGTATTCCCAAAAACGCCGTGATCTGCAATGTCTACACCAAGGCCGAGAGCCACAAGCTCGAGGTGCCTAAGGGCAAGGTCGCCGTTTCGGTGGCGGTCGATGCCGAGCACTCGGTCGGCGGTGCTACGGGCGTGGGCAGCTACGTGGATGTGTATGTGCAAAAAGACGGCGTAACCGATCGACTGTGCGGCGCGTACGTGATCGATACCAGTGAGGATTCCGGTGCCACGCGCGAGGGCAAGATCGAATGGGTGACGCTGGCGGCTGACCCCGAAGACGTCAAGGAACTGCTGGGAGCCTCGGGCAAGGGAACGGTCAGCTTGACGATTCCCGCCACGGCGCGCGGCAAAAAGAGCGGAGGCGACGAGTGATGAAGGCGATCTGGCTTGCGTGCTGCGCGTGCGGCGATTACGGGCTGTTGCAGCGGGAAGTCGAGGGCCGTGATACGGGTGCACAGGTGCTTCGCGTGGGTGACCTGGACGGGCTGGTTTCCATGGCGCGGGCGTTTCCGTCGCGCCGCGGAGCTGCCATCATCGCGGCGTCTCTGTTTGATACCGAAGATGTGCGCAAGACTGTTGCGCGCCTGACGGCCGAAGGCCGCGTGAGTCGCGTGGTCGTGTTGATAGAAGCACTCGATCCGTCGGATATCGAGGGGCTGTTTCGCGCAGGGGCGACCGAGGTCATCGCTGCGCACAGTATATGCGGCAACGGGCGAGCGGGCGAGGGAGCGGTTGATTCCGATCGGCGCATGACGATTGAGCCCGATGCTTTTGTTGATAGGGAACCCGGGGCGCCTCGCGCTACAAGAGGCCCGCGTGTTGATGATTATGGAAAAGCGGAAGCCGAGCATGGTCGGCGCCCCCGGAACCCCCTTGTATACGATGACGCTGGAGGACCGGCGCAGCATGCTGGCGACTCCCCGGCTGTAGATATGGGATACGTGCGCGGCGTGAATCTGGCGGATGAACTCGACGAAGTTGAGGGCTTTGCCGGGTGCGGCGAGTTGTCGCTGATGCAGCATGAGCAGATTGCGCAGAACGAGCCTGCCTCGCAGACCGAACAAGCCGCCATGCCGGCTTGGACGCAGCGTGTAGTTGCGGCGGGGGAGACGGGGACGCTGTCACCGACGCCCGCCCCGCCGCCTCCGATGCCGCCGGCAGACGCTGCCGCTTCGCCGCATCGAGCTCCGGTCATCTGCGCCATTTCGGGTTCGGGCGGTTGCGGCAAGTCGACGATCGTTGCCACCATGGCACACACATCGTCGCTGTTGGGCTTGCGTGCCGCCGTGCTCGACCTGGACCTGATGTTTGGAAACCTTTACGACTTGTTAGGCGTCGATGCTCCGCACGATATGGCGGCACTTATCGAGCCGTCGGCGGCGGGCACGCTCACCGAGCCGGATATCGTGGCCGCATCGATGCGCGTCGCCCCGGGCGTTACGCTCTGGGGTCCCGTCGCGGCGCCCGAGCAAGCTGAGCTCATGGCACGTCCGGTGGAGCTGCTGCTCGATGTCCTGCGTCGCGAATCCGACGTGGTCTTTATCGATACCTCGGTCTTTTGGGGCGATGCCGTGGCGGCTGCGGTGGCGGCGAGCGACCGTTGCCTGGTCGTTGGCGATGCGGCGGTGTCGTCCGCGACATCGGCGTCGCGCGTCATTGAACTGGCAAGTCGAGTAGGTGTGCCGCGCACGCGCATGAGCGCCGTGTTCAACCGGTTCGGTGCGCGCGGGGCAGACGAGGACGTCGCCATGCGCTTTGAGATTGCCTGTGCGTTGAGCTCCAAGATTCATATCGCCGATGGCGGGCAGGATCTCGCCGCGCTCATGGCGTTTGGACGCGCTGACGAGGCAGTGGGGCAGACCAGCGCTTTTGCGACCAGCGTGCGCGAGGCTACGCGCGAGATGCTCGTGGAACTGGGGTGCGCCGTCGGCCCTTGGAGCGATATGGTCGCCGACCGTGCAACGCGTACCGAGCGCCCGCGTATCCGCCTTCCCTGGTCGCGCGAGGGTGATCAGCGATGAGTCTGCAAACGAGGATTAAGGCTGCCGGCGCTGCAGCGGCGGCAGCGCCTGTAGATGCGGGGCGTCGCCGCGCGGTGAAACGACGCACCAAGCGCGCCGTGATGGACCGCATGGGTTACGACGAAGTGGCGCGTATCAGCGCCTATATCGACCCGGCACTTGCCCGCTCGGAATTGCGTCCCGCGGTGGAGGCGGCGCTCAATGTTGAGGAACCGACCGATCTCGCGACGACCGAGCGCGAGACCATCATCGACGAGATTTTGGATGACGTAGTGGGCCTGGGGCCGTTGCAGCCGCTCATCGAGGACGACACCGTTACCGAGATCATGATCAACGGCTGCCGCTCGGCTTTCTTTGAACGCGGCGGCGTCTTGCACCCCATCGAGCATGCGTTTGAGGATGATGAACAGATCCGTGTGCTTATCGACCGCATCATCTCGCCACTTGGCCGCCGTATCGACGAGCGCAGCCCCATCGTCAACGCCCGCCTCAAAACGGGCTATCGCGTCAACGCGGTGATTCCGCCTGTGGCGATTGACGGACCGATTCTCACCATCCGAAAGTTCTCGGACCGCATCTGCTCGCTGGACGAGCTTGTGGGGCTGGGGTCGCTGCCGCTTTGGTATGCGCAGCTGTTGTCGTGCGCGGTGTCGCTGCGACAGGACCTGGCGGTTGCGGGAGGCACGGGATCTGGTAAGACCACCCTGCTCAACGCGTTGTCATGTGAGATTTCCACCGGCGAGCGCATCGTGACGATCGAGGACTCTGCCGAGCTCAAGTTTGCGCATCATCCGCACGTGGTGCGTCTAGAGGCGCGCGAGGCTTCAATTGAGGGCGAGGGCGCGGTGACGATCCGCGACCTGGTGACCAATGCCCTGCGCATGCGCCCCGACCGCATCGTGGTGGGCGAGGTGCGCGGTGCCGAGTGCTGCGACATGTTGCAGGCCATGAACACGGGCCACGACGGGTCGCTCACCACGCTTCATGCGGGTTCCGAGCAGGAGACCGTGGTGCGTCTGACGTTGCTTGCACGTTATGGCATCGATCTGCCGAGCGAGCTCATCGAAGAGCAGATTGCCATGGCGCTCGACGGCATCGTGATGTCCGAGCGCCACGCCGATGGCAGGCGCTTCGTCTCCTCGTATTCGGGGGTGCGTCGCGCCGCGTCGGGCGGCGTAGAGCTCGAGCGCTATGTGACTTTCGATGCCGCCGAGCGCACCTGGACGCTTGACCGCGAGCCGCCGTTTATCGCAGAAGGCCTGCGGTCGGGGACGCTCACACAAGAGGAGGTGGACGAATGGAGGTCGCTGTGCCCCTCGTCGTAGGGGGTTTGGCAGGGTTTTCTGTCGCGACGGCGTGCGGGGCGGAACCTCGTGTGCCGCAGGTGCCGCCGGCGGAGCTGGCGCGTCAGGCGTTCGAGACGGTGGCAGAGAAGCTGCCGCGTGAGTTGGTGGAAAACGATCTGCTGAAAAAGATTGCCCGTTCGTGGGCATCGCTGGCTCCGGCGCGTCGCCTTGGCCTCGTGATCGAAGATGCTTCGGGGCGTTTGGCGTTTCTGCTGCTATCGAGCGGTGTCTGCTGCGTTTTGCTAACGATGGTGTCGTTATCGCCCTTCGGGTTTGCCTTGGGACTTGTTGCTCCGATTGCCGCTGGCGCCGCTCGGGATGGCTTTGAGAGCCGGCGCGAGCAACACGATGCAGAAGAGGCCATGCCCGAGGCGTTTACCGCACTTTCCATGTCGCTTGCCTCGGGACATTCGCTGGCCCAGGGTATGCGCTTTGTGGGCGCTCATGCGCAAGAACCGGTGCATACCGAGTTTTTGCGGGTAGCGGCGGCGATCGATTGCGGCATCTCGGCGACCGACGCGCTCGATGACTTGCTCGTGCGCATCGACGCCCCCGGCCTTTCGCTTGTGACCTTGGCGCTTAAGGTGTCTCAGCGCACCGGTGCTCCGCTTGCCGACTTACTGTCCGAGGCGTCGAGCATGGTGGGGGAGCGCATTGAGCTCAAGCGCCGCCTGGATGTTAAGACGTCGCAGGCTCGCATGTCTGCGCATATGGTCGCGGCGATGCCGGCGGGCATGTGCGCGGTGTTGGCGCTGCTTTCGGCAGATTTTCGTCGCGGTCTTGCGACGCCTGCCGGTGCGGGCGCTGTGGTGCTGGGTCTAGCCCTCAACGTCGTTGCCCTGGTGGTTATCCGGCGCATTATGCGGGTGGAGCTATGAGCGCCCTGGTTGCAGTTGTGGCTTGCCTGTGTGCCCTGAGTGTATTTGTCGCGACGGGTTTGGATCGGGCGGATGCGCGCAAGATCGCAGGGGCCTGCAAGCGCGAGGCGGTGCTGGTCGCTGCCGCGGGTCGCTCGGTGGTCGATGCCCTGACCGCGCGAGTGAAGGGCGCGGTTGGAGCGGGCGGCCCGGCGCGAGTGTCGCTCGGCGAAGTGTCCGAGATGATCGATGTTGTGCGCTTGGGTCTTTCGGCCGGCCTTTCGTTTGATGCGGCGCTTGAGATTTTCTGCGCCAACCGCCGGTCAGTGCTGGCTCTTCGCCTTGAGCGGGCCTGCATGGCGTGGCAGGTGGGCGTGGGCACGCGTGAGGACGAGTTGTTGGCCGCCGCGCGCGACCTGGACGTGCGAGCGCTCGAGACCTTTGCCATTACGGTGGGGCAGGCACTCGCCCTGGGTGCCCCACTTGCCGAGACACTGGCCGCTCAAAGTCGCGAGATCCGTGCGGCTCATCGCGCCGCGGTCGAGCGCGAGATTGAGCGTGCGCCCGTCAAGCTGCTGATTCCCACCGGCACGCTCATCTTGCCGGCGTTGCTTCTGTCCATATTGGGCCCGCTGCTGGGAGCAGGCGGGATGATGTAGGGAGGAATACATGAACACGATGACTGACGCTGCTGGCAAGGTCCAGGGCTGGGCGTTTTGCCGGGCGGCACATGTTCGTCAGCGCGCCAAGGAGCTACTGCAGGAGGAGAGTGCACAGGGTACCACCGAGTATGCCATCTTGGTCGGCGTGCTCGTGGTGATCGCGATTATCGCCATCGTCGCATTTAAGGGCAAGGTCCAAGATCTATGGAACGCTATCAGCGAGGGCATCAACAGCCTGTAGAGGGCGAGCGCCCCATCGGGGTGCTGCTGGTGTTTGCTTGCCTGACCGTGGCGATAGCGGCGGTGCTTTGGGGGCTTAACGCCGCGCGGCAGCAGCGTCCTGGGGCCGCCTTCGATTCGGGCTCAGATTCGGCGGTGGCGTCTCAAAAAGATGAGATGCGAGATGCGGACGATTCGGATGTCGCTGTCACGGCGCAAACCTTTCTGTGGACGCTCGACAAGCGGTCTGGCACTGCGACGGATTCGCCTGGGGACAACGCGATTACGGTCCGGCTTGCATGGTCTGAGGACCGACCGATGACCGAGGCAGCGGCGGATATGTTACGCGCCTACCGCGAGGTGCCAACGGCCCAGCTCGCCCTGAGCGGCTATCTTGATATTAAGGGCAACGTATGGGGCGCCATCGTGCGCGATGGGCGCGGCTGGGTCGATATGGTGACGGTTGCCGCGGATGCCGGCGATGCCTCGTGCCGCCTGCGCGTGATCCGCCTGAGCCCGCAGGCATCGAACTCAAAGGAGGGGTCGTGAAATGCATGACGTCCTGCGCGAGGAATCTGCCCAAGCGACTGTGGAATACGCCATCGTCACGGTGGCGCTGTTATCGATCGTGCTGGCGATTGTGGGACTTTGGCGTGCTGGCACCGATGGACGCTTGGCGGCGCTGGTTGAGCGGGCGGCATCCCATGGCGTTGCCTCGACGTCGGTTATCGACGCCGCTGCGGGCGCTAAGGACATCGCGTTGTATTGATATCGCGCGCGAGGACTGGGCGCAGTCTACGGTCGAGGCCGCTTTTTTGCTGCCGACGTTTCTGACGCTCATCCTTCTCGCACTGCAACCGGTGTGCCTGCTTTATACGCGCGCGGTCATGGAGTCTGCCGCCGCCGAGACCGCGCGGCTCATGATCACGACGACGGCGGAGGACGACGATCTTAAGGAGTTCACCCGCCGCCGGCTTGCCGCAGTGCCCAACGTTTCGATCTTTCATGCCGGCGGGCCGTTGTCGTGGGATATTGAGCTTAGCCGGGCCGATGCGGGTGGCGTCTCGTCCGTGTCCGTTTCCGGCGAGGTCAAGCCGTTGCCTGTGATCGGTGCGTTTGCGCAGGCTATGGGTGGTACCGCCGAGGGTGGCTACGTTGAGCTCAAGGTCGATGTCTCGTATCAATCACGTCCCGAATGGCTGGAGGGAGATTATGATTCGTGGATTGCTGCATGGGATTAAGCGTTTCTGGTCTAGACGCGTTTTGACGCGCCGTCCGAGCTGCCATCGCAAGCGAGGCGGCTTTATGGGCCGCGCCGGTATCGACCTGTTTATCGAAGACGGTGCCTACACCACGCTTTCTTCTGCCGTGGTCATCCTAGTGGTGCTCACGTTGTTGTTTTCGTCGACCGCGGCGATATGGAGCATGTCGCGCGCGGGGGACACCCAGGTGGCGGCCGATAGCGGCGCGCTGGCGGGTGCCAACGTAGTGTCGTCCTATCACACGGCTGCCACGGTGGTTGATGCGAGCATCTTGAGTCTGGGGCTAGCGGGGTTTGCCACGATCGGGACGGGCCTGGTCGCCATCCTCATCCCGGGTGCCGAACCAGTTGCCGGCAATATGGTCGACACCGGGATTGAGATCATTAAAACGCGCAACAAGTTTGCCAAAAGCGCATCGGAAGGCTTGCAGAAAATCGAGACGGCTCTGCCGTATCTGATTGCCGCGCGTGCCACGCAGGCGGTGTCGGCGCAGGATACCGATAGTGTGACCTATACCGGTACGGCGCTTGCCGTGCCCAGGACGTCCGAGTCGGATTTCGTTGCGCTCGAGGGTTCTGAGATCTCGACCGATGCCATTAAAGACACATCGAAAGATCTGGAGCGCGCAGCAGATGAGCTGCAGAAGGCCTTGGAGGAGACGGCGAAAGCAAAAGAACGCGCCTGGCTTGCGGATTGCGGTGGATCGGTTCCGGCTTCGGTCGGTAGCTGTTCATGCATGTGGGAACGTACGAGGAGTTTGGCAAAGCTCTCGGGTGAGCAGAACCCGCATTATGCCTCGAGCATTTCGTGGGAGCCACAGGTGGCGCTCGACCGCGCGAAGACCTACTACCGTCAACGCCTGGCAGACGAAAAACCGCAGGGTTCAAGCGTCGAGACGAAGGCGGAGTCGGCGGCGCGCAAGGCGTTTTACACCTATGCGAGTACAGAGGTCAATCGTGCATATGTAACCGAGGACGGAGATGAAGTCGCTTCCTATATCCCGCTGTTGCCGCGCAACACTGACGAGGTGCGAGCGACGGAACTCTATACCGATACGGTGTGGCCAACCAGTGCCATCGATGGCAAGACGTATCTGCATTACGGAACGAGTTGCCCCAACTATAAGAAGGGGGCGCCATGCGGGCTGGCCTCGGTTGCTGCTTATGACGGGCAGGACAAATGCAATAGATGCCATTTTGGTGTTTCGTCGCTCGGTGCCGTTGCGGCTCCTTCGACTTCTATCGAAAACGGCTTTGAGTACCACTTTGATCGATTCAAAGAGGCTCTGGAAGACTACGTCGAATGCCGCAACAAAGAACTCGAACTTGAGCGTCAGACCGAGGATGAGGCCGACCGTGCGGGCAATGCGTTTGACCAGGCCATTAAAGCGCTTTCCGGCGAGCGCCCGCGTATCGCCCCACCTGGCCGCAACGGCGTGGTCGCCTTTGCAGTTTCGGGTGACATTACCAGCCCCGATCAACTTAACTCCTCGTTTAACGCGGCAGTCAGGCTTGGCGATCGCGGTGCTATCTCTGCCGCGGTGCTGGCGCCCGATGAGGCGACGGCGCAAAACAACGTGCTTTCGCGATTTTTCTCGACATTGAAGGAACGCTCGGGCGGCGTTGCCGGCGTGCTCGACGGCGTCATGGATGTTTGGGGACGGCTACTCGTGGGATACGGAGACATCCAAGGTTCGGCCGACGAACTTATGGACGAGATGATTAAAGACCTAGGAGGGGGCAGCGGTGCGTTGGGCTCCATTGCATCGTGGCTCGGCGATACCGTTTCGGCGTCCGTGGCGGCGCTGGGTTTGGAACCGTGCGACTTGCGCCTGCGAAAGCCGGTGCTGACCGATTCCGCCAACGTCATTAAGAGTCCGGGGTCTGACATTGCGGGTCTCTCTCAAACGCAAGACAAACTGCGAAGTATTCCGTTGGGCGTGACCGATCCCAAGGCGCTTTGCGAGGCGTTGGAATATCAAGTCGAACGCACCATTAGCGGTACGGTGTTCACACTTGCGGAGATTCCTCTGCCCGGCGGCGGCTCCATCCCGCTCACCGTCGATGTCGCCACGCTGGTTGGCGCTCTGGGCGGTGGGTCGTAATGAGTATCCGCATGCGTCTGCGCGAGGAGCGCGCCCAAGCGACGGTTGAGATGGCAGTGGTTACGCCCGTTTTGCTGGTGCTGGCACTCATCGTGTACAACGTCATGATCTTTGCCAGCGCTGTCGCGCGCTTCGACCGCGTGGTGCCCGACATCGTGTTGGCGCACGCCGTGGCGTCGGAGGGGGAGGGCGACGAAAGCTCTGCCGATGCCTCGGCGACGGTTCAGACTCAAATTCTGAATGCCATGGAAGGCTATGACTTGCAGATCGAAGTGTCGAGCGAGCAAGGCGCGGAGGCATCGGATGGTGGCCTGCTCTCCCTATCCGGTACGTTTAGGACCTACACCTGCACCATGCACTATGAGCCGTGGCCGACTTCTCTCAGCATCGCTGGCGTTCCGCTGGGGGCGCCGACAACGTTGTCGCACGAGCGTGCGGTGACGGTCGATCCATGGCGTCCGGGGGTGGTCATGTGACCGCGGTCTCGTCCTACATCGTCTACGCGCGGGCACTCAATAGGCTGGGTTGGACGCCGGCCGAGTTTGTGGTGGCGGAGTCGTTTGTCGTGCGCCTGCGCGGCATGCTGGGACGGCGTCCGGTTGCCGCCAACGGCCTGCCGCTCGTCATGGCGTTTCCACGCTGCTCTTCGGTCCATACGTGTTTTATGGCCTATCCCATCGACATCGCCTTCATCGATCGCGACGGCAATATCCTCGCGCGCTACGAAAACGTCCGCCCTTGGCGCATGTGCTCCTGCCCCGGCGCCTGGGCCGTACTAGAGCGTCCTTCAATCATTGTTTCGACCCCTGCTCTCCAACGCGTGCCGGCTTAAGAATTGGCGACAGTGGACTTTCGTCATACGAAATTGGGTAAGATGGAGGAGAAGATGCATGGATGTTGAGATTCATCCCAACGCTAAAAAGCACCTGACGGAAAAGCAGGTGCTTAGCGCTTGGCTTGCGGTTACTGAGTGCATTCGTCGCGAGTCGAAGGACGAGCCGCCGAGATGGCTTGCGATTGGATGGCTCCCAGACGGACGAAGCGTGGAGCTTGTCGCGGTCGAGCTTGTCCGTGGGTGGCTTATCATTCATGCCTTGTCTCCAGTCCAGAAGAAATTTTGGCAGGAGATTGAACAGGCTCGGCAAAGGGGTCGATGATGGGCAAGACGTATACGGCCGCTAATGGTCAGGTTGTAACGGATGAAATGATTGACGCGTGGTGCGAGTCGTACGAGCGCGGAGAGTTTCCGGATGGCGAACACACCGTTGGTGGGATCGTGCATGGACGGCCCCCGCTCTCAGGTGAGGGGACGGCAACGCTGTCGGTCAAGATTCCTCTGGGAATGAAGGAGGCCATTCGTCGACGGGCGGCTGCCGAGGGGATGACGCCAAGTGAGTTTGCCCGTGCGGCTCTGAGTGAAAAACTTCTTGCTGCCGGCTGATGCCTCTGACGTGCCGATTTATAGAACCGAGGCTGTGCTCAAAAACTTTTTTAAAATTCTCGGTTGACCGGAACGCGTCCTTGGTTATACTAATCAAGCCTTGAAACAAGGCACACCTCAAATGGCTGGGTAGCTCAGTTGGTAGAGCAGAGGACTGAAAATCCTCGTGTCAGGGGTTCGATTCCCTTCCCCGCCACCTTGAATTGACTAGGACCTCTGCAAAGGGGTCCTTTTCTTTTATTGAGGGCTCTGCGGAAATTGCGTCCCGGAATTTGGCTTCAGAGTGGGATGCGCTTTCCGGCGCTTACTTCCGACGTGCGTGCACATCTCGGGCCCGCCCGCTCAGACATTCCTCCCGCTTTTGCGCCACTTTACAGACCGTTCGGTCGTCTGTCCGCATGCGCGGGTATACTCAAAACGATACTTTTCCTATGCAATACGATGCAGGCTCGGCCTGCACGATCCGAAGGGGGCAGTGATGGAGAGGATACTCGGCGTTAATCTCTCTGGCTGGTTTATTCCCGAGCCTTGGGTGACCCCGTCGCTATACGCGGCGACCGGTGCATCCAACGCGGCCGAGCTGCAGGAGGCCATGGGCACCGCCGCCTATAACGAGCGCATGCGCCGTCATTACGAGACGTTTGTGAGCGAGGACGATTTCCGTCGCATGGCGCAGATCGGCCTCAACGCCGTGCGCCTGCCGGTGCCTTGGTATGCCTTTGGCTCACAGGAGTCCGATGCCTCCTACATCTCGGTTGTCGATTACATCGACCGCGCGATTGAGTGGGCTGCCAAGTACAACATTCGCGTGCTGCTTGACCTGGCGACTGTGCCCGGTGGCCAGGGCGATTCCAACGATTCGCCCGCCACGCCGGAGGCTGTTGCCGAGTGGCATTCGTCCACCAACGGTCGTCATGTCGCACTCGACGTGCTCGAGCGCTTGGCCGATCGCTACGGCGAGGCCGAGAGCCTGCTGGGTATTGAGCTGCTGGATACGCCGCAGATGAGTGTCCGCAAGAGCCTCTTCACCATGACGGATGGCATTCCTGCTCACTACCTGCGCAATTTCTATCGCGATGCTTACGAGCTCGTCCGTTCGTATATGCCCGAGGATAAGATCGTCGTTTTCTCGTCGTCGGGGCATCCCAGCGAGTGGAAGCATTTTATGCGCGGCGCCAAGTACAAGAACGTCTACATGGACCTTCACCTGTACCATTACCGCGACGAGCATGCGCTCGACATCACGAGCCCCCGCGGGCTGACGACGGCGATTTCGCGTAACAAGCGCGAGCTTAAAGAAGCGATTTCAACTGGGTTCCCCGTGCTGGTGGGCGAATGGTCGGGCGCGGCGATCTTTGCCAACTCGTCGGTTACGCCCGAGGGCCGCAATGCCTACGAGCGCGTGTTTATCGCCAATCAGCTGGCTTCGTTTGCGCCGGCTGCCGGTTGGTTCTTCCAAACGTGGAAGACCGAGAAGCGCATTGCAGCATGGGACGCCCGCGCGGCGCTCGGCACGCTCGAGCGCGGCATGATTGAATAGGTTGATATGACGCAAAACAGCGCCCATACGGGCAAACTCTATGTGGTCGGCACGCCCATCGGCAACCTGGGCGACCTGTCCCCGCGCGTTGGCGAAGCCTTTGCCGCTGCCGATGTCATCTGCTGCGAAGACACGCGTGTGACGTCAAAGCTGCTGATGCACCTGGGCATTTCCAAGCCGCTTGTCCGTTGCGACGAGAATGTGATCGCCAGCCGCGCCGCCGGCCTGGTCGACCGCCTGCTGGCGGGGGAGACCCTCGCCTTTGCCTCGGACGCCGGCATGCCGAGCGTGTCCGATCCCGGCCAGGCGCTGGTCGAGGCGGCGCGTGAGGCCGATGTGCCCGTCGAAGTTATTCCCGGGCCTTCTGCTTGCGTCACGGCGCTCGTTTCGTCCGGCATTCCCTGCGAGCATTTCTTCTTCGAAGGCTTTTTGGGTCGCAAGCACGGCGACCGCGTGCGCCGACTGCAGCGTCTTGCCGTGGTGCCCGGCGCACTCATCTTCTACGAGTCTCCACATCGCATCGTGGCGACGCTCGAGGCCGTGGCGGAGGTCTTTCCCCAACGTGAGGTTGCCGTCTGCCGCGAACTCACCAAGCTGCACGAGGAGGTCTTGCGCGGGCCCGCCGCCCAGCTCGCCGAGGAGCTGCGTGCTCGCGGCGAGGTAAAGGGCGAGATTGTGCTGGTCATCGCGCCGCCGAGCGAAGATGAGGAGGCCGGTATCGTGCCGGTTGGCGCCGCGGCAGCGGATCCCGACGAGGCTCTGCGCGAGGATATCCGCGCCGCGCTCGAGGAGGGAGAGCCCGCCTCTGCGGTGGCCAAGCGCCTGTCGCAGAAGTACTCGCGCCGTAAGCGCGATGTCTATGCCATGGTGCTCGATATGCAATAGATGGAGGATATCCAGCCCTTGCGCTAGAATCATCCCCTGTATGCAACGTTTTTCTGGAGGACAAACCCCATGGATCAAAGTAAGCCTTCGTTCTTTATCACGACGCCCATCTACTACGTCAACGCCGATCCGCACCTGGGCACGGCTTATTCCACCATCATCGCCGACGTTCAGGCCCGTTATCGTCGCTCCGCCGGCTATAACGTCAAGTTCCTGACCGGCATGGACGAGCACGGCGAGAAGGTCGCCGAGGCCGCAGCCAAGCACAACATGACGCCGCAGGAGTGGACCGACAGCCAGGCTCCGCACTTCAAGGAGCTTTGGAGCAAGCTCGAGATCTCCAACGACGACTTCATCCGCACCACCGAGCCGCGCCAGCATCATGCCGTGCAGTACCTGTGGGAGCGCATGAAGGAGTCCGGCTACCTGTATAAGGGCAGCTACGACGGTTGGTATTGCGTGCCTGACGAGACCTACTTCACCGATACGCAGGTCCAGAAGGGCGACGAGGAGTACGGCAGCGTCGGCCAGCACCTGTGCCCCGACTGCCACCGTCCGCTTGAGCGCGTGCAGGAGGAGTCCTACTTCTTTAAGCTTTCCGCTTTCCAGGACAAGCTGCTCAAGCTTTACGACGAGCACCCCGACTTTGTCGAGCCTGCGTTCCGCATGAACGAGGTACGTAGCTTTGTCGAGGGCGGCCTTAATGACCTTTCCGTGAGCCGTACGAGCTTTGACTGGGGCATTCAGGTCCCGTTTGACGAGGGTCACGTGACCTACGTGTGGTTCGATGCGCTGCTCAACTATATGACGGCCGTCGGCTACGGTGTCGACACCGACGAGGCGCGTGCCGAGCTGGCCTATCGCTGGCCCGCGCAGTTCCACATCGTGGGCAAGGACATCATCCGCTTCCACTGCGTCATTTGGCCCGCCATGCTCATGGCCATCGGCGAGGCCCTGCCCGAGCACGTCTTTGCCCACGGCTTCCTGACCGTGCGCAATGCCGAGACCGGCAAGGCCGAGAAGATGTCCAAGAGCCGCGGCAACGCCATCGCTCCGCAGGACGTTATCGACATGTTGGGCGTCGAGGGCTATCGCTACTACTTTATGACCGACGTCGTCCCCGGCACCGACGGTGCCATCAGCTTCGATCGCATGGAGCAGGTCTACAACGCCGACCTGGCCAACAGCTGGGGCAACCTTATCTCGCGTTCGTTCAACATGAGCGGCAAGTACTTTGATGGTTGCGCGCCCGCCAAGCCCGCATCGTTCGATGCGTTCGACAACCCGCTGGCAAAGATCGCCGATGGTCTGGTCGAGCGCTACATGGCCAAGATGGACGTGCTCGATTATGGTGGAGCTAAGGACGAGGTCATGGAGCTCATCCATGCCGCCAACCACTACATCGAGGACTCCGAGCCCTGGGCGCTTGCCAAGGACGAGGCCAAGGCTGACGAGCTGGCGTTTGTGATCTACAACCTGCTCGAGGCCATCCGCATTGCCGCTCACCTGCTGATGCCGCTCATGCCCCAGACTTCTGCCGAGGCCCTGCGCCGCCTGTCCTGCGAGGACGAGGCCGCGAGCGACGACCTCAAGGGCATTTGCGCTTGGGGCCTGCTTGCCGGTGGTCAGCCCGTCGAGAAGGGCGAGCCGCTGTTCCCGCGTCTGGGCTAAGCCGCTGCGCGCCATATCGGCAATTTGCTGTTTAGCTGTAAGGGCATGGCCGCAACGGTCCATGCCCTTTTGCTTTACGATGCAGCCACCATGTTAAGGAGGCAACCATGACAACTTCGCCTTTGGCAAACCCCACGGCAACTAGGGAGCTGCTAGAGGAGTTTGGCCTTGCGACCAAGCATCGCCTGGGCCAGAACTTCCTGATCGACAACCATGTGATCGAACGTATCTGTGAGCTCGCTGAGCTTGCGGGCGATGAGCGCGTGCTCGAGGTCGGCCCGGGTTGCGGCACGCTGACGTTGGCCCTGCTGCAGGAGGCGGCGTGCGTTACGTCGATTGAGGCAGATCCCGAGCTCGAGCCGGTGCTCGATGCTCACGCCGCCGACTACGCCAACTTCCGCTTTATCATGGGCGACGCGCTTAAGGTGGGCCCGGAGCAGATTGAGCAGGCCGCCGGCGGCGAGCCCACGGTATTTGTCGCGAACTTGCCCTATAACGTGGCGTCGACAATCATCCTGCAGTTCTTCCAGACGATGCCCGCGCTCAAGCGCGCCGTCGTCATGGTGCAAAAGGAGGTTGCCGATCGCATTGCCGCAGTGCCGGGCAACAAGACCTATGGCGGCTATACGGCAAAGCTCGGCCTGTATGCGCAGGTGACGGGTCGCTTTGAGGTGCCGCCGCGTTGCTTTATGCCGGCGCCGCACGTGGACTCGGCCGTCGTGCGTATCGACCGTGTTGACGGCGTGGTACCCGAAGGACTCGATCGCGAATTTGTGGCCCGCGTGATTGATGCTGCATTTGCTCAGCGTCGCAAGACCATCCGCAATTCCATGAGCGCCAACGGTTTTGCCAAGGACGTGCTCGATGCCGCTTTTGAGGTTTGCGGTATCGCACCCACCACGCGCGCCGAGACGCTCGATGTTGCCGACTTTGTCCGTCTGGCCCGGGAGCTAATCCATGATGCCTAATGCCGAACGCGTGACGTTTACCAAGAAAAAGAAGACGGTTGCTTGTCCCGTGCCCTTGGCGCCGCTTGCCGACACGCATGCACATCTGCTTTCGTTTTGGGGCAAGGATGTGCCCGAGACGCTCCTGCGTGCCAAAGCCGCGGGCGTCGACCTGTTGGTGACGATGTTCGACCCCATTGCCGACAAGCGCAGCGTGGCGGACTATAGCGACTGGCTGGTGCGCGAGATTCTTCCGATGCAGGATATCCCGCAGATCAAGTATCTTGCCGGCGTGCATCCGTATGGCGCGCCGGACTATACCGACGACGTTCATGCACAGGTCGTTGCCGCACTTGATGACCCCTTATGCGCCGGTATTGGCGAAATCGGCCTGGACTATCACATGGACTATGACGACGATATCGCGCCGGCACCCCATAACGTGCAGATTGATTGCATGGCGCGCCAGCTCGAGCTTGCCGTGCGCCGCAATGTGCCGGTGGAGCTGCACCTGCGTCACGAGGACTCGGATGGGGAGCGCACCTCGCACGTTGATGCGTACAACGTACTGCGCGAGGTGGGTGTGCCCCAGGCTGGTTGTGTGCTGCACTGTTTTGGCGAGGACCGCGCCACGATGGAGCGCTTTGTGGATTTGGGCTGCTATATCGCCTATGGCGGTGCGGCCACCTTTAAGCGCAACGACGATGTGCGCGAGGCATTTGCGGCAACCCCACTCGATCGAATTTTGTTCGAGACGGATTGCCCGTATATGGCTCCGGAGCCCATCCGCGGTCTTGAATGCGAGCCCGCAATGATCTCCATTACGGCAAACACGCTGGTCAACGACCGTGTCGATCGTACCGGCGAGGATGCTGAGGCAATCGCGCAAGCCGCTTGGGAGAATGCCTGCAAACTTTTTCAAAAATAGTTCTTGCGTTCGTGGTGGCGCTCCGTTATTCTAATTCCTGCACGCGGGCGTGGCGGAATTGGCAGACGCGTACGGTTCAGGTCCGTATGGGGGCAACCCCATGAAGGTTCAAGTCCTTTCGCCCGCACCATTAAATTAAAGAGCTCCCAGCAATGGGAGCTTTTTTGTTATGGGCCTCTTGTTGATGTCATGTTGCTGCTTCGTGCGGGTATCCTAGTGCCAACGTGTGCCTATCAGAGGAGAGACCATGCTGTTGTCCGGTATCATCGCCGCCCTTACCAGCCTTTTGATTCCCATCATCATCCTGTTGCTGCTGCTTCCTAACGCCTGCTATGTCGTTGAACAACAGCATGCCGTGATCATTGAGCGTCTGGGCAAGTTTAACCGCATCGTCAACGCGGGCTTCCACATGAAGGTGCCCGTGATCGACCGCAAGGCCGCCACGGTGAGTCTGCGCACCATGAAAAACGGTTTTGGCATCGACGTCAAGACCCAGGACAACGTGACCATCGGCCTTGAGGTCTCTGCTCAGTACCACGTGAGCTATGACATGGGCGCCGGCCCGGCAGATTCGGGCATCTACAAGAGCTACTATATGCTGCAGGAGCCCGTCGACCAGATGCGTGACTTCATCACCGACGCTCTGCGCTCTTCGATTCCCGTCTACACACTCGATGAGGTCTTTGCCAAGAAGGATGACATCGCCAAGGACGTTAATGCCACCGTGTCCGAGCAGATGGCTGCCTACGGCTTCACCCTCGTGTCGACACTCATCACCAAAATCGCGCTGCCGACCGAGGTCGAGAACTCCATGAACGACATCAACGCTGCCCAGCGCAAGCGCGCTGCGGCACAGGAGCTCGCTGAGGCCGACCGCATCAAGCGCGTCACCGAGGCGACCGCCGAGGCCGAGGCAATGGAAAAGGCGGGCGAGGGCATCGCCAACCAGCGCAAGGCCATCGCGCTGGGTATCAAAGATTCGCTCGAGATCATCCAAGAGACGGGTGTCGGCAATGACGAGGCCAACCAACTGTTCATGTTTACGCAGTGGTCCGAGATGATGACGGAGTTCGCTCGCACGGGTAAAACCTCGACGGTCGTGCTGCCGAGCGACTTTTCGCAGTCGGCCTCGATGTTCGAGCAGATGCTGACCGCCAGCAAAGTTCAAAACGATTCGAAGGAGTAGACGCGCGTGAAATACACCGTCGTTTGCGTCGGTAAGCTCAAGGAGCGCTTTTGGAAGGACGCGTGCGCTGAGTACACCAAGCGCCTAGGTGCCTATGCCAAGGTTGATATCCGCGAGGTGGCCGATATCGACCCGGCTAAGGCGGGCGGCGTGGATGCCGCGCGCGACAAGGAGGGGGCGGCAATTCTTGCTGCATTGCCGTCTCGGGCGCATGTGATCCTGCTGGCTATCGAGGGCAAGGAGCGTTCGAGTGAGGAGCTCTCGGCGCGGCTCGACGATCTTATGCTGCGAGGCAGCAGCGACATTGCCTTTGTAATCGGCGGTTCGGACGGCGTGAGTGATGAGGTGCGCGCCCGCGCCGACGAGATGCTCAGCTTTGGACACATTACCTTGCCGCATAACCTGGCGCGTGTGGTGCTGCTAGAGCAGATTTACCGTGCCTGCAAGATCAGCCGTGGCGAGCCGTATCACAAATAGGTCGGCAATACGAAACAATGGCGTGGGACAATACCTTTCGTTTTGAGGAATGTGTCTGAAAGGACTATGCGATATGAAGATTGGATTTGTCGGTTTTGGCAATATGGCGAGCGCTATGGCCGATGGCTGGATCGCTGCCGGTGTAGCTGCGAGCGACATGTGCGCCTGTGCTGGTCGCTACGACGCACTGGTTGAGCGCTGCGAGGCGCGCGGCATGGTCGCCTGCCACGATGCCGCCGAGGTCGTCGCCGCATCCGATATCGTGGTCGCTGCGGTCAAACCGTACATGATCGAGAAGGTATTCGCCCCGCTCAAGGATGCTCTTGCCAAAAAGGTCGTTTTGTCGGTTGCCTGGACCTGGGACAGTGCCAAGTGGGAGCAGGTCCTGCCGGGCGTTGCGCATATCTCGACGGTGCCCAACACACCGGTTTCGGTGGACGAGGGCGTCATCGCTTGCGAGAAGGCTTCCACGCTTAGTGATGAGCAGAGCGCAGTGGTGCTTGATCTGCTTGGCAAGCTCGGTGCGGTGGTCGAGCTCGATACGAGCCTGCTGTTTGTGGGCGGCACGGTGGGTGGTTGCGCTCCGGCATTTGTCGCTATGGCAATCGAGGCCCTGGGCGATGCGGCGGTCAAGCACGGTATCCCGCGTGCCGATGCCTATCGCATTGTGAGCCAGATGGTGCTGGGTACGGCAAAGCTGCAGCTTGCAACTGGCCAGCATCCTGCGGCGATGAAGGATGCCGTATGCTCGCCCGGCGGCGCCACCATCAAGGGCGTCATCGCGCTCGAGGATGCCGGCATGCGCAGCGCCCTGGTCAAGGCCATCGACGCCACCCTTCAGTAAAACCTTCCATTTAGGGACAGGTTTATTTTGGCTGGTTTTCCTGCGGTTTTATCTCTATAGCAAAAAGCGCCCCGCAACTGGCTCAATTCCAGTTGCGGGGCGCTTGCGTTTGCCCAGATAAAACCGACCAAAATAAACCTGTCCCTTTTTGGCAGGTTAGTCCCAGAAGCTGTCTTCCTCATCCTCGGACTTGGGTCCGCGGTCGACGTACATCTTATGGGTGCGCTTCTCCATTACAAAGGCAAGAATCGCAAATAACAGGATGCCGCCGGCGAAAAGGATGGCAAAACCGGTGCGGGTGCCAAACAAAAAGGAAAAAACTGCGTCCATTGGGTGCCTTCTTGCGTAGTTGAGTTGGGTCGTAAACGCTCATAAGTATATACTTGCCCATACATGTACAAGGTTGCAACCTAAATGGAATGTATATCGCCGGAGGATCTAATGCTTGATATCAAGTTTGTTCGCGAGAACCCCGATGCCATCGATGTCGCCATGGCTAACCGCCAGACGTCTTGGGATCGCGAGAAGTTCTTTGAGCTCGACGACGAGCGTCGTGCCGTCATCACCGAGGTCGAGGAGCTCCAGGCTACGCGCAATGCCGAGTCCAAGAAGATCGGCGCCCTGATGAAGGAGGGCAAGAAGGACGAGGCCGAGGCCGCCAAGGAGGCCGTGCGCGCCGTCAACGAGAAGATTGACGGTCTGGCCGAGCGCCGCACTGCTCTCGAGCAGGAGCAGTACGACTTCATGGCTCACCTGCCCAACATTCCTTGCGAGGCCACGCCGTACGGCAAGGACGAGGACGAGAACATTGAGCGCCGTCGTTGGGGCACCCCGCGCGAGTTCGACTTCGACTTTAAGCCGCACTGGGATCTGGGCACCGATCTGGACATCCTCGACTTCGAGCGTGGCAATAAGCTCTCCGGCAGCCGCTTTACCGTTCTCGGTGGCGCCGGCGCCCGCCTGGAGCGCGCCCTCATCAACTTCTTCCTCGATACGCACACCAGCCGTGGTTTTAAGGAGTGGTGGCCGCCCATCGTCGTCAAGCGTCAGACCATGTTCGGTACGGGCCAGCTGCCCAAGTTCGAGGATGACGCCTATCACGTCTCGGGCGACAACTTCCTGATCCCCACCGCCGAGGTCGTGCTTACCAACCTACACGCCGGCGAGGTCCTCGATGCCGACACTCTGCCGCGCCGCTACACCGCCTTCACCCCCTGCTTCCGCGAGGAGGCCGGTTCCGCCGGTCGCGACACCCGCGGCATCATCCGTCAGCACGAGTTCGACAAGGTCGAGATGGTCAAGTTCGCTAAGCCGGAGGAGTCCGACGAGGAGCTCGAGAGCATGACCGCCGAGGCCGAGTACCTGCTGCAGCAGCTGGGCCTTCCGTATCGCGTGATTAGCCTGTGCACCGGCGACTTGGGCTTCTCTGCCCGTCAGACCTACGACGTCGAGGTCTGGCTGCCGAGCTACAACGCCTACAAGGAGATCAGCTCCTGTTCCAACTGCGGCGACTTCCAGGCCCGCCGCGCCAATATCAAGTATCGCGACCCCGAGAACTTCAAGGGCTCGCGCTACCTGCACACCCTCAACGGTTCCGGCCTGCCGGCTGGTCGTACCATGGCTGCCATTCTGGAGAACTACCAGAACGCCGACGGCACCATCACGATCCCCGAGGTTCTGCGTCCCTACATGGGCGGCCTCGAGAAGATCGAGCCGGTCGCGTAACTCGGCTGCATAGGGGATATGCAAGGGCGCTCCTTCGGGGGCGCCCTATTTCGTGCGCAGGTCCATACCATGCCGTGCGGACAGCTCAATAGAAAACACACGAACAACTGTTCTGTATACAGCCATCTACCTGCTATGCTTTTGCTAAATAAGAGCGAGAGAAAGGGGACGCGATGGAGCTGTTTGATGATCGGGTGGTTTTGTTTGAGAGCGACGAGGGCGGGGAGTACCTGCTTGTAACGTGTGAGCCGTCTGGCATGGGCGGCCTGGTGGTTCGGCAGACGAGTGAGGGTCCGTTGACGCAATGGTGCTTTGAGGAGTCGCCGCATGTGGTCGAGACCTTTGTGACGCACGAGGGACTTGTGGCGCTGGAGCACTTCTATGGAGTTGGGACTTCCAACCAGGTCGCGCGCATGTTGAGCATCTCGTTTGCCGATTATGATTGCGCCCAGCGGGTGAGATCGCTCCTGAGGGAACTTGATGCTAAGTTTGACGTGATCGAAAAGCCAATCGATCGTACGGGGAACAGCGGTATATGCGGAGCAGCATGACAAAACTGCGTTCCACAAAAAAGTTTGAGATTGTGCTTGACTCCAATAAGCTAAAGTGGTTTTATATGTCTTGCGCTGCGGCGTTACCTCAGCTGGATAGAGGGTCTGACTACGAATCAGAACGTCATAGGTTCGAATCCTATACGCCGCACCAATTGAGTTTTTAGCCTCCGGAAACGGGGGCTTTTCCTTTACGGGGGCATTGCGGAGATTCGAACCTCGTTCGAGGCGCGAGCGTCAAGAAAACGCGGAGCGTTTTCAGCGAGCGGGCGAGTCCGCCGGCAGGCGGGCGAAGCCGGTGCGGATCCGCGCAGCGGATGCGCGGAATCCTATACGCCGCACCATTTGAGATTAAAGCTCCCGGCAACGGGGGCTTTTCTTTTACGCCAGCTTGAGTGCTTTCGTCCAAAGGGACGATTTCCTGTCGACTCGTGTAAGATTCCGAGTAGGTATCGCGGCCCATCCGCGACCACTCCTTCTCTCAACGACCGATCAGGGTGATATTTCGTGGCAGAGCGTCCGACATACAAGCTCAGGTTTCTCGATCCCAAGAAGCGCTTTCCGGCGATACCCGAGCAGCCTGCGGGACGCTCATATGGCGTGGTCTGGAAACTCTTTGGCGAGGATCAGCATGAATCTTGTTATGTCGTCGAGTTCGTTGGCAAAAGTCATGTGTCGCTTTTGGGCTACGTAAGCGTTTCGGGTGAGGTGTACAAGGTGGACCGCCCCGTCAGCGAGGCTCCGCTGCCCAACGATCCCGACATGGAACTGGTCCTTGACGAGTCCGATTCCAGCGTCGGTGAGATTGCGGTCAGGGGCACCGATGGGACGATGCGCTCCCGGGCGCGAGTCATCGGCTCTCCCGAAGGCCCCATGCGCGAACAATCCGATCGCGAGACGTGGAATTCGACGCGCAGCCTTCGCTACGGCGAGTTCATGGCCTCGATGTTCTTGCGTTACGTGATATTCGCCGATTCTGAAAACGCTGTCTCAGGCACGGCAGACGGTGACGGCCTCGACGAGGGCATGAAAAATGCCGTCGACAAGATCAAACTTGTAAAACTCCCCGAGCCGGTTGAGGTGCTGCTGGGTTTTGATTCCACACCGCTGCCCGATGCAATCGAAACATTGCTCTACCGCATTGACCATACAGATAATCCAAGTGGCATTGAGCGCTATGCCGCCGCTTTGATGGGCGAAGTTGATCTGCCTCGCCTGCGCACCATCGCGGCCAAAACCGAAATGAGCCTGGCGCGCATCGATCGCTCGAGACTCTTCTATCTCAATTTTGATCGTAGCCTGCTGGACCAGGACGAGATCGATGCCCTGCTTGCCATCGAGTGCCGCCTGAACCGCCTATCGGGCATCCTTGAGCGTATTGGGGCAGGGTTGGGCCCCGTTGCCTCGTCGCCAAGCTTTGAGGGCTGCTCGCTCTTTGATCTATGGCATATCAGCAAGACGACAGACGACGTTCCTCGCTTGCTCGAAACGCTGTCGAATGACAACCCGTGGGCCAAGCCGGGGACGGTTGCGTGCCAGCCGGGTGGCGAGTGGGACGTTCGCACCCGTTTTGCACGTATCGTAGAGGCGCTCAACGTGGTCACGCGGCTCGACTACACCTATCGAGCGAACGTCGCCGAGGGCATCATGTTGGTGCGATTTGGCCGCACGGTTGTCGATGCTATGCCGCAGCGCGAATACGATGCTCAAGATGACGCCTGGCGTGAGGTGGATGAGCCTAAGCGCGCAGCATGGGCCACTGAGCACGATGCGCGTATTGTGCTTACACTCGCGGCGGCTTGCTTTGCCGCGGGCGCCTGCATCACGCGCTGCTATGTGCAGATTGCTGCTCCCGACAGTGAGCAGGGCGAGCGCGTTGTTGCAACGTATTTCTTTGGGCGTGCGGCCTATCTGGCCGATTGCGTGCCTGTCGCCAAGGATCTTGAGAGCATGGACATGGACGATATGCCGTGCAAGCGTGTACTTGAGGCGTATGAGTCAACCGCTCCGGAGACGATTGAGCCTGCGGAGGTTCATGCTCGTCCGCGTGATGACCATCGCACGCTGCCGCCGGCGCTGCGCGATCTGCTGCTTGCCGATACGGCTGACGAGTTGGAGGTCATGGAAGAGGACGACGACCCATACGTGGCCCGTGTTGTTGAATTGCGCGAGCAGGCAAAAGTCGACCGTACAGGTGCTTTTGAAGGCTTTTCTCGTCTTGTCGAGGAGTTGGAGGCTAAGTGCGCCGTCGCCGAGCTTTTGGCGACAGGTCCGGTTCAAACGCAGTTTTGCGATAACCAGCTGGTGCGCATGGTGCTACCGGTGTTGGAAGAAGACCGCTCTGTGCGAATCCTTCGTGCGCCCGATGCGCTGTACTTTGCCCAGCACGAGATCTGCAGCTTTTACGCCGAGCAAGAGGACTTTGAACGAGCGCTGCCCGAGGTGCGCCATCTTTACGATCTGGCGCGCTCGTCCATGCAATCGCACTTTGCGCTCATCAACGTGCTTGCGCGTCTGGAGCGCTATGACGAGATTATCGAGGTGGCGCGCCACGGCCTACGTATTGCCAGCGATCGTTCTGCAATCGGCTACCTGTTCTATCGCTTGGCGTTTGCCTATTGGAATTGCGATCAACTCGACCTGGCGCTGGCTTGTTACCGTCTGGTGCCGCGCGGCGAGGAGTCGGGCAGCAGCGCGCTGGAAGAAATGCAGGGCCTTATGAACGAGATGGGCGTCAGCGAGCCTCCGACGTTCGAAGAAGCGGTCGAGACCATCCACAAGGCTGGACTCGAGCTGCCGCCAGTGTCCGCCGTGACGAATCAGCTGGCAGATGCCGCTGTTCAACTGGTCGACAACGGCTTCTTTTTCCTGGCACGCGGTTGCATCTTCCAAATGTGGCGCACCATGGGCAACGACGAGCTTGGCTCCCTCAACCGCTCGCTGGGGTAGGGGCGATATAGAGGGGCCGCACCGCGCTATTTGTATCGGCGCGGGCGGGAGGACCCGGCAGGATTGGTAAGGCATAAAGCCGCCGAGCCTGCTAAAACTGTTAAACTCTGCTAAAGTTGCTAAACTTTGTTAAAGTTGTTAAAACTAGCAGAGGAGGGCAGAATGACGAAAGCTGTTAACCCCTTTAAGCCAACGGCGGGCATGAATCCGCCTGAGCTTATCGGACGGGACACTGTTTTGGATGACTTTGCCGAGGCTCTTGAGAATGGTCCTGGTGCCCCCGATCGACTCATGCGCATCTCGGGCGTCCGAGGCACAGGTAAAACGGTGCTCCTTAATGCATTGGGTGACCTTGCACGCAAAAAAGGATTCGAGGTCGTTGACGTTGCCTCCAATGCTGGTTTTTGCAATAGAATCCTCGAGGCTCTGCAGCGAAACGTTCGTCTTGAATCAATCTCGATTTCCCCATCGATTTTAGGGGTCAGCCTTGGCTCCATGGAGATGTCGAAGTCGGCCTCTCATCTGGGCGAGGCGATGTACGATGCTGCGAAGCGCGGTGGTCTGCTCATTACGCTCGACGAGATCCAGGATGCCTCAACTGAGGAAATGCGCGAGCTAGGCAATGAGATGCAGCTCTTGATCCGCCAAGGAGCGAATGTCGCTTTCGCTTTCGCCGGGCTGCCGACATCGGTAGATGGCGTGGTGGTGGATGATACGTTGACGTTCCTTCAGCGAGCCAAACATGTTGAACTTACTCGGCTTTCCGATTTTGAAGTTGGCGGATCGTTTGAGGATACGATGAGACGAGCGGGCAAGGAGCTCGACAAAGGTGCCGCTGAGCTATTAACAAAAGCTTCGGCAGGCTATCCCTTTATGGTCCAGCTGGTCGGATATTACGCTTGGCAGGTTGCTGCGCGCAGTGGGGCGGAGAGCGTGAGCGAAGAGGCGGCTCGTAAGGGTATCCAGGCGGCTCTTGATAGCTTTAATGCTATGGTGATTGCCCCAGCGCTGCGCAGGGTGTCGGAACGGCAGTTTCAGTATCTCGCGGCGATGGCTCAATGCGAGGGCGTCGATATCGCCAACGGCGATATCGCCAAGAAGATGGGTTTGTCGGCGAACAAAGTTGGGTCATATCGCAAGCGTCTGATCGATGCGGGGTTGATTGAGCCCGCGGGCTATGGCTGTGTTTCGTTTGCAATTCCGTACATGCGCGATTATCTGTTAGAGACCGTTCGAGCGGACTAATAAAGACTGGAGGCATCGACGCCGCCGCTGGGGTTGCCCCCGTATCTTTGTCTCAATCTGTAACATCTAGAGGGGATTACGGTATGCAGGTGTTTCAGATTGAGACATTTGCGGATGGCGCTGACTGTTTGTCTAAATCTGTAACATCTGGACGAAGATTCGGCCTGTAACTGTTACAGATTGAGATGATTGACTGAGGCGTCTACTGGCAAATTGGAATCGCTCCAAAATTCCTCTTGCCCATCCTTGGCTGTTTGGTTACTATAAAACGGCTGTTACGGAGAGCTGACCGAGAGGCCGAAGGTGCTCGCCTGCTAAGCGAGTATGCCCCAAAAGGGCATCTGGGGTTCGAATCCCCAGCTCTCCGCCAGTTTAACTTTAAAGAAGGGTCCCATCGGGGGCCCTTTTTTATTATCGAGAAAGGGCGCTGGGGATTCGAACCCGAGAGGGCACGGGCGTTAAGCAAACGCGAAAGCGTTTGTAGCCCGTGGGCGAAAAGCCGCCAGGCTTTGAAGCCGGAGGGCATGCGTAGCATGCCCGGACATCCCCAGCTCTCCGCCAGTATGACTTGAAAGAAGGGTCCCATTTGGGGCCCTTTTTTTTAGTTGAACCACGTTAGCTGGGGATTCGAACCCTCAAAAATGAGGCGCCCCGTTGGACGCCTCATTTGGTTCGATGTGATATCGCTCCGGCCCTACGCCTTGGGCGCCTTGGCTACGGTCTCGCTCTCTGCCGCAAGCGGGCGGTTGTCGATGCGGCGGCCCAAGCGATCGAGCTTCACGAGTATCCATTCAATGGGATTCGGCCCTGCGCCTTCCTCGTCGGCAACCAGGTCCATAACGGCGATTTTGGTGCCGTCCTGCTTGAGAGTAACGCTGCCCACCTTGTCGCCCACATGCACCGTGCCCGAAAGATCGTCGTAGCTAACCTTTTCGGTCACCTCGCCGGCAAGGGAAAACACGGTCGCTTGCGCCGTAGGATCGGCGAGTGTGGCGTCGATTGTCTTATCCGTCCAGTCGGTTTGGCCAATGCGCGCCATAAGCGGGTTGCCGTTGGCGGTCTTTTCCTGCGTGTTGGCGATCGCAACCGTCACCTTGTGGCCGTAGTACCAGTTGGCAAGGGCGGCCGTGTCGGCAAAGCGCTGGTCGTTGGTGCTGGAGTTCAAAACGACGGTATAGGTCTCGTCGCCATCGCGGTCGTAGGCTGCCGTAAAGCAGTAGCCGGCATCGTCGGTAGTGCCGGTCTTGCCGCCGATATTGCCGTCCTGCCCCAGCAGCTCGTTGTGCGTATCCATTGAATGTGAGTGGTCGGAGCCATCGGCGCCTGTAACCTCAATCCAGGAATCATCGCTCGCCACGATCTCGCGGAACGCATCGCTCTTCATTGCTTCCTGCATCATCAGGGCCGCATCGTGCGCGGTCGAGTGCATGTCGCCGGCCCACTCATCAAAGTCCAGACCGTGCGGATTCTCAAAAAGAGTTCCCGTGCAGCCGAGCTCTTTAGCGCGCTCGTTCATGGCCTTGACAAACGTGGCCTCAGCATCTTTGGTCTTGGGGTCGATCTTTTTGCCCACATGCTCGGCAAGCACGATGGCGGCGTCATTGCCCGAGGGAATCATCAGACCGCGCAGGGCCTGTTCCACTGTGAGCTCGTCGCCTTCGAGCAGGCCGGCGGTCGAATTGCCCACGGTTGCCGCGGCGCTGCTCACCGTGACCTTCTCGTCCATCTTGCAGTTCTCGATGGTCAAGATTGCGGTCATGACCTTGGTGATTGAGGCGATCTTGACCTGCTCGTCGGCACTGCGGGCGTAATAGATGGAACCGTCCTTACTCATGACGATGGCGTTGGTCGCATCGATATCGGGCAGATTATCGGCCGTGATGCCGCGGGCGTCGGCGGTCTTACCGCAAACGATATCGGTCGTAAGCACCTGGGCATTGGCGATAGACGGCGCACCGGCAGCAAGGGCGAGAGCGCAGGCAATGCCGGTGGTCAGTTGCGCGGAGCGCTTTACAAGAGAACTAAGGGTCTTCACAGATTTCGCTTTCGACGGGATGGTCTCTTTAGAGTTCAAAGTATATCGTTTACCGGCGCGGACAATCAGTGCGCGGGCGTGCGCGGCCCATGTCTGCGTCCGAACGGACATATAGGTGCTTAAGGTCGACTTAATCGCCCGCGCTTGTTGTGTGTGGCGCACACTGCCTCGGGCATAATGGAGCGCGAGAGGAGCACGCATGAACGAGCGCATTTTGGTAGTTGATGATGAGAAGGCCATCGCCGACCTGGTCGGTATCTACCTTACAAAAGAGGGCTTTGATGTGCAGATTGCCTATAGCGGCGCAGATGCTGCCAAGGCGATTTTGGAGCAGGAGTTCGATCTGGCGCTGCTGGACGTCATGCTGCCCGATATCGACGGCTTTGAGCTGCTGCGCACCATCCGCGCTAGCCATACCTATCCCGTTATTATGCTGACGGCGCGCGATGCCCAACATGACAAGATCGAGGGCCTCTCGTTGGGCGCAGACGATTACGTGGTCAAGCCGTTCCGTCCGCTGGAGCTCATTGCGCGCGTTCATGCTCAGCTCCGTCGTTACACTAGCTACGACAGCCGCGCACAGGCGGTCGAGTCGCCGACCATCCAGCTCGACGGCCTCGAGATCAACCGCGACGCTCGTTGTGTGACGGTGGACGGTGCACCGGTGCGCCTCACGCCCATCGAGTATTCCATCTTGCTGTATCTGGTCGAGCATCGTGGCAGCGTGGTGGCCGTGGGGGACCTGTTCCGCGCGGTGTGGAACGAGGATTTTATGCCCGGCTCCAACAATACGGTGATGGTGCACATCCGCCATCTGCGTGAAAAGATCGGCGACGATGCTCAAAAGCCGCGCTTTATCAAAAACGTCTGGGGCGTTGGCTACATAATCGAATAACGCCTTTGATGGTGGGGAAGTGGATATGACAAAAGACGATAGGCGGGTATTCGAGGTGCCCGATCGACTCTTTGAATACATAAGGGCGGTCGTCGACAACCGTGCGCTTGCGACGGTGCTGCTCTTTTTGCTGAGTCTGCTACTCATTGGCATTGACAATATCGTTGGTATCCTGGCAGTTCTGCTCATTAGCTTCTTGCTGATCGATCGATTTGAAATCGTTCGCCGCTGCGTGGTAATCGGCGGTGCCGCGTGGACGACTACGCTGGCGATCGGGGCCATGGCGCTTGGCGGTATTGGCGGGCCCGTGTTCTTTAATGCCGCCTTTGTGTTCAACATGCTCGGCTTTGTGCTGGCACTCGCCGTGTGTGTCCTGTTCTTTTGCGGGCGTGCCCTGTATTACCAGGGTTATGAGCAAGGCGAGCAGCGTGCCGACCGCGTGATCGCCGCCCGTATTCAGGACCGTCTGATCGACAACCCCGACACGTGGGATACCATCGACGGCGACTTTCTCGAGGTCGAGGGTGCGCTCAACCGGGCGCGCGATTGCGAGCGTAAGGTTCAACAGGCCTTGCGCGACGAATCGCATCGCAAAGATGACCTGGTTACGTACCTGGCGCACGACCTGCGCACGCCGCTTGCCAGCGTGGTGGGCTATCTTTCGCTCCTGCAGGAGGCTCCCGATTTGCCGCTTGAGCAGCGTGCACGCTTTACGGGCGTGGCGCTCGACAAAGCCCATCGGCTCGACGCGCTCATCGAGGAGTTTTTCGACATCACGCGTTTTGATTTCCACGATATCGTGCTCACCCGCGCTTACGTCGATTTGGGGCTATTGCTGGCGCAGGTGGCCGACGAGTTCTATCCCATTCTCAACGAACAGCGCAAGGAAGCCCAGGTTGATATCTGCGAGGACCTGACGGTGCTCGTGGACGGCGACAAGATGGCTCGCGTATTCAATAACATCATGAAAAACGCCGTTGCCTATAGCTATGAAGGCTCGACAATTACGATCGAGGCCAGGCGTTTGGGCGACGGTGGCGTGCGCGTGCGCTTTATCAATCAGGGCGATCCCATCCCTGCGGCTAAGCTCAAGGTGATCTTTGAGAAGTTCTATCGCCTGGATGCGGCGCGTGCGACCAATCGCGGCGGCGCTGGACTGGGGCTTGCCATCGCCAAGGAGATCGTATGCGCGCACGGCGGTACCGTTGCATGTGAATCGACGCCCGAACACACGATATTCACCATCGAGCTGCCCGCCGCATAGCCAGCGTGCCCTTACAAACACTTGACAATGCGCTCACGTGCATATGAGCCGCGATTCCTACTATCGATACTGCTGAATTGATATCGATGTGGAGGTATGCGGTATGACGGCTGCTGCGGCTGTGGAGCCCACGGAGCTTGAAGAACTCATGAAAGCGCAGGCCGAGGCCGCGCACGAGCGCGAGGTTGGGGATGCGACTCGCCCCACGGCAGAGGATCTTGCCGCCTCGCCGACGCGAATCGATGTTGAGGGCCTCGACCTGTTCTATGGCGACCACCATGCGCTCAAGGATGTGAATATCAAGATCCGCGACAAGCAGATTACCTCGTTCATCGGGCCTTCGGGCTGCGGAAAGTCCACGTTGCTGCGCTGCTTTAACCGCATGAACGACGGCATCAAGGACTGCCGAATCGAGGGCAAGATTGCGCTCGATGGTCAAGATATCCTGGGCGACTACGACATCTGCCGCCTTCGCCAGCGCGTGGGCATGGTGTTCCAGCGCCCCAACCCGTTTCCCATGAGCATCTACGACAACGTCGCCTATGGGCCGCGCGGTATGGGTGTGCGCGATCGCGTCGTGCTCGACGAGCTGGTCGAAGACTCCCTGCGACGCGCCGCCCTGTGGGACGAGGCCAAGGACAAGCTCAAAGAGTCGGGTCTGGGTCTTTCGGGCGGCCAGCAGCAGCGCCTGTGCATCGCCCGCGCACTTGCCGTGCAGCCCGACATTCTGCTGATGGACGAGCCGACCTCGGCACTCGATCCCGTATCGACGCTGGTGGTGGAGCAGCTGGCCTGCGAGCTCAAAGAGACCTGCACGCTCGTGGTCGTTACGCACAATATGCAGCAGGCGGCGCGTATCTCCGATTCGGTCGCATTCTTTTTGCTGGGTGAGCTGGTGGAGCACGCGCCCACCGCGCAACTCTTCAAGAATCCGACCGATCCGCGCACGGCGGATTATTTGACGGGGCGTTTTGGCTGATACCATCTAGTAAAGGTACCTTTAGGGTTAAGATGCGGTCATGCCGGCCGCAAAGGGGTTCAACATGATCTATTACGTCGAGGACGATGACAACATCAGGGATTTGACGGTCTATGCGCTGCGCAAGCAGGGGATTGAGGCCGAAGGCTTTTCGTGCGACGGTGAGTTTAAGGCTGCCGTGGCGCGACGGGTACCCGATGCCGTCCTGCTCGACATCATGCTGCCCGATACCGATGGCTTGGCGATTATGCGTCGACTGCGTGCCGATCGCCTGACGGCGACGGTGCCCATCATGATGCTTACCGCCAAGGATACCGAGCTCGACAAGGTGATGGCGCTCGATGGCGGTGCCGACGATTACCTGACTAAGCCGTTTTCGCTCATGGAGCTCGCCAGCCGCTGCCGCGCACTGCTGCGTCGCGGCGGCATGGTCAAACAGGCAAGCGATGTGCTCAGCGTGGGCGACATCGTGCTCTCGCCCAGCCATCGTGAGGTGACTGTTGCCGGCGAGTCGCTTAAGCTCACCCTGCGCGAGTTCGACCTGCTCGAGTACCTCATGCGCAAGCCCGGCGTGGTCTTTACCCGCGAGTCGTTGCTGCAGAGCGTGTGGGGCTGGGACTTCGACGGCGGTTCGCGCACCGTTGACGTGCACGTGCAGACGCTTCGCCAAAAACTGGGCGAGCATGCCAGCGCCATCGAGACCGTGCGCGGCGTGGGCTACCGCTTGGCCGAGCCTTCTGCCGGTGATGGTGCCGAAGGTGACGACACCGCGGCCACCGCATCGGAGGAGTAACCCGTGGTCTTCGCCCCCCAGGGAAAACATACGCTGTCGCACCGCGTTTTTGTGACGATCTTTGTCTGCGCCATGGCGGTTATCGTGGCGTTTACGGTGCTGGGTGCGTTCTTTGTGCAAAACACCTTGGCGGATGCCACGAGTGCCAACCTGGCGCAAGAAACCGAGCTCATTGCTGCCGCCCTCGACGAGCAGCAGGAGCCCATCCCGTTCTTGCGTAGCCTCGATCGAGAGGACTTGCGCATCACGCTGATTAACAAGGATGGATCGGTTGCCTACGACAACGAGGCGCCGCCTTCCACACTGCCCAACCATGGCGATCGCCCCGAGGTCATCGAGGCCTTTGAGAGTGGTTCGGGTTCCGCGGAGCGCGCAAGCTCTACGCTCGACGAGATTATGCTGTATCGCGCCGTCGCCCTTGATAACGGCCAGGTTGTCCGCTTGGCGCAGGCCCAGCCTGGCGTTGCGGCGATTTTGCTGTCGATGGTGGCGCCGATGCTGCTTATCGCAGCAGCGGGTGCGGTACTCTCGTTTTTTATGGCGCGCCGCGAGTCCCGTGCCATCATCGCGCCTTTGCAAGAGGTGGATTTGGACCACCCACGCCGTAGCTATGAGCACGCCTATGCCGAGATGGTCCCCATGCTTGAGCGTATTGAGTCGCAGCGCCAGGAGCTCAAGCGCCAAATGGCGGTGCTGGCGGACAACGACCGTATGCGCCGCGAGTTCACGGCGAATATCACCCATGAGCTCAAGACGCCGCTTACGGCGATTTCGGGCTATGCCGAGCTCATCGCAAACGGCATGGTCGAGGGCGAGGGCGACCTGCGCAACTTTGGCGGTCGCATCTATCGTGAGGCGGGCCGCTTGGCAGCGCTTGTCAACGATATCCTTACGCTGTCTAACTTGGACGAGGCCGAGCGTGCAGCTGAGGGCGAGGCGGTGCCCATTGGGTCCACGGAGCCTATTGAGCTCTCGCGTGCCATCTACGCGGTCGAGCAGCGTCTTGAACAGGTCGCCCGTCAGGCGAATGTGACGATAAGTCATGAGACCAAGCCTGTGGTCATCGAGGGCGTGTCGCGCTTGATTGACGAGCTCATCTATAATCTGGCAAGCAACGCCATCCGCTACAATCGACCCGGCGGTACGGTTACGCTGCAGTGCGGCACCAACGACGAAGGCCATCCGTTCCTTGCGGTCGCCGACACGGGAATCGGTATCGCGCCTGAAGAACAGGGCAAGGTATTTGAGCGGTTCTATCGCGTGGACAAGAGTAGGTCCAAGGCGCGCGGCGGAACCGGTCTGGGGCTTGCCATTGTCAAGCATGCGGCCCTGTATCATCACGCCACGCTCGATCTGTCGAGCGAGTTGGGCGTGGGAACCACCATTACGGTGACGTTTCCCATACAGCAGGACGAGCCATTCGCATAGCGATATAACATAGATATTGATGCAGACGCCGCATTTGACTTTCGGGTGCGGCGTTGTTGTGCAATTTTACGATTGCTTCCGACATTTTTACAGGAGAGCCTGTTTCTTATGTATAGAGTTTGGTCTCGGTAAAAAGATGCGATAACATACGGACAGTTTTGTCAATCCGAACTGGGGAAATGAAAGGCAAGCTGCATGACCCTTCTCGAACTGTTCCAGCTGCTGAAGAAGCACCTTCAGCTGGTCATCACCCTTCCGGTGGTCTGCGCGATCGCCATGGGCATCGTGTCCTTCGTTGCGATGGACAACACCTATACCGCGACGACGAGCATGTACATTCTCGCCAAGACCGACGATAGCGGTCAGATGAGCTACAACGATCTCTCGGCGAGTCAGATGCTTTCCAACGATATCGCCACGCTGCTGGATAGCGATAGCGTTAAGAGCGGCGCAGCCAATGAACTGGGCCTCACCGATCTGGATGACTACAAGGTGTCTGTTTCCTCCGAGACCACCACGCGTGTCATTACGCTTTCGGTTACCGGCACCGATGCCAAGGAGACGGCTAAGGTCGCAAAGGCCATGGCCAGCTCGGTGAGTACGGTCGCTCAGAACGTCGGCGCTGCCCAGAGCATCAACGTTATCGACGAGGCTAAGACCCCCGAAGCCCCCAGCGGTCCCAAGCGTATGCTGTACGTTGCTGTCGCGTTCCTCGCCGGTAACTTTATCGCAGTTGCCTATGTCGTTTTGGCAGACATGCTCAATACCCGCATCCGCGGTGCCGAAGAGGCAGAAGAGCTCCTGGGCATTCCCGTTGTTGGCCGAATTCCGGCTATGAAAGGTGGTAAATAGGCATGGCTAAGGCAAAGAACACCGATAAGCTCGTTGTACAGAATGCCGCCAAGACCCTTCTGGCCAACATCCGCTTTGCGAGCGTGGACGACCCCATTCGCACCATTACCGTCACGTCCTCGATTCCCAACGAGGGCAAGTCTACGGTTTCCATCAACCTTGCCCAGGCTATCGCCACGAGCGGCAAGAGCGTCCTGCTGGTCGAGGCTGATATGCGTCGCAGGTCCCTTGCCGATATGCTCGGCGTCCGCTCCCGCGGCGGACTCTATGCAGTCCTTTCCGAGCAGGTTTCTATTGACCAGGCGATTGTCGAGACGGGTCAGAAGAACTTCTACTTCCTCGATGCCGAGCCGCATATTCCCAATCCTGCCGACATCATCGTCTCTCACCGCTTTGCCAAGCTGGTAAAGGCACTGTCCGCCAAGTTCCAGTACGTCATCTTTGATGCTCCCCCGGTCGGCACCTTCATCGATGCTGCCGAGATCGCAAGTCTGACCGACGGTGCGCTTTTTGTCGTGCGTGAGGATTTCACCAAGCGCGAGGAGGCGCTCAACGCCATCGGTCAGCTTAAGAAGTCCGAGAAGGTCAAGCTCATCGGTACCGTTATGAACTACTGCGAGACCGAGACCAGCGAGTACTACTACTCCTACTACACCAAGGACGGTAAGAAGGTGAAGAAGGGCTCCGACGATCAGGGGACTTCCAAAAAGGGCATCTTCACCAACCGAGCAAACGTTTAGTTGATTAAGGCTGACCTATGCGTGACATTCATTGCCATATCTTGCCGGGTGTAGACGACGGCGCCGCCGATCTCGATGAGAGCTTGGCGATGCTCGAGGCTGCCAAGCGGGCCGGTGTAACCAGAATCGTTTGCACTCCTCACTGCCGTGATCCCTATTTTGATTACGACAAGATGTGGGATGCCTTTGAGCTGCTGCGTGATAACGCTGACGGTTTTCCGCTCCAGATGGGCTTCGAGGTCAACCATCGAAAGCTCGTTGAGCTTGGTATCGATGCCGCGGAGCACTTGCATTTCGATGGGACCAACGAGTTTCTGCTCGAGCTTTCGACGCATGCCGATGCGTATGCGTTTAGAGAGTACGAGAACACGATTTACGATTTGCAGTGCCGTGGTTACCAGGTGATTATCGCTCATCCTGAGCGCTATCGTGCGGTTCAAAAGGATGTAAGCGTGGCGGAGCGCCTGGTCGATATGGGCTGCAAGCTGCAGGCTTCGGCGGACTTTATTGCCGGCGGTCGCTTTGGTCGCGAGAAAAAGCCGGCACAGCGCCTGTTCGATCAGAACCTGTACAGCTTCATCGCGAGCGATGCCCATAACGTGGGTCATTACGACTGCCTGGCGAAGGCTCGCGCGAAGTTTAGCGTGCGCGGAGCTCATTTTCGCTAATACCTGTCCCTAACGTTCGCATTGAATGAAAGGGCAGCCATGGATATCCAACTTAAGACGGGATGCTTTGATGACGCGGCGTTGGTGCGCCGCGTCGTTTTTATAGACGAGCAGGGCTACGAGAATGAGTTCGACGCTATCGACGAGGATCAGAGCTGCATTCATGTGACGCTCTATGTAGACGGCGAGCTTGCCGGTTGCTCGCGCGTGTTTCCCGAAGAGCTTGAGCGCGTGGCTGACGCAGAGGCCCCGGTGTTGCCGGCATGCGACATGGACGAAGGCGTTGCGGCGGGGGAGACCTACATTATGGGGCGCGTCGCCGTGCTGCCGGCTATGCGTCGTCGCGGACTGGCGAGTGCGATCGTCGATACCAGTGCTTCGTGTGCACGCGATGCCGGCGCTAAGCTTATTAAGCTGCATGCGCAGGAATACGTGCTGCCGCTCTATGCAAAGGCGGGCTACACGCAGATTGCCCCGGTAGATTACGAAGACGAGGGCCAGCCCCATGTCTGGATGGCCAAGCGCGTAGATGGCAGATAGGGACGTTCCTTTTCTGCCGGCAGCTGGGGACACTCCTTGGCAATTGGCGCATCGGAGCGCTTAGACATACAGTTTTTCGATTCCGTATGTATATATGCGCGCTAATGGGTTATAAAATCTAAGTCTGAACATAGCAGGTCTGCGATTCGGCTCGGGCGACCGGGCCGTTTTTGCGGACGGGGGTAGCGCGAAAGGACTGCACATGCGTCAATTTAAGACCGAGAGCAAAAAACTGCTCGACCTCATGATCAACTCCATCTACACCAATAAGGAAATCTTCCTGCGCGAGCTTATCTCTAACGCGAGCGACGCCGTCGACAAGCTCAACTTTAAGAGCCTGCAGGATCCGAGCGTCAAGATCGACCAGGGCGACCTGGCTATTCGCGTTTCCTTTGATAAAGACGCCCGCACCATTACCATCTCGGATAACGGCATTGGCATGACCGCCGAGGAGCTGGAGCGCAATCTGGGCACCATCGCCCATTCCGGCTCCGAGGAGTTTAAGACCGAGAACGCCGAGCAGCAGGGTTCGGATGTCGACATCATCGGCCAGTTTGGCGTGGGCTTCTACTCGGCTTTTATGGTCGCCAGCCATGTGAAGGTCGTCAGCCGCGCCTATGGCGAGGATGTCGCCCATGTGTGGGAATCCGACGGTCTTGAGGGCTACACCATCGAGGACGGTGAGCGCGCCGAGCACGGTACCGATGTCATCCTGACGCTGCGCGAGAACGAGAAGCTCGATGCCGACGGCGAGGCCGAGACCTACGATCGCTTCCTGACCGAGTGGGGTCTCAAGAGCCTGATTCAGCAGTACAGCAACTATGTGCGCTACCCGATTCAGATGATGGTGTCCAAGAGCCGCCAGAAACCCAAGCCCGAGGACGTCGGCGACGATTACAAGCCCGAGTACGAGGACTACCAGGAGCTCGAGACCATCAACTCCATGACGCCGATTTGGAAAAAGCGCAGCTCCGATGTTGAGCAGAAGGACTACGACGAGTTCTACAAGTCTACGTTCCACGACTTTGATAATCCTGCGCGCACCATCAGCTTCCACGCCGAGGGCACGCTCGAGTACGACGCCCTGCTGTTTGTGCCGGGTCGCGCCCCGTTCGATCTGTACAGCAAGGACTACGAGAAGGGTCTGGCGCTCTACAGCTCCAACGTGCTGATTATGGAGAAATGCGACGACCTGCTGCCCGACTACTACAACTTTGTGCGCGGTGTCGTGGATTCCGCCGACGTGTCGCTCAACATCTCGCGTGAGACGCTGCAGCAGAACCGTCAGCTCAAGGCCATCGCCAAGCGTGTGGAAAAGAAGATCACCGCTGACCTTGAGGATATGCGTGACAACGACCGCGAGGCCTACGAGAAGTTCTTTGAGAACTTTGGCCGCGGCCTTAAGTACGGCATCTACTCGAGCTATGGCATGAAGGCCGATGAGCTCGCCGACCTGCTGCTGTTCTGGTCTGCCAAGGAGCAGAAGATGATTACCCTAGCCGAGTATGCCAAGGGCATGCCCGAGGATCAGAAGGCCATCTACTACGCCGCCGGCGACTCGCGTGAGCGCTTGGCCAAGATGCCCGTGGTAAAGGGCGTGCTCGACCGCGGCTATGACGTGCTGCTACTGACGCAGGATGTGGATGAGTTCACCTTCCAGGCCATGCGTGAGTACATTGCCGCCGATATGCCCAAGATTTACGAGGACGACGCTGCCCGCGAGGCTGCCGAGAAGGCTGTGGCCGACGGTGCCGAGCCCGAGGTCGAGGATCGTCATCTGGAGCTCAAGAACGTCGCGACCGGTGATCTTGACCTGGCGACCGAGGACGAAAAGAAGGAGGCCGAGGACGCCACCAAGGAGAACGAGGACCTCTTTAGCGCCATGAAGGAGGCGCTCGGCGACAAGGTCGAGAAGGTCGCCGTCTCTGCGCGCCTGACCGATGCTCCCGCGTGCATCACCACCGAGGGCCCGCTTTCGCTCGAGATGGAGAAGGTGCTCCAGAAGGGTCCCGAGGGAGCGCCCGATGGTATGCCCAAGAGCCAGCGCGTGCTCGAGCTCAACGCCAAGCACCCGGTCTTTGCCAAGCTTGTCGCTGCCCAGAAGGCAGGCGACGCCGACAAGATCAAGCAGTACTCCGGTCTGCTCTACGATCAGGCCCTGCTGGTCGAGGGCATCCTCCCCGAGGACCCCGTTGCCTTCGCAGCAGCTGTCTGCAACTTGATGTAGTTAGGTAGTTACGCGGTTTTACCAAACCGCGTAACAGCTCGACGCTGCCCTCAGTTCCGCCGTTCTAACGAACGGCGGACCAGTCGACGCTGCGCGGGCGCCAGAGCGACAACTTGTCATTCAAAGAGGACGGCATGACCAGAAGGTCTATG
>UQRW01000021.1 GCA_900543515.1 uncultured Collinsella sp.
CATGCGAACCTCCAGTCCGGACCGCTTCACGGTCCAACTTTCTGTCCGCACCCCCAAAGGCTCGAATAAGCCTAAATCCAGGAACTATTTCACCGCAACTCAGGTGGGGATGGGGCTGAGTGGCGGGCGATGCCGTTGCCTGTCGGTTAGTGGCGGGATTGGTGGCGGAGCTTGTCGATGGTGGAGTCGGTGCTTCGGCTGCGGGCTTCGGCGGCGCGGTCGCGGGCGTCGGCGGCGGTTTGGCGCTGGCGGCGGTAGTCGATCATGCCTTGGATGATGGGCTTGCCAAAGCTCACGACATCATCGTTGTAGATGGCGGTTCGGGCTGCGAGGAAGCAGTCGGTAAAGTCCATATGGGTCTTGCCAAAGAGTTTGACGGCAAGGGCGACAACGGTGGGCTCGTCGACCATGACGTCATCGAGCAACCTCTTCATGGCCGCAGTAATCTCAACGCGGGGAACCTTATAGACGTCGCGCAGTGTGACCACGACGCGCGTGATGATTTCGGGGTAGACGCGAGCGGTGCGCGTGGCGATGACCTTGGCGGCGCGCGGTGACAGAACCTCGTCGTCGTCAAGCAGGTAGCGCAGGATGACGGTCTCGTCGATGATGGTGCTACTCATGGATATCTACTTCCTCGGGACCCAAAATCGAATCGTCGCTTTCTGTGGCAAGGTACTCAATCCAGGCATTGCGCTCTTCGGAGCGGCGATTGGGGTCACCATATGCTTTGAGCGATCCATAGGCGGCGGTGCCGTTCTTTGAGCGCACGGCGACCGGCTGAAAGGGGAGCTTGCGCATCAAAATGCTTTGCGCGACAAATAAGCGGACAGCCTCGGCGAGCGATGTGCCCATGGCATCGTAGAGATGCTCGGCATGCTGCTTGTCTTCCTCGCGAATGCGCACCTGCAGGATGGCTCTTTTTTGAGTCGATGACATCACTGGCCCCCTTAATGAGCGTGCAATATAGTCGGTCAAATGCGGCATGTGCCGATACTTGAGCATCTTATAACGATTACTTTATTTCACTCAAGTTGATAACCATAAACACGAATACAGGCGTAGTACATCCAAAACGAGAGCGCGTAAAAATCTCTGAGGCGTACGCATGTAATACACTCACCTTTATAGCTATCCGAGAATAATTCCAACCTGCCAAAACCCCTGCAATACACCCGTATTGCAGGGCCTATGCTCAAGTTTGCCACCTGCAACTGCGTATATTTAACCTGTATATCGTTGGAGGAATTCTATCGAAGTGCCTGTTTCGCCGCATGCACTCGATATGCCGATGCTGGACCACGGGCGGTCCGGGGCTACGTCGACAGGATCTCTCCGGCATGGGATTCAGGAGGGAGTGAACAACATGGGCAATAAACGAGTCGTGGCTGATTCTTCACGCTGCATTGGATGCCAAACCTGTATGGCGGCGTGCATCGAGGCACACGATATTCCCGGCAACATCGCCGCGCCGCGCCTGCGCGTGACGCGTACGTACGAGATCTCCGCACCGGTGGCTTGCCATCACTGCGAGGATGCCCCGTGCGCCAAGGCCTGCCCCACGGGCGCCTTGTTCTTTGATCCAAAGAACCATCGCATCGGCGTCAACGAGGACAACTGCATCGGCTGCAAGAGCTGCGTCATGGCCTGCCCCTTTGGCGCCGTGAGTGTGGCGACCACGCAGGTCCCCGTCTTGATGGGCGACGTGCGCGTGGGTTCGCAGACCAAGAGCTTCGTGCTCAAGTGCGACCTGTGCGTGGACCGTCCCGGCGGCCCGGCGTGTGCCGAGGCGTGCCCGACCAAGGGCCTCACCCTGGTAGACGAGGAGCGCCTGGCGGAGCTGACTGCCGAGCGTGCCCGCGCCACCATCGAAAACGAGGCGTAAGCGTCGGGCGACAGGCCCAATGATTGTCAAATAAGTACCGAGCATTCGGTAGCAGAGAAAGGAAGGAGGGTGTCATGGAGAAGCATAAAGTGATCTGCCCGTACTGCGGCGCCGGTTGCCAGTTTAACCTCCTGGTCCAAAACGGCCAGGTCGTGGGCACCGAACCGCTCAACGGCATCACCAACCAGAGCGAGCTGTGCCTTAAGGGCATGAGCGGCTACGACTTCATCAACGACACCAAGATCTTGACTCCTCGCGTACTGCACCCGATGATCCGCCGCACTAAGGGCGCGGATCTTGAGCGCGTAAGCTGGGACGAGGCACTGGATTTCACCGCATCTAAGATGCAGGCCATAATTGACGAATATGGTCCTAACGCTGTCATGACCACCGGCTCTTCGCGAGGCGGCGGCAATGAGGCGAACTACGTCATGCAGAAGTTTACGCGTGCGTGCATCGGCACCCACAGCGTGGACAACTGCGCCCGTACTTGACACGGCCCTACTGTCCTCGGTCTGATGGACACGGTTGGTTCAGGTTGCATGTCATGCTCCATCCCCGGTATGGAGGATGCGGGCTGCATTTTCCTCTTCGGCTATAACCCTGCCGATTCGCACCCCATCGTCGCAAGGCGTATCGTGCGAGCCAAAGAAAAGGGTTGCAAGATCATCGTCGCCGACCCGCGCCATATCGAAACCGCGCGTATCGCCGATCTCTACCTTCCGATCAAGAACGGTTGCAATGTTGCGTTCCTCAACGCCTTTGCCAACTGTCTGGTCAACGATGGCCTCTACGACAAGGAATTCGTCGCCGAGCACACGAACGGCTTTGACGAGTGGTGGGAGACCATCAAGAACTACACTCCCGAATCCGTACAGGACATCACGGGTGTCGAGCCCGCGTTGATCCACCAAGCTGCCGAGATGTACGCCACGGCGAAGCCCTCTGCCATTATTGGCTGGGGCATGGGCGTATGCCAGCAGAAGCAGAACCTGAAGACGGTGCACACCATCGCCTCCATCGCCTGCGTTGCCGGCCAGATCGGCAAACCCAATTCCGGCCTCGCGCCCGTGCGCGGTCAGAATAACGTCCAGGGCTCCTGCGATATGGGCATGCTGCCCAACCTGTACCCTGGCTACCAGAAAGTCACCGACCCGGCGGTGCGTGCCAAGTTTGCCAAGGCTTGGGGCGTACCCGAGGAAAAGCTCCCGCTCGAGGAGGGCTACAAGCTCACCGACCTGGGCCACCTGGTCGACGAGGGCAAGGTGCACTGCTTCTACAACTACGGCGAGGACCCGGTGCAGACCGAGCCCGATTCGGCCGGTATGCGCAAGACGCTCTCCGAGCTGGATTTGTTCATTTGCCAGGACATCTTTATGACGCAGACGACCATGCTCGCCGACGTCATCCTGCCTGCCACCTCTTGGGGCGAGCACGAGGGTGTCTTTACCGCATCCGACCGTAGCTTCCAGCACTTTGACGCGGCTGTTCCGCCCAAGGGCGAGTGCCGTCACGACTGGGAGATCTTCGCGGACCTGTCCACGCGTATGGGTTACCCCATGCACTACGACAACACCGAGCAGATCTGGAACGAGTGCATTAGCCTGTGCCCCAACTTTGTGGGCGCGACCTACGAGAAGATGGCTCCCGAGGGCGGCTACGCCCAGTGGCCGGTCAAGAGCACCGATGTGAACGACCACGGTACGCCCGACATGTTCGCTGGTGGCAAGTTCACCACCAAGGACGGCCGCGCCAACCTGATGGCGCACGACTGGGAGGCGCCCTCCGAGCTTCCCGACGATGAGTACCCGCTCATCCTGTGCACCGTCCGCGAGGTCGGCCACTACAGCTGCCGCTCGATGACCGGCAACTGCAAGACGCTGGCACTGCTTGCCGACGAGCCCGGCTTTGTCCGCATGAATCCCGCGGACGCCGAGGCGCGCGGCATCAAGAACGGCGACATCGTCTCGATTCACAGCCGCCGCGGCCAGGTATACAGCCGCGCCGACGTGAGCGACCGCATCAATAAGGGCACGGTCTATATGACCTACCAGTGGTGGATCGGCAAGTGCAACGAGCTGACCATTCACAAGGTCGATCCGGTCTCGCATACGCCCGAGGACAAGTTCTCCGCCTGCCAGGTCGACGCTATCGCCGACCAGGTCTGGGCCGAGGGCGAGGTCGAGCGTCAGTACACCGAGCTCAAGCAGGCTCTGGTGGACGCCGCCGCTCCCCAGGACGTTGAGCCCGGCGCCGCCAAGTTCGACGATGAGACGCACGTGAACCAAATCGTGTAGTCCCGTTTTCGTTGGCTTTTTGGGCCGGGCGTCCAAGCGCATCGGACGCCCGGCCCGTTATTTTGAAAGGAAGTGGGGATGAACCGCTTCATCGATATCAACCCGGAGAGGTGCATCGGCTGCGGAACATGCCAGTCCGCCTGTGCAGATGCCCACCGGATGCAGGGTCTTCAGGACACGCCGCGTCTGGCGCTCGTGAAGACCGGCGGCATTTCGGCCGCCCTGGCCTGCCACCATTGCGAGGGTGCCCCTTGCGCCGAGGTCTGCCCGGTGAACGCCATCGAGCACGATGGCGACCGCATCCACGTTAAGGAGCAGGAGTGCATCGGGTGCAGGCTGTGCGCCATCGCGTGCCCCTTCGGCGCCATCCATCCGGACGGCACGTCTATTGCCGGTGTCGCAGGCATGTGCGACCCGACGCCTTCGTACCCTAAGTCCCTGAGCAGCCTGCTTACGTGGGCGCCCGGCCAGTACACCTGTGCCGTCAAGTGCGACCTGTGCGCCTTCGACCCCGAGGGTCCGCACTGCGTGGCGGCTTGCCCCACCAAGGCGCTCACCGTCATGGGCGGCGCGGCAGATCGCGAACTCGACGAGGCCAAGCGCCTGCGTTCGATTCAGAACGGCCCTGCCGTCGACGTGGCGGCTGTGGCCCAGGGTCTGTCCGAGAAAGCAGAAGGGAGCGTAAACAATGGATAGCATGACGCTGTTTATCGCATCGCTTGCCGTCTCGTGCATCGGTGCGCTCGCCTCGGTTCTGCTGATTAAGGCCGATAACGCCGCCAAGACCGCCGGCTGCCTGATCGGCGCCGTCGCGGCCGTGCTGTCGTTCATCGCGGGCCTCGAGGCCGTGCTTGGCGACGTTTCGTCCCTCAACACGGTCTTCTTTTTCCCGTTCGCCCGTCTCGAGCTCTTGCTCAACGGCCTTGCGGGCCTGATCGTGGTCCTCATCTCAATCCTCGCCTTTGCGGGCTTCATCTACGGTCTGTCCTACTTCGACGAGTACCCGGGCAAGGTCGGGCGCGCCGGTTTCTTCATGAACACCTTCGTCGCCTCGATGATGCTCGTCATCACCGCCGACAACGTGTTCTGGTTCCTGGTCGCCTTCGAGCTCATGTCGCTTACGAGCTACTTCCTTGTCGTCATCGAGGAGAACAAGAACTCCATCAAGGGCGGTTGGCTCTACTTCGTCATCGCGCACGTGGGCTTTGTCCTTATCATGGCGAGCTTCCTGCTCATGACCAACGGCGTGGGCGGTTCCTTCAGCTTCAGTGATTTCCGTACGCATGACTTTGGACCCGCCATCTCCTCCGCGTGCTTCGTCCTCGCGTTCTTCGGATTTGGCGCGAAGGCCGGTATCATCCCGCTGCACTCCTGGCTGCCCCAGGCGCACCCCGAGGCGCCGTCCAACGTGTCCGCCCTCATGTCCGGCGGCATGATCAAGATCGGCATCCTGGGAATCCTCAAGGTCGGTCTCGACCTGCTCGCGGGTTCGGGCGTCCAGCTCTGGTGGGGCCTCATGGTCCTGGTCTTCGGATCCATCTCGTCGGTCCTGGGCGTCGTCTACGCCCTCCACGAGCACGACATCAAGCGCCTGCTGGCCTACCACTCCGTCGAGAACATTGGCATCATCTTGCTCGGTGTCGGCGCGTCCATGACGGCGCACGCCCTGAGCAACGACGTCATCGCGACGATCGCGCTCATGGCCGCCCTCTACCACACGCTCAACCACGCCATGTTCAAGGGCGAGCTGTTCCTCGGCGCGGGCTCCCTGCTCTATGCCACGGGTACGCGCAACATGGAGAAGATGGGCGGTCTGTTCCGTCGCATGCCGGTCACGGCCGTCTGCTTCCTCATCGGTGCCCTTGCCATCTCGGCCATCCCGCCGCTCAACGGCTTCGTTTCCGAGTGGTTCACCTACCAGTCCCTGTTCAACATCTCGACGCTCTCCGACCCGGTCGTCATGGTGTTCGCCGTCGCCTCCGCGGCCGCGCTCGCCATCACCGGTGCCCTGGCAGTCACGTGCTTCGTGAAGGCCTACGGCGTTTCGTTCGCGAGCAGCCCTCGTTCCCAGGAGGCCGCGAACGCCAAGGAGTCCCCGGCTCCGATGTTGTTCTCGCAGATGCTCCTCGCGGCTATCTGCGTGGTGCTGGGAATCGGCTCTCCCGTCATCGCCCCGGTTCTGGGCGACGTCGCCCAGAGCGTGCTTGCCGGTTCCGCCGTCACAGCCACCTCGGGCGTGTCTCTGGTGAACGAGATTTCCGGTGCCGCCACCTCCACCCCCGCGATCGCCATCGCGCTCGTGGTCCTCACCGGCCTCGCGTTCGTGTTGAGGTCCTGCCTCGGCACCAAGGCCCCCGCTAAGAAGACCGACCCTTGGGCGTGCGGCTACGAGCCCAACGAGCACATGCCCGTCGTCGCCACGAGCTTCGCGTCAGACGTAGAGCTCTTCATGGGCCCGCTCTACACCCTGCGCGAGGTATGCACCAAGATCTGCTGGTCCATCGCGCACGTGTTCCAGAAGCTCACCGGTGTCGCCCAGGGCGTTGAGCCCCTGCCCGACCGCTTCCTGGTCGATGCACCGAGCGAGGGTGCCGATAAGCTGGCCGGCCTCGCCTCCAAGATCGAGGGCGGCAACTACTCCGTATACATCTGCTACATCGTCGCGGCGCTCGTGGTCTTCCTCGTGCTCGCCGTGGTCATGGTCTAGAGAGGGGAGAGGATATTATGAACATCGTTCTTGCGATAGCGCAGGGCCTCGTGGTCATGCTGGTCGCGCCCTTCTTCTCCGGCCTCGCCCGTGTGATTCGCGCGAAGATGCACAATCGCCGCGGTCCGTCCATCCTTCAGGATTACCGGGACCTCGCGAAGCTCATGGCGCGTCCCGAGTCCGTGAGTTCCGACTCGAGCTTCGTGCTGCGCATCATGCCGCCGCTGTTCCTCGCGGTGTCGTTCATGCTCGCCATGGGCCTGCCCATGTTCACGCTCGAGAGCCCCATGCCCGTCTTTGGTGACGCCATCACCATCATGTACGCGCTCGCGCTGTCCCGTTTCTTCTTCGCGCTGTCCGGCGTGGATTCCTCCAACGCCTACGCGGGCTTCGGCGGTATCCGCGAGCTCCTCATGAGCGTGCTCATCGAGCCGTCCATGCTCATCGCGCTGTTTACCGTCGCCATCGTGTGCGGCTCCACGGACATTGCGACCATGGGTCAGCACATCGTTACGGGCAACGTCTCGAGCGTCGTCGCCGTCATCCTCGCCGGCGTCGCCTTCGCGGCCGCCTGCTATATGGAGCTCGGCAAGCTTCCGTTCGATCAGGCCGAAGCCGAGCAGGAGCTCCAGGAGGGCCCGCTCGCCGAGCTCTCCGGCCCGTCCCTGGCCATGATGAAGCTCGCCATGGGCATGAAGCAGGTCGTGGTCGTCGCTTGGTTCACCTCCATCTTCATCCCCTGGGGAGAGCCCGCGACCATCGGCGTCACCGCTCTCGTGGGCGCCGTCGTCTTCCTTGTCAAGTGCCTGGTCGATTTCGTTGTCTGCGGCGTGCTCGAGAACTCCGTTTCCCGTTCGCGCTTCAAGGTGCTCGGTAACCAGACCTGGGCCGTCGTCGGCATCGCGGTCCTCGCGTTCGTCTTCGTCGTCGTAGGCGTGTAGGGAGAAGGGAGAAACTATGTCAATCGAATCGAGCTTGTCCCTCTTTGCCATGGTGGCGATCGCCGTCCCCATGCTGGGCTCCCTGCTCATCGTCATGCTGCCGCGTCCCTACGCTAAATGGATCTGCGCCTTTGCCGGCGGCATCGCCACGGTCGCTTCCGTTGGCTTGGCCGCGACGTTTGCCGGAAACGGCATGAACGCGGTCGATGTAACCTGGGCGAGTATGGGCCAGACCTTGGTCATGGGCTTCATATTCGACCGGATGAGCACGCTGCTCGCACCCGCGTTCGTCGCTATCGGCCTGCTCGTCGTCATCTATTCGTTCCCGTACATGAGCGATAAGAACAAGGAGCATCCCGACGCGCCCCGTCGCCGCTTCTACGTGTACTTCTCCACGTTCATCGGCGCCATGGCCGGTCTCGCCTACAGCTCCACCATCGTCGGCCAGCTCGTTTTCTTCGAGATCACCGGCGTGTGCTCCTGGGGCCTCATCAGCTACTACATGACGCCCACGGCCAAGAAGGCCGGTATGAAGGCGCTCATCATCACCCATATCGGCGCTCTGGGACTCTACATCGGCGCGGCCTTCCTGTTCGCCGGAACCGGCACGTTCGCGCTGAGCGCGATCTCCCAGCTCGATTCCGGTATGAAGACCGTCGTGCTGCTGCTCATCCTGTTCGCCGCTTGGGCCAAGTCCGCCCAGTTCCCGCTCTACATGTGGCTGCCCTCCGCAATGGAGGCCCCCACGCCCGTTTCCGCCTACCTCCATGGCGCGTCCATGGTGAAGGTCGGCGTGTGCGTGTTCGCCCGCGCTCTTGCGAGTGCCGGCGATATCCCCGAGATCGTCGGTTGGGTCGCCATCATCGACGCCGTCGTGACCATGCTCTTCGGCTTCCTCATGTACCTGCCCCAGAAGGATATGAAGCGCCTGCTCGCCTTCTCGACGATCGCGCAGCTCGCCTACGTGTTCTTCGGCCTGGGCCTCTCCGTGTTCGGAAGCCAGATGGCGTTCAACGGCGCCGTCGAGCACATCTTCAACCACGCGTTCACCAAGACCCTGTTCTTCCTCATCGCCGGCTCCCTCAGCTTCACGCTGGGAACCCGTATGTTGCCCAAGATCCAGGGCCTCATGAAGAAGTACCCGGTCACGGGCGTGGGCTTCGCGGTCGCCGCGACCGCTATCGCCGGCGTGCCCCCCATGAGCACGTTCTTCTCCAAGTTCCAGATTATTTCCGGTGGCTTCGCGGTTGGTGCTTCCAACACGGTCATCTTCGTCCTCGTGTGCGTCATGGTCGTCGAGACCGTCGCCACCTTCGCATGGTTCCTGCGTTGGATGGGTAAGGTCCTGCCCGGTGAGCCGAGCGAGACCGTGGCCGCCGGCCAGCCCCTTCCGCGCGCCATGGCGTTCGTGTTCGTCGTCCTCATGATCATGGTCGTCGTCGCCGGTCCTCTGTCCTCTAGTTGGATGGGTTAGGAGGTAGGACATGGGTTATTCGTTAGTCAATATCCTGGGCGGTCTTCTGATCGTGACCTCCACCATGGTGGTCGTCTCGAAGACCATCCCGTCCGCCATTAAGTGGTACGCGATCCAGTCGGTTGTCCTGGTGGGCGTGCTGCTCACCCTGGGCCTCACCACCGGTGCCACCGAGCTTCTCATGTGGGCCGCGTCGGCCTTCGTCACCAAGGTGATCCTCGTTCCGTTCATTCTCAACCGTGCCTACAAAAAGATGGGTTCGCCTGCCGATAGCACGCTGACCTCCTCCATCAAGCCGGCCTGGACCATCATCCTCACCGGTCTGGAGGTGGCCATCTGCTTCGCGGTGGTCACGCGCCTGAGCCTGCCCACCGCTGAGGTGGCTACTCCGGCCCTCGCCATCAGCTTCGCGCACTTCTTCGTCGGCCTCACGTGCATCATCTCCCAGCGCAACATCCTCAAGCAAATCTTCGGGTACTGCCTTATGGAGAACGGTAGCCACGTGACGCTCGCCCTGCTCGCGCCCACGGCCCCCGAGATCATCGAGATCGGCATCGCCACCGACGCCATTTTCGCCGTCATCATCATGTCCGCCGTCGTCGTGAGGATCTGGAACGACACCAAGTCGCTCGACTCCCACGACCTGACCGAATTGAAGGGGTAGGCCATGGATGTTTCAATGCTGACGGTCGCCCTGCTCGCTTGTCCCCTCGTGTTCTCCCTGATTATGGCTGCGCTCCCCAAGACGACGTCCTACAGCGTCTTTGCGGGGCTCAACACCATCTCCGTCGCGGCGACCCTCGTCCTTTCGGTCGTCACCGCGGGAACCATGCTCTCGAGCGGGCAGAATATCGACGCTTTGGGCCTGTGGCTCCATCTCGATTCGCTCTCGTCGATCTTCGTCCTTCTGGTAGGCATCATCGGGTTCATCACCGGCGTGTACTCCATCTCCTATATCAAGATCGATATCGAGGAGAAGACCATGCCGGCCGAGCGCACCAAGCAGTACTACGCGCTGTTTAGCCTGTTCGTTTTCACGATGCTGCTCGCCTGCCTGTCTAACAACATCATCCTCACCTGGGCGGCGGTCGAGGCCACCACGCTGTCGACCGTGTTCCTCGTGGGCATCTACAAGAACAAGCAGGCGCTCGAGGCGTCTTGGAAGTACGCGATGGTCTGCACCGCCGGCGTGGCCTTCGGCCTGTTCGGCACGCTGCTCATCTACGCGAACGCCGCCGATATCATGCCCAACGCGCATGAGGCAGCCTTCCTCACCTCCATCATGCCCTACGCCGACCAGTTCGACCCGATGCTCGTGCGCCTCGCGTTCGCGTTCATCGTCATCGGCTTCGGCACCAAGGCGGGCCTGTTCCCCATGCACACTTGGCTGCCCGACGCGCACTCCCAGGCTCCGAGCCCGGTCTCCGCGCTGCTCTCGGGCGTGCTGCTCAAGTGCGCCATGCTGGTGATCATCCGCTTCTACTCCCTGTCCATCATCACGGTGGGCGACACCTATCCGCGTACGCTCCTGCTCATCCTGGGCACGCTGTCCATCCTGGTGGCCGCCCTGTGCATCTTTAAGCAGGACGATATCAAGCGCCGCTTCGCGTACTCCTCCGTCGACAACGTCGGCGTGGTCGCGCTGTGCCTGGGTATCGGTGGTCCGCTCGGTATCGCCGCCTGCCTGCTGCACTGCATCTTCCACGGTTTCACGAAGGCGCTCGCCTTCTGCATGGCCGGTAACATCCAGCACATCTACCACACCCGCGACCTGAACAAGATCAAGGGCGTCGTCGAGATCGCTCCCGTCACGGCAGCGCTCACCATCATCGCCCTGCTCGCGCTCGCCGCCTTCCCGCCGTTCGCCCTGTTCATCTCCGAGTTCCTCACCTTCGTGGCCGGCGTCCAGTCCGGTCCCATCTGGGTGGTCGTGCTCGTGGCCATTGGCCTCACCGGCGTGTACTTTGCCCTTACCGGCATCGCGCTCAAGTCCATCTTCGGCAAGGCGCCCGAGGGCATGAAGCGCCACGAGGTGCCCGCCCTCATGATCATCCCCGAGATCGCCCTCGCGATCGTGGTCATGTGGTTCGGTATCGCCACCCCGGTCGCCATCACGAGCGGCGTCGAGGATGCAACGTCCGTCGTTTTGAACCAGAGCGTCGAAGAGCTCCACGAGGCTCCTCTCTACCGCATGGTGTTCAGTTCCCAGACCAAGACAAGCGAGGTGAATTAGCACCATGGCAGAACCTGAAAAGAAGGACTACGCTCGTCGTTGCGAAAGCCACGTCGAGGCCCTGCGCGCCGCAGTGCCGGGCGCTATCGAGAAGGTTGAGTGGCAGTGCGAGGACCAGCTGACGATCACCGTCAAGCTGGACCGTCTGCCCGAGGCCGTCCACTACCTGTACTACGAGCGCTACGGCTGGATTCCCGTGATTGTCGGCAACGACGAGCGCTCCCTGTGCGGCCGTTACGCCGTGTACTACGTCATCTCCATGGAGGGGGAGGACCCCGGCTGGGTTACCGTGCGCACCGAGGTCGACCCCGCCAAGATGACGTTCCCGTCCGTGACGCCGTTCGTCCCCGCCTGCGTGTGGGGCGAGCGCGAGCTTCGCGACATGTTCGGCCTGATCCCCGAGGGTCTGCCCGACCGTCGTCGCCTGGTGCTGCCCGACGATTGGCCCAGCGGCCTGTACCCGCTGCGCAAGGACTCCATGGACTACCGCTTCCGTCCCGCTCCCGCGAGTGACATGGAAAACTACGAGTTCTTGGCCGATACCAAGGGCAAGGAGACCACGCTCGTCCCCATGGGACCGTTGCACATCACCTCCGACGAGCCCGGCCACTTCCGCCTGTTCGTGGAGGGCGAGACGATCGTCGATGCCGATTACCGCCTGTTCTACGTGCATCGCGGTATGGAGAAGGTCGCCGAGACGCGCCTGAACTATGACGCCGTGACGTTCCTTGCCGACCGTATCTGCGGCATTTGCGGCTGCGCCCACTCGGTGGCCTACGCCGAGGCTGTCGAGCGCGCCCAGGGCATTCACGTCCCGCCGCGCGCGCAGTACATCCGCGCCATCATGCTCGAGGTCGAGCGCCTGCACTCGCACCTGCTCAACATTGGCCTCGCATCGCACTACACCGGCTTCGATTCCGGCTTCCAGCAGTTCTTCCGCGTTCGCGAGAAGTCCATGGACCTGGCCGAGAAACTCTCCGGCCACCGTAAGACCTATGGCCTCAATGTGATCGGCGGCGTGCGTCGCGACATTTTGGCCGAGCAGAAGCTTTCTACGCTCACGACCATCCACCAGCTGCGCTCCGAGGTTCAAGAGCTCGTCGACGTGCTGCTCTCCACGCCCAACTTTATCGAGCGTACGAGCGGCATCGGCATCTTGGACCGCAAGATCGCACGTGACTTCTCGCCGGTCGGCCCGCTCATGCGTGGCTCGGGCTATGCCCGCGACGTGCGCTTTGACCATCCCTTCGACGGCTACGCCGATCCGGACGTCCAAAAGATGCACGCCGCCACGGCCGACACCTGCGATGCCTTCGGCCGTACCGCCGTTCGCATCCAGGAGGTCTACGATTCGATCGACATGATCGAGACCATGCTCGAGAACTGCCCGTCGGGCCCCATCCTCACCACGGATTGGGAGTACACCCCGCACAAGTACGCCATCGGCGCCACCGAGGCGCCGCGCGGCGAGGACGTGCACTGGGCCATGCTCGGCAACAACCAGAAGTGCTACCGCTGGCGCGCCAAGGCGGCCACGTACAGCAACTGGCCGGTCCTGCGCTACATGTTCCGCGGCAACACCGTGGGCGACGCTGCGCTGATCGTCGGTTCGCTCGACCCGTGCTACTCCTGCACCGACCGCGTGACGGTGACCGATGTCGCCGCCAAGCGCGACCACGTGCTCGACAAGGAGCAGTTCGAAAACGTCTGGCGCGACAAGTCGCCGCTTGCGGGCGAGGGCACCATGGCTGCCCCGCTCGATGAGGAGGCGCTCTAATATGCTGAAGCTTTGGAAGGTTAACGCCAAGGCCGGCGACGCGACGGTCAAGTACCCGTTTGCGCCGTTCCCCACCAACAAGGACATGCGCGGCAAGCCCGAGCACAATGCCGAGCTCTGCATCGCCTGCGGTGCCTGCGGCGTGGCGTGCCCGGCCGATGCCATTCGCATGGACACCGACCTTGCGGCCGATACCATCACCTGGTCGATCGACTACGGTCGCTGCATCTTTTGCGGCCGTTGCGAGGAAGCCTGCCCCATGGAGGCCGTCAAGCTCACCGAGGAGTTTGAGTTGGCCGTCATGAGCAAGGACGACCTCACCAGCAAGAGCGTCTACACGCTCGAGCACTGCTCGCGTTGCGGCAAGCCGTTTGCCCCGCACAAGGAGATCGACTACGCTAAGCGCCTGCTGCAAAAGGCCGGCGGCATGGAGGCTATCCAGGCCGCCCGTACCGTCGGTATGTGCCAGGAGTGCAAGCGCGAGCTCGACGCCCTGCGCGCCGCCTCGGCCGTAAAGACCGGCAACGCTGCCGGCATGGCTGCCAACGAGACGCTTGCGTCCGGCGAGCCCCAGGGCCCCGGCATGGAGTATCTGGGCGGCCACGGCGTTAACCCGGAGTATATCGACCGCGAGCTCAACCCCGATGCGCCCGAGATTCCCGCCGGTCCGGCGCCGGTCGAGGGCATCATCATGGATTTTGAAACGAAGGAGGAGTAACCATGGCCGAACCCACGCTTTTGCCCGAGCGGCTTCAGTACCGCCCGACCAAGATCGAGCTCGACGAGAGCATCGAGAAGGCCAAGGCGACCCTTCTTAAGAAGATCAAGCGCTCGGTGTACGTCTACCGCGTTGACTGCGGCGGCTGCAACGGCTGCGAGATCGAGATCTTCGGTTCCATCACGCCCGTCTTCGACGTCGAGCGCTTTGGCATCAAGGTCGTGCCCTCGCCCCGTCACGCCGATGTGCTGCTGTACACCGGCGCCGTGACGCGTGCCATGCGCATGCCGGCCCTGCGCGCCTTTGAGGCCGCACCCGATCCCAAGATCGTGGTGTCCTATGGCGCGTGCGGCTGCACCGGCGGCATCTTCTACGACAACTACTGCGTCTGGGGCGGCACGGACAAGATTCTGCCGGTCGATGTCTACATCCCCGGCTGCCCGCCCAGCCCCGCGCAGACCGTCTACGGCTTTGCCATGGCGCTCGGTCTGCTGGACCAAAAGCTCCATGCCGAGACCACGGTGGAGGCCGCCGGCGAGCAGGCCGATATCCTGCACCCCGGCGTGCCGTACAAGCTGCGCGTTGCCATCGAGCGCGAGGCTCGCGCCATGAGCGGCTACCGTTACGGCCGCGACCTGGCCAACGAGTTTATGGACACGCTCGAGGGTGCGCCCAAGGGCGATATCCGCGGTGCCATGGCGCTGCTCATCGACAAGCAGGACGATCCGCGCCGCGTTGAGGTCTACTCGGCGCTGCAGGATCTGGTGCTGGCCGGAGGTCGCTAGATGGAGCTCACGGACCGCTCTGGTTACTTTGCGGGCCCCGGCATGCTCGGCGGCTCCTTTGGCGATGCCTCGCGCGCAAGCGACGAGGCCGCCGAGGGCGTCGTCGACCCCTGCCTGGGCCATGCGCCCGACCAGGTGGTCTTCTACGAGCTCACGCGTAAGTTTGTGGAGACCGAGGAAGACGTTCCCCAGGAGGCCTGCGACGTGCTGTACTACACGCTCGCCGTGGGCCACCACACCGGCGTGCTCGATTGCTTTGAGCCGCGCCTGTCGGTGCCGGTGGATGTGTTCTATTCGCTCGTCGACGCGCTGCCGGAGGGGGAGGCCAAAACCAAGTTCGAGGCCATCCGCTCCTTTGGTGAGTGCCAGCTCGACAAGGCGGCGGTGCCGTCGCTGCTCGAGGCCTGCGATGCGCTGCTCGACGAGCGCGGTTTTCGCGGTTCTGCCAAGGCCGGCATCTCGGTGTTCGATGACGACTTTGGCCTGCATGCCCAGCAGGTCGCGTTCTTAATGAAGTTCCGCGATCTGGTGGAGCGCGTGCGCGATGTGTCGGGCGTGTATCTGACGGGGAGGTTGCAGTAATGGGTCGCGTTGTGGATGGCCGCGTGAACGGCGCCCCGTTTGCGGGTATCGTGCTCACGGCGGGAAGCGTGCTGCGTGCCGACGATGCCGCCGGCCCCGTGCTCTCCAAAAAGATGGAGGACGCGCCGCTTGCCGGCTGGTACACCATCGATGGCGGTCAGACGCCCGAGGATGACATCATCGAGGTCAAGCGCGAGCGTCCGCCTCGCCTGGTCTTGGTCGATGCTGCCGACATGGCGCTGCCCGTCGGTGCCATCCGCCTGCTCGACAAACGCGACGTGGCCCGCAAGTCGATGTTCACCACGCATTCGCTTCCTTTGTCGATTCTGATCGAGGAAATCGAGCAATCGTGCGAAGATATCGTCTTCATAGGGATTCAGCCGGGCGACACGGAGTTCTACAACCCCATGTCCCCGGAGGTCTTTGAGGCCGTCGACGCCGTGTACGACGCCGTGGCCGCCAACGACTTTTCCCACTTTGTCCGCCTGGGGCAAGAGCAATAGGAGCGCTTGTCCCTGCTGATTAGAAAAGAAGTGATTGACATGGCAGATTCCAAGGCAGAATATCCCGCTCCCGATTGCCTGGCACCCGCCGCGATCGAGGCCAAGACCGAGGCCACCGGCGTGACCAAGGCCAACCTGCCGGTCGCAAAGGCCTTTCTGTTGGCAATGTTCGCCGGCGCGTTCATTGCCTTCGGCGGCCTGTTCTTTACCGTGTTCTTGAGTGATAGCACGTTGGGCTGGGGTGCCCAGCGCGTCGTGGGCGGTTTGTGCTTTTGCCTGGGCCTGGTGCTGGTGCTGGTGTGCGGCGCCGAGCTGTTTACCGGCAATTCTCTTATGGTCTGCGCGCTCAAGAGCAAAAAGATCACTCTGGCCCAGATGCTCAAGGCCTGGGTCGTCGTGTGGGTCGGCAATTTTGTCGGTGCTCTGTTCATCGTCTTTTTGGTGTACATGGCCGGCATCTATAAGCTCAACGGCGAGGCGGTCGCCAATTCCATGGTGAGCGTCGCCGCCGGCAAGGTGACGATCGACTGGGTGACGATCTTCTTCCGCGGCATCCTGTGCAACATCTTTGTGTGCCTGGCCGTGTGGATCGGTACCGCCGGCAAGACCGTGGTCGATAAGGTCGTGGGCATTCTGCTGCCCATCGCCGCCTTTGTGGCCTGCGGTTTTGAGCACTGCGTTGCCAACATGTACTTTTTGCCCATGGGCGCCGTGATGCATGCATGCGGCTACGGTGCCGACGTCGCCGGCGCCGATGCGCTTAACGCCGCGGGTATTGCGTTTAACCTGTCCGCCGCCACGCTGGGCAACATCGTGGGCGGCGCGGTTCTGGTCGCGCTCGGCTACTGGTTTATCTACGCCAAGAAGTCCGAGGCGTAAGGTACCGTCTGTTTGACGTTGGGCCTCCCGCGGGGCGTTGCCGTGCGGGAGGCTTTTTGGGTCTGGGGGCTCGTTGCCGGGCTTTTGGCCTGTTGTGTTTGGCTGATGAAAGGGGTAATCGAGATGGCATCTGCTGTGAAGCGTGACGGTCGCGCCGTGGTGACCACATGCGGGGGATGCTATGCCGATTGCGCCTTTGCGGCACGCGTTGAGGACGGTCGCGTGGTGGCCGAGCTGCCGGTGCCGGGGCATCCGTGCGCGGCGCGTGCCCTGTGCGCCCGCGGACGGCATCGCCTGGCAATGCCGTTTGATGAGCGCGACCGGATTTTGCACCCCATGCGCCGACGAGCTGATGGCTCGGGGTTCGATGCGATTTCGTGGGACGAGGCGTTTGCTCAGATTGCCGAGCGTCTTTTGGGGATTGTTGACGAGTGTGGGCCTCGTGCGCTGGGCATGACGCTCGGCGTGCCCTCGTTCGACCGCTACTGGGCGTATCGCTTTATGCATGCGCTGGGTTCGCCCAACGTGTACGGTGCCGATGGCGCCTGCGAGGTAAGCCGTCTCACTGGTTGGGAGCATAGCTTGGGCTATAGCCCCGCCTCCGACCTGGCGCATACCGATTGCATCATGTACCTGGGGCGTTCCCTCGTCGATTCGTCGACGATGGGGGCCGTTGATGCACTCAACGATGCGCGCCGGCGCGGGGCGAAAATCATCGTGGTCGACCCCCGGCGCAGCGGCTCGGCTGCTATTGCCGATCGCTGGCTCCGCGTGCGCCCGGGCTGCGACTTGGCGCTGCTGTTGGGTATTGCCCACGTGTTGATTGCCGAGGACCTGTACGACCTCGAGTTCGTCGCCCGCTATACCACGGGTTTTGACGAGCTGGCGCAGGCGGCCGGTGCTTGGACTCCCGAGTGGGCCGAGTCGATGTGCGACGTGCCGGCCGCAGAGATTGTCGCCACGGCGCACGATCTCGCTGCCGCCGCGCCTGCCGCTGTGGTGGATGCGGGTTTTCATGGTGGCATCGGTATCGCGTATGCCAATAGCACCCAGACAGCGCGCGCTATCTGCTTGGTCGATGTGCTGCTGGGCTGTATCGGGCATGCGGGCGGCGCGCTCAACCCGCCCACGCCGCTTGTGTTGGGCGACCTCGATCCCACGCGCTTTGCGACGCCGTCGGTGCCGCGTGGGCCCAAGCTGGGGTCCGAGCGCTATCCGCTGGTCGATCCGGTGCGCGGCCTGTGCACGACCATCGGTCAGTCGATTCTTGCCGGCGATTTGCGTGGGCTCATCGTCTATGCCAGTAACCCCGGTGCGGGCTATGGTAATGCGCAGGCTTGGTTGGGTATTTTGCAGCAGCTCGACTTGCTCGTGACGATTGATATTCGCTGGTCCGAGACGGCGCGTGCTTCTGACTTCGTGCTGCCCGATGTGACGTATCTTGAGGCCGACCGCGGCGTGGGCACGGTCGTGGGCGCCAACGATGCGCGCGTGTTCTACCGCAACGCCGTGCTGCCCGTGCAGCATGACGACACACGTCCCGGTCGGGAGATTATTGCCGGTCTGGCGCAGGCGTGTGGCGTGGGCGAGTACTTCCAGTTTACGTCTGACGATCTGGCGGCTGCCCAGGTGGCGCCGTTTGGAATTGACCTCGCTGCGCTTAAGGAGCGCGGTTGGGCCGATACGGGCGTGCCGCTGCCGTCGCGCACGGGTGAGCCGGCGATTCCCCTGGATGGCGGCAAAATTGCGCTGGCAAGCGACGTATGGGAGCGCGCCGGCCTGGGTCGTGTGCCCGGCTGGATTGCCCCGATGGTGGAGCCAGGGCCGGGGATGTTTCGCCTCATTAGCGGCAACCGACCCTTTGAGTCGCACACTTCGCGCAGACTTGCTGCGGCGGGTGCCGCCGAGGCGGGCTCGGATCTGGATGCCGTGCAGATGAATGCCGATGCTGCTGCGCACATGGGCATCGCCGACGGCGAGGTCGTCGAACTCGTGAGCGATATGGGCCGCGATCGCGTGCGCGTGGAGACGACGCCGTATCTGCATCCGGCGTGCATCTTCACCTCGGCCGCTCCCGGCGGGCGTTCGTTTGGCGCCGATGTCGGTGGCGCTCAAGCCTTGGGCGTGGGTCCGCTCGACCATACGCCGTTGCGTTGGGACCCGTTGACGGGCGCTGCGCTCACCCAGGAAAACGCCGTTCGCGTGGAAAAGATCGCGGCACGCGAGGATAATAGCGATTGATTGACTCAGCCGATCGAATTGGCTGATAGTTTGACGTTCGAACGATTGATTCACCTTTGGTTTTGAAAGGTCGCACATGAGCGATAGCCAGAACATGTCCGATGAGGTACGCGCCCGCCTTCGCGCTATTCCTTCCGTCAACGAGCTGCTCGCAGAGTGGCCGGTTGTGAAGGCGGCGGGGGAGACCTGCGACGCGGTGGTGCATGCCGCCGTCACGGCCGAGCTCGACGAGGAGCGCGCCGCGATTCGTGCCGGTGCCGCCCCGCGTTCCAAGCGCGACCTGGCCTCGGCCATCGAGTGGCGTGCGCATCGATCCGCACTGCCGAGCCTGCGCCCTGCCGTCAACGCCACGGGTGTGGTCATCCATACCAACTTGGGTCGCGCCCCGCTCGCGGAGTCGGCGGCAAAGGCCGTGGCCGAGGTCGCGCGTGGCTACAGCACGCTCGAGTACAGCGTGGACACCTGCTCGCGCGGGTCGCGCAAGGAGCACGCCGCGCAGCTCATCCGCTCGCTTACCGGTGCCGAGGACGCGCTGGTCGTTAACAACAACGCCGCCGCTGTGCTGCTGGTGCTGGCGACCCATGCCGCAGGCAAGGAGGTCATCGTCAGCCGCGGCGAGCTTGTCGAGATCGGCGGCAGCTTCCGCATCCCCGATGTCATGGCGGCTTCGGGCGCCAAACTCGTCGAGGTCGGCGCCACCAACCGCACGCACCTGGCTGATTATGAGCAAGCCATCACGCCCGATACGGCGATGATCCTCAAGGTCCATCCTTCCAACTATCGCATCGAGGGCTTTCACGAGGAAGTGGGCTCTCGGGAGCTTGCCGCCCTGGCCCACAAGCATGGTCTGCTGTTCTACGAGGACCAGGGTTCGGGCGCGCTGTTGCCCGACGACATCTTGGTGCGCGGCGGCGAAGAAACCACGCCGGCTTCGGTTTCGGCAGGGCTCGATCTGGTGTCGTGCTCGGGCGATAAGCTGCTCGGTGCCGCACAGGCGGGCATTATCATGGGCCGTCGCGATCTGGTCCAGGCCTGCGGGTCGCATCCGCTTATGCGTGCCCTACGCCCGGGCAAGCTCGCACTGGCGGCGCTCGAGGCTACACTGCGCATCTACATGGATGGGGCGGATGTGGCCCATCGCGAGGTGCCGGTGCTAAACATGCTCACGCTTCCGCAGGCTCATCTGGAGCGCCGCGCACGCAAACTGCGCGAGCTGATGGTGGCGGGCCTCGATAAGGCGGGTTGCCCGCGCGCCGTGCAGGTGGAAATCGTCGAGGAGTCGTCGACTCCCGGCGGCGGTTCGCTGCCTACCGTCGAGCTGCCTACCATGTGCGTTGCCGTGCGCCTCGTCGATGAGCGTCTTTCCGTTGACGCACTCAAGCGCTCGCTCGTCCAAGATTTCGACACGCCGGTCGTCACACGCGCCTCGCACGACCGCATTCTGTTTGATGTGCGCACGCTCGTGGGCGACCGCGATATCGAGACGGCGGCATCGACGCTCGTCGCGTGCGTTGAGAAGGCGATTGCTCGATGAGTGAGGTTCAAGCGCTGGTGGAGTGTCCCGTTATTGTTGGCACGGCGGGCCACGTCGATCACGGTAAGTCGGCACTGATCGAGGCGCTGACCGGTAAGAATCCCGACCGTCTGGAGGTTGAGCGCCGTCGCGGTATGACCGTGGAGCTGGGCTTTGGCGAGCTGGCGCTGCCGAGTGGCAAGATCGTCGGCCTGGTCGACGTGCCGGGCCACGCGCATTACTTGCGCGCCATGGTGCAGGGTGCCACGGGTATCGACGTGGCCGTGCTGGTGGTTTCGGCCGTCGAGGGCGTGATGCCGCAGACCCGCGAGCACGTGCATGTGCTGGAGCTGCTGGGCGTCACGCACATGGTGGTCGCGCTGACGATGTGCGACCTGGCCGATAGCGAAATGATTGAGCTGGCCGAGCTCGACGTGGACGATTTTCTTTCGGATACCGTGTTTGCCGGTGCGCCGATGGTGCCGGTGTCGTCCAAGACCGGCGCGGGGATCGATGAGCTGCTGGCTGCGCTCGACGAGCAGGTTGCCGCTTGCTGGGGTGCCTGCCGTGCCCGTGCCGAGCTCACCGATGCCGCACCGCGTCTGCCTATCGACCGCTGCTTTACGATCAAGGGCGCCGGTACCGTGGTGACGGGAACGTTGCACGATGCGCCCGTCGCGGTGGGCGATGAGCTCGTCGCGCTGCCGTCGCGTACGGTCTGTCGCGTGCGCGGGATTCAGGTGCATGGCGATACGCCGCGGGCGTTGCCCGGTCAGCGTGTGGCGCTCAATTTGGTGGGCGATGCCGTCGCCGCGCTCGATCGCGGTGAGATGCTCGGCGTGGCGGGCCGCTTTGGCCAGACGATGCGCTTTATGATGACGTTTACGTATTTGGGTCGCGAGGGAGCCAAGCCGCGTGTGCTCGAGTCGGGTGCGCGTGTGCACGTGATGGCGGGTACGGCCGAGGTCGTCGGTCGCATCATGTTCATGGAGGGTGAGGCCCCCATGGCAGTGGGCGAGACCCGTACCGTACAGGTGCGCTTGGAGGAGCCGCTGCCGCTGCGAGCCGGAGACCATGCCGTGGTGCTGTCGTATTCGCCCGTTATGCTCATTGGCGGCGGGCGTGTGCTGCTTTCGCGCTGCCGTCGCTCGCGCGAGCTTGCCGAAGGGGAGCGTGCGCTGTATGCGGCGCTCGAGGCTGGAGATATTGCGTGCACGGTGGATGCGTGGCTGGCGCTGCAAGCGCTGCCGGTTGCGGCTGCCGATGTTACCGCGGCGCTCGATCTTGTTGCCGGTGAGGCTGAGGCGGCGTTGCGCGAGTTGGTGGCGAAGGGCGCTGCTTGCGCGCTTGCTGGCTCGGATGGCTCGCTGTATGCAGATGCTTCCGCGCTCGATGCCGCGATGGGTACGCTGGCGGCGACCCTGTCCGCCATGCACGCGGCTGCCCCCAAGGAGACGGGCTTTACGCCCGGCGCCGTCGCCCATGCTGCTTGGCCTACCGCTGATGAGGGCGTTGCCTCGGCTCTGATTGCCGAGGGCTGCTCGCGTGGCGTGTGCGCCGCCGAGGGCGCCGAGGTATTCGATCCGCATTCGGCCGCCGCGGCGGCACGCGTGGTGCGAGAGGCTTGCGAGCGCATCGTCGCGCTGCTTGACGAGACCGGCCTCGATGCACCGGCGCTTCCCGAGGTGGGCGAACAGCTGCAGCTCGGCCGCGACGCCATGACGCGTGCCCTGCGCGAGCTTTCGCTCAACCGCTCGATCGTTAAGGTCGAGCGCGACGTTGCCCTGTCCGCTGCCGCTGAGGCTCACGCGCGCGAGCTCGTCGCCGCCGCCATCGCCGAAGTCGGCGGTGCTGCCACCACGAGCGTGCTGCGCGAGGCGCTGGGTGTGTCGCGCAAACGTGCCATCAGCATCTTGGAGCACCTGGATGCCGTGCGCTTTACGGTGCTCGACAAGGATGCCGGCGGTCTGCGCTCCCTGCGCTAGCCCACCCTTATCAGTTGCGGTGAAATAGTTCCTGTTTTCGGCATCTAACGCCAAACCAGGAACTATTCCACCGCAACTTTGAGGGTGGCCAGACGAAGCTGGCCACCTTGAGCCTTGAGTCGGGCTGATCGCCACGAAAAGGGCCTATTTACTACGTTTAGTCGACTACCCTCAACCATTCCGAAATTCGCGAAATTATCAGTGCAGGTAGACGGTTTGCCGTTTTTCTAAAAACGCGGGTATGCTCGACCCATGCCGGTCAAACGTAGTAGATGGCCCGTTTTCGTGGCACGACACCGGGGTAGTCTTTTTGGGACGGGGCTTTTTTAGCTACCCTATGTCAAATATGTTTTAAGCTTTGAGGGCTCCGGATGGGGCAGCTAAAAAAGCCCCGTCCCAAAAAGACTACCCTGCTAGTTTGGTAAAATACCCCCGCACTTGGGAACGGATGGGCTCCGGTGGGCTCCGCGGTCCTCAAAACCGTTGCGAGGCGTGCAAAACGTCTTGGATGTGTTCGATTCACATACGTTCCCGCCATACGCTACCAGCGCTTTTGTGCTCGCGGTCTTGCTGCGTGCCGCAAAGGCGCTGTTTTGTTTTTGCACGAGCTTTTCGTAGCGCTGCTATTTCGGTGGCTGTATTTAGCTTCGTGCACCGGGTTTCGAGCATGCCGATGGAGGTGTTTTGCCGTATGACTACCGTAAGACGTGCCGATCTTTCTTGTGTCGTCCAAGCGGGCGGGCTGTCCTCGCGCATGGGCTGCGATAAGGCTCGCATGGCGTTTTGCGGCGAGCCGCTCATCGAACGCGTGCTGGGTCGGCTGGCGCCAGTTGCCGGCGAGTTGGTCGTGACGACTTCGCGTCCCAGCGAGCTTGTCTACCTTGAGGAGCGCGCGTTTGGCGGCCTGGTGCCGCGAATAGTGTCGGACCTTGAGGGGCCGGCGGGCGCCATGCGCGGCATCGCGAGCTCGCTGGCTGCGGCTCGGCTTCCTCTCGTGGCGATCGTCGCCTGCGATATGCCGTTTGTCTCGCCGGAACTCATCGGCGCGCTTGCCGATCGTGTTGAGGCCGAGGCACTCGATGTGTGCGTCCCGCGCGAGGAGCGGGGGATTGAGCCGCTTTGCGCCGTCTGGCGCCGTGACGCGTGTGCGCCGGTCGCTCATGAGCTGCTCTCCTGCGACCGCCAACGCATTCGCTGCCTGATCAATCGCGTTCAGGCCGGTTATATGGATGAGCCGCAGATCGTTAAGGTCGCCGGCTCGACGCTCTGCTTCGAGAACGTCAATACGCCCGAGGAGTTTGCGGCGGCCGAGTTACTCGCCTAGACGATTGGAGTTGCCATGTCTCACGATATTTGTCCCGACACGGGAGAACCTTGCACTTGCGACGGGTCCGAACCCTGTACCTGTGGTTGCGGTGGCTGTGGACATACCGCGGAAGAGGAAGCGGCCGCCGCGGCGTATCGTGAGGCACACCGTGAAAGCCCGTCCGGTGATGTCCTCGATCGCGAACGCAAGATCATTGTGTCGTTCGACAGCACCTTCGATGTGATGGAATGCGAACAGCTGTGTCTTGCCGCCGGTGTGCCCGGGCGCATCATGCCGCTGCCCGGCTCCATTACCGCCGGCTGCGGGCTGTGCTGGGCCATGCCGTTCTCGGGCGATGCCCTCGCCGCCTTCCGCGCCGCTACCGAAGGCCGCGTAACCCCTGCCGACTACCATCAGCTCGTCCTCTAACTACCACCACACCACCACAAAGGTACCTGTCCCCAATGTGGTGGTTTGGAACACGTGGACGAAACAGGTTTGAAACACGGGTTTTGCGCATCAGACACTCAAAAACGCTTCTACCTGCATCGTAATCAAAACGAAACATCTGCTCGTCGGCTTATGCGAAACTTTGCCGCAACAGTGCGATATTATCCATACACGATAAAGCTCGCGGCGCATAGGGTGCCGCGACCAACATTTTCGTTTCCCATCATTGGAGGAAGCATGAGCTACACGCAGAAAGTTCTCGAAGAGCTCAAGGCCCGCTATCCCGAGCAGCCTGAGTTCATCCAGGCCGCGACCGAGATCCTCGGCACCATCCAGCCGGCGCTCGACGCCCACCCCGAGTACGAGGAGGCCGCCCTGCTTGAGCGCCTCGTCGAGCCCGAGCGCATCGTCATGTTCCGTGTTCCCTGGGTCGACGACCAGGGCAAGGTTCAGGTCAATCGCGGCTACCGCGTCGAGTTCAACTCTGCCATTGGACCCTACAAGGGCGGCCTGCGCTTTAACCCGACGGTCACCCTGGGTATGCTCAAGTTCCTGGGTCTGGAGCAGATCCTCAAGAACAGCCTGACCACCCTTCCCATGGGCGGCGGCAAGGGCGGCTCCGACTTTGACCCCAAGGGCAAGTCCAACAACGAGATCATGCACTTCTGCCAGTCCTTCATGACTGAGCTCTATCGCCACATCGGCCCCAACACCGACGTTCCCGCCGGCGACCTGGGCGTTGGCGGCCGCGAGGTTGCCTGCCTGTTCGGTCAGTACAAGCGCCTGACCAACGAGTGGACCGGCGTCCTTACCGGCAAGGGCCTTTCCTTTGGCGGGTCGCTCGCCCGTACCGAGGCCACCGGTTACGGTCTGGTTTACTTTGTGGACGAGTACCTCAAGAGCCGCGGCGACTCCTTCGAGGGCAAGAACGTCGTCGTTCATGGCTCCGGCAACGTCGCCATCTACGCCGTCCAGAAGGTCTCCCAGCTCGGCGGCAGGGTGCTCGCCTGCTCCGATACCCACGGCTGGGTCGAGGATCCCGACGGCATCGATTACACCGTGCTCGAGCACATCTACAACAAGAAGCGCTCCGGCCACGACAAGGGTGTTACGCTCGCTATGTACGTTGACGAGAAGCCCAACGCCGTGTGGCACGAGGGCGACGGCCGTGGCGTTTGGCAGCTGCCTTGCGACATCGCGCTGCCCTGCGCTCGCGAGAACACGCTGCTGCTCGAGGACGCCCAGGCGCTTGTCGCCAACGGCTGCAAGGTGGTCGGCGAGGGCGCGAACATGCCCACGACCATCGAGGCCACGACCTACTTCCAGGAGAACGGCGTCGCCTTTATGCCCGGTAAGGCTGCCAACGCCGGTGGCGTGCTCGTGTCCGGCCTGGAGATGAGCCAGAACGCCGAGCACCTGTCCTGGACCTTCGAGGAGGTCGACGGCAAGCTCGAGCAGCTCATGCGCGGCATGTTCCACAACGTGGACGACACCGCCAAGGAGTACGGCCAGGAGGGCAACTTCGTCATGGGCGCCAACATCGCCGGCTTCCTGAAGGTTGCCGACGCCATGCTCGCCCAGGGCGTCTGCTAATTCTTCGCTCGACATAGCATGTGATGAGGCTCCCAGCTATCTGGCTGGGAGCCTTTTTTATCCCGGAGGACTCCTCATAACTTGCGGTGAAATACGGACTGTTTAGCGTCCCAGAACGGCTAATCAGTCCGTATTTCACCGCAAGTTATGGATGGGTGGGTGGATTTTGTCCTAAAACGGTGTGCGGCCCCTCGTTTGGTACACTTAAAAGTACTGGACAAGTGAAGAGATGGGGGAGAACGTGCTCAAGTTCGGTACCTACGTCCGTGTTGGAAACGCGGCCGAAGCCTATGAGCTCTTACAGAAGAACCGCAACAACAAGATTGTGGGCGGTGGCATTTGGATGCGCCTGGGCTCGCGTCGCGTCGCGACGGCGATTGACCTTTCGGCCTGCGGACTCGATCAGATCGAGGAGACCGAGACCGAGTTTCGCATCGGTGCCATGTGTACCCTGCGCCAGCTCGAGCGTCATGCCGAGCTCAACGCGCTTGTCAACCATGTCTTTGAGTTTGCCGTCCACGATATCGTGGGCGTGCAGTTGCGCAATACCGCCACGGTGGGCGGCAGCATTTACGGCCGCTTTGGCTTCTCGGACGTGCTCACTGCCTTCCTCGCGCTCGATTCCTATGTTGAGCTGACGGGCGCCGGCCGTGTGCCACTCGCGGAGTTCGTTGACATGGGCTACGTGCGCGACGTGATCGAGCACGTGGTGGTCGTTAAGCACGATTACCGCGCAAGCTATGAGGCCGTACGCAAGGCCGCGACCGACTTCCCCTCCTTAAACGTCACCGCCGCCTGGTGGAACAACAGCTGGCATGTCACTGTGGGTGCCCGCCCGCTGCGTGCGACCCTGCTGCAGGGCGAGGCATGCGGCCTTACTGCCGAGCAGCCTTCCGAGGACGAGCTTCGCGCCCTGGCCGCATCTGTGCGCGCGCTGAGCTACGGCACCAACCTGTGGGGCTCGGCCGACTACCGCCGCTGCATCTCGGCATCGCTGGCGATTCAGGCCGTGCGCCGCGCCGCCGGCATCGAGCTCTCGGCTGCGCTTGCCCGCGAGCTCGAGGGCGTGCAGATCCCCAAGTTCGCCACGGACGAGTATTCCTGCCGCCGCGTGCCCGGCGTCGATTCTAGCGAGGTGCGCTAATGGCTGCCAAACTCATCGATCTTTCCTTTACGCTCAACGACCGCAAGGTCAAGGTTCAGATTGCCCCCGATACCATGCTCTTTGCGCTGTTGCGCGAGCAGGGCTGCGCGTCGGTGCGCTGCGCCTGCGAGACCACCAACTGCGGCCTGTGCACGGTGTGGCTCGACGGCGACCCGGTGCTGAGCTGCTCGGTTCCCGCCGCTCGCGTCGAGGGCCACACCATCACCACGCTCGAGGGCCTCAAAGCCGAGTCTGAGGCGCTGGCCCGTGCGATGGCTGCCGAAGGCGCCGAGCAGTGCGGTTTTTGCGCCCCCGGCCTTATCATGAACGTACTGGCGCTTGCCCGCGCCGCCAAGGAGGACCCGAGCCTCGTCGCCACGCGCGAGGAGCTGTCGCGCCAGCTCGCCGGCAACCTCTGCCGTTGCAGCGGCTACGAGAGCCAGCTGCGCGCCATCGTCCGCTTCCTCAACGAGTCCGGCGTGCAGGTAGGCTTCGAGATGCCCGAGCTGCCCGTCAACGACACCAGCTGCGACGGCGTCTCCTACAAGCAGATCACCCACAAGCAGCCCAAGAAGGACTCGAAGGCGCTGCTCGAGGGTCGTCCCGTCTACACGGGCGACATGGTGCCCGCCGGCGCCCTGATCGTTAAGCTCAAGCGCAGCCCGTATGCCCGCGCCAAGATCCGCTCCATCGATACGTCGCGCGCCCTGAAGGTACCCGGCGTCGTGGGCGTCTACACCTACGAGGACGTGCCCAAGCGCCGCTTTACCATCGCCGGTCAGAGCTATCCGCAGCCGAGTCCCTACGACCGCCTGATTCTCGAGAACCTCGTCCGTTACCAAAACGAGGAGGTGGCGATCGTCGCCGCCGAGACCGAGGAGGCCGCCGACAAGGCGCTCAAACTCATCAAGGTCGACTATGAGGTGCTCGAGCCGCTGCTCGACTTTACCCAGGCGCTCGATAATGACATCGTGGTCCACCCCGAGGGCGACGTGACCTTTATGTTCCCGCAGGGCGGTGATGTCCCGCGCAACCTGGTGTGCAGTGGTACGAGCGACTTTGGCGACTTGGACGAGGCCTTCGCCCAGAGCGACATCGTCTTCACCCGCACCTATACCAGCCAGGCCACGCAGACCGCGCCCATGGAAACCTTCCGCGCCTTCGCGACGACCGACGCGTTCGGGCGTATCTCGGTGACCACCTCCACGCAGGTGCCCTTCCACGTGCGCCGCATGGTCGCGCAGTCGCTCGATATTCCGCAGTCGCAGGTGCAGGTCATTAAACCGCGCATCGGCGGCGGCTTTGGCTCCAAGCAGACGGGCTGCTGCGAGATCTTCGTGGCGTTCGTAACGCAGCAGACCGGACGTCCGAGTTACTGCTGCTACACCCGTGAGGAGACTATCACCGCGGGCAACTCGCGCCACCAGATGCAGATGACCGTTAAGCTGGGTGCCATGAACGACGGCACCATCACGGCCATCGACCTGCACACGCTGTCCAACGCCGGAGCGTACGGCGAGCACGCCACCACGACGATCGGCCTCTCGGGCCACAAGAGCCTGCCCATCTACAACCACGTGAAGGCGAGCCGCTTTAGCTGGGACGCCGTCTACACCAATACCAACCGTGGCGGCGCGTATCGCGGCTACGGTGCCACCCAGGGCCAGTTTGCCGTGGAGAGTGCCGTCAACGAGCTCGCCGACATGCTGCACATGGATCCCGCCGACCTGCGCCTTAAGAATATGGTGCACGAGGGCGAGATCATGCCGCAGTACTACAACGAGAAGCTCAACGCCTGCGCGCTCGACCGCTGCCTGCTGCGCGCGATGGACATGATCGGTTGGCGCGACAAGCCGCTAGCCGTCGACCTGGGCGACCGCGTGCGTGCTCTGGGCTGCGCGCTCACCATGCAGGGCTCGGGCATTTCCAACGTGGATATCGCCGGCATCGACATGCGCCTGGAAGAGGACGGCTTTATTACCATCGGCACCGGCGCCACCGATAACGGTATGGGCGTCGACACGATCCTGGCGCAGATTGCCGCCGAGGAGCTGGGCGTTGAAAGCTCGCTCATTGTGGTGCGCGGCGTGGACACCGACGTTTCGCCGTTCGACGCCGGCTCGTACGCGAGCTCGGGCACGTACGTGACGGGTCTGGCAGCCAAGAACGCCGCGACCGAGCTGCGCGAGAAGATCTGCGCCAAGGCCGCCCAGATGTGGGACGTGGACGCCGCCGATGTGGTCTTTGATGGTCAGTATGTGCGCCTGTCCGACGAGCGTGCCGCGCGTGAGCAGAACCGCTACCTCACGCTGCGCGACTTTGCCAACCTGTGCGTCAAGAACATCGCGGGCGGCGACGCGCTCACCTCGCATGCCTCTGCCTGCCTGCCCGTTTCGCCTCCGCCGTTTATGGCCGGCATTGCCGAGGTCGAGGTCGACAAGGCTACCGGCAAGGTGACCGTGGTGGACTACGCGGCGGCTGTGGACTGCGGCACCGTGATCAACGAGGCGCTCGCGCGCGTCCAGGCCGAGGGCGGCATTGCCCAGGGTATCGGCCACGCGCTCTACGAGATCGTCGAGCACGACGACCGCGGCCGCCTGCGCACCGGCAACTTTATGAGCTACAAGCTGCCCACGCGCCTGGATATCGGCAGCATTCGCGTGGCCTTTGAGCCGAGTTACGAGCCGACGGGTCCGTTTGGTGCCAAGTCGATCGGCGAGGTCGTCATCAACACGCCACTCGCCGCAGTAGCCTCGGCCGTGGCGCACGCCACCGGCCACCAGGTGCGCTCGCTGCCGATCACGCCCGAGAAGGCCCTGCTGGGGGAGTAGCGGGTCAACGAACAAGTCGTAATTGGCGGGGCGGGGCAACTCGCCCCGCCTTTTACACTCGTGGTGAGGTCGTGAGCCTGTAAAAGGTGTGCGTGCGCTTGTCGTTCGTATCTGCTATCATTCCTAGTCTGTGCGCTCATGCGGGCGTGGCGGAATTGGTAGACGCGCCAGATTTAGGTTCTGGTGGGATTCCCGTGAAGGTTCGAGTCCTTTCGCCCGCACCAACGCACCCGCGTCGGCTTATGCCCTCGCGACGCTTGTTGCATAAAGGTACCAGCACCTCAGATAAGCTGGGCAGTATGAGGAGGAACGTGTTGAACATCACCGCTTCTGACGTCAAGGACGCCAAGCTCACCGCTACGGTCACCATCCCGGCCGCCGACGTCGACGCCGCGATCAAGAAGGCCTACAAGGACACCGCCAAGAAGTACCGCTTCCCGGGCTTCCGCGCCGGTAAGGCCCCCCGTCCGGTCATCGACTCCGCTCTTGGCGCCGAGGCTACCCTCGCTCAGGCCACCAACGACCTGATCGCCGCCAACGAGCCCGCCGTCCTCAACGAGCTGGACATCGTCCCCACCAAGAACGGTGACTACAAGGAGCTCGACCTCGCCAAGGATCACGAGGACTACACCTACACCGTCGAGTTCTCCCTGCGTCCCGCCGCTGAGCTCTCCTCCTTCGACGCTGTCGAGATCGAGATGCCCCCTGCGGAGGTCACCGAGTCCGAGATCAACAACCAGGTCGAGATGCTTCTCAACTACCGTGCCACCTTCGAGGACGTCGAGGGTCGCGCCGTCGAGGCCGAGGACTACGTCACCGTCGACCTCAAGGCCGTCGAGAACGCCGACAACTTTGCCGCCGAGGGCCGCATGCTCATCGCCGGTAGCGACAGCAACCCCAAGGAGTTCAACGAGGCCCTGATCGGCGCTAACGTTGACGACGTCAAGACCGTCACCTGGACCGACGAGGTCGAGGAGGGCGAGGAGGCCGAGACCCACACCGTCGAGGTCACCGTCAAGGGCATCAAGGTCCGCAACACCCCCGAGCTCACCGACGAGCTTGTCAAGTCCGACTTCGGCTTCGACAGCATCGATGCCATGCGCGACGCCATTAAGATCGAGATCGAGCAGGACAAGGCTTCCCGCCTGCCGGCCGAGAAGGAGAACCGTTGCGTCTCCGCTCTTGCTGAGCGTCTGCAGCTCGACGAGATGGACGCCGACTACGAGCAGTCCGTCTTTGAGGAGCTTGGCCAGAACTTCCTGTCCAACCTTGCTGCCCGCGGCATGACCCTGGACACCTGGCTTCCCGCTTCCGGTCTGACCATGGAGCAGTTCATCGGCGACCTGCACAAGCAGGCCAACGACGTTGCCCGTGAGTCCCTGGCTCTCGACGCCCTCGCCCGTGAGCTCAAGATCGAGGTCACCGAGGACGACATCAACGCCGAGTTCGAGAAGGCCGGCGTCAAGGACGTCGAGGCTTCCAAGGCCGAGTTCATCGCCGATGGCCGCATGCCTGCCGTCCGCGAGTCCATCCGTCGCTCCAAGGCCGTCGACCACCTGGTCGAGAACGCCAAGGTGACCGAGGTCGACGAGACCGCCAAGGACGCCGAGTAATTCTCGCCACCTTGCCCGCGAGCGCATGCGTGCGCCCGTGATGGGGTAAAGTTATACACCGGTTATCCGGTTGCTTCGTACGGTGCCAGCCAATGCATAGCATGCGGGCACCGTACGTTTATCTAGAACCAATTTGGTCCGCAAGAGAGAAATGGAGATGCGTATGATCGCTAAGTTCGATTCCGCCCTCGTGCCATACGTTATCGAGCAGACGCCGCGCGGCGAGCGCAGCTACGATATCTATTCGCGCCTGCTCAACGACCGCATCATCTTCTTGGGCGAGGAGATCAACTCCGTCAGCGCCAACCTGGTCGTTGCCCAGCTGCTGCATCTTGAGAGCCAGGATGCCGAGAAGGATATCTCGCTCTACATCAATTCGCCCGGTGGCGAGGTCTACTCCGGCCTGGCGATTCTTGACACTATGAACTTCATCAAGCCGCAGGTCTCCACCATTTGCGTCGGTATGGCTGCATCCATGGCCGCTGTGCTGCTTTCGGCTGGCGCCAAGGGCAAGCGCTTCTGCCTGCCGCACTCCAAGGTTATGATTCACCAGCCCAGCGGCGGTGCCCAGGGTCAGCAGACCGAGATTGAGATCGTTGCCGAGGAGATTAAGAAGACTCGCCGCGAGCTCAACCAGATTCTGTCCGACGCATCGGGCCAGCCCATTGAGAAGGTCCAGGCCGACACCGAGCGCGACAACTACCTGACCGCTGCCGAGGCCCTCGACTACGGTCTGATCGACCGTATCGTCACCTCGCGCGATCTCGCCGCGAAGGATGCCTAGGATGGCAGGAAACATGCAGGACAACTTTGACGAGAACGGCAACCCCATCCGCTGCTCCTTCTGCGGAAAAGAGCAGGGCCAGGTTCGTCGCCTCGTAAAGGGCCCGACCAACATCTTTATCTGTGACGAGTGCGTCGCCGCCTGCTCCGAGATTTTGGAGGAGTCGCTGGCTTCGGACTTTATGGACGCTGCCCGCAACGGCAAGCTGCCGGGCTTCCTCAACGACCACGGTCAGGCTGCATCCCAGCCCGCCGCGGACCCCGAGACCGAGGGCTTTGAGCTCGAGGACGACCGCCAGGTCATCACGCACGTGCCGACGCCGCACGAGATCTATGACGAGCTCTCGGCCTATGTAATGGGCCAGGAAGACGCCAAGCGCGCCATGTCGGTGGCCGTGTACAACCACTATCGTCGCGTGATCGAGGGCGGCGCCGCGGTGTCTGCCTTTGACGACGACATGGGCTCGCAGTTCGACGACGATATGGACGAGGTAGAGCTCGCCAAGTCCAACATCTTGCTGCTCGGTCCCACCGGTACCGGTAAGACCCTGCTGGCCCAGACGCTCGCGCGCATCCTCGAGGTGCCGTTTGCCATCGCCGACGCCACTGCGCTTACCGAGGCCGGCTACGTTGGCGAGGACGTGGAGAACATCCTGCTCAAGCTCATCAATGCTGCCGATGGCGATATTGAGCGCGCTCAGGTGGGCATTATCTACGTGGACGAGATCGACAAGATCGCCCGCAAGGCCGAGAACCTCTCCATTACCCGCGATGTCTCGGGCGAGGGCGTTCAGCAGGCGCTGCTTAAGATTCTTGAGGGCACGGTGGCCAGCGTTCCGCCCACTGGCGGCCGCAAGCATCCCCAGCAGGAGCTGCTGCAGATCGACACGACCAATATCCTGTTCATCTGTGGCGGTGCCTTTGTGGGTCTGGACAAGATTATCGCCGATCGCGTGGGCAACAAGGGCGTGGGCTTTAACTCCGAGATCGCCGGCCCCACCTCGGTCGACGAGAACGACCTGCTGCGCCAGGTGCTCCCTCAGGACCTCAACGCCTTTGGCATGATCCCCGAGTTTGTGGGACGTACGCCCGTCGTCACCCAGACGCAGGCGCTTGACGAGGACGACCTGGTGTCGATCCTGACCGAGCCCAAGAACGCTGTGGTGCGTCAGTACCGCAAGATGTTCCAGCTCGAGGACGTTGAGCTTGAGTTTGAGGACGCCGCCCTGCACGAGATCGCCCGTATGGCGCTCGCCCGCAAGACCGGCGCCCGTGGCCTGCGCTCAATCTGCGAGGACGTGCTGCAGCAGACGATGTTCGACCTCCCCAGCGAGGAAGGCGTTGCCAAGGTCGTCGTAACCGAAGCCGCCGTCAAGGGCGAAGAACAGCCTCAACGCATCTACGGCTAAACCAGCCTAAAACGTGTTTGCAAATAGCCTCTGACCAGCCGTGGTCGGAGGCTATTTTATATATGCGCAATAACCCCAACTACCTGTGCTATTCTGTGTGTTTGTTTAAGCCTCGGCGAAGTCATATCAGACTGAAGTAATCGATACCTAAGGGGAGGAATGTAGACTCGATTTTCGTAGATTCCGCACGATTCGAAGACCACTTAATGTGGTCTTCGAGCGAGCCCAGGACCTGACCGAGCGAAAATCGGGCCTACATTCCTCCCCGGCGGGACAGGGAGAGATGTATGGAAGAAATGCCCAAGAACTACGATCCGTCGACCAACGAGCCGGCGATCCTGCAGAAGTGGCTCGACGGCGGCTACTACAAGCGCCGTGAGGGCGTGGGCGACTGCACCGTCACCATTCCGCCTCCCAACGTGACCGGCAAGCTCCACATGGGTCACGCCACCGACGACTCCATCCAGGATGCCATCATCCGTATGGCCCGCATGCGCGGCAAGTCCACGCGCTGGGTGCTCGGTACCGATCACGCCGGTATCGCCACGCAGACCAAGGTCGACAAGAAGCTCAAGAGCGAGGGCATCAGTCGCCTGGAGATCGGTCGCGACAAGTTTGTCGACGCCTGCTGGGATTGGACCCACGAGTACGGCGGCATCATCGTCGAGCAGATCAAGCGTATGGGCTGCTCTGTCGACTTTGATAACGAGCGCTTCACCATGGACGAGGACTACGCCCAGGCCGTGCGCAAGGTGTTCTGCGACTGGTACCACGACGGCCTGATCTACCGCGGCAAGCGCATCGTCAACTGGTGCCCCAACTGCACCACCGCCATCTCGGACGACGAGGCCGAGTACAAGGACGAGAAGGGCCACCTGTGGCACCTGCGCTACCCGCTGACCGAGCCGGTCAACGGTCAGGACTATATCGTCGTCGCCACTACGCGCCCCGAGACCATGCTCGGCGATACGGGCGTTGCCGTCTCCCCGAAGGATCCCGAGAAGGCTGCCTTTGTGGGTAAGACCGTCATGCTCCCGATCGTCAACCGCGAGATTCCTATCTTTGAGGATTGGCATGTCGACGCCAACTTCGGTTCCGGCTTCGTTAAGGTCACCCCTGCCCACGATCCCAACGATTACGCCATGGGTCAGGCCCACGACCTGCCTCAGATCAACATCTTCGATGAGCATGCGGTGGTCGTCGAGGGCTACGGCGAGTTCACCGGCTTGACCCGCGAGGAGTGCCGCGAGGCCGTCATCAAGTGGTTTGAGGAGCATGACCTGCTCGATCACGTCGAGGACCACGACCACTCCGTCATGCACTGCTACCGCTGCGACGCCGCCCTGGAGCCGTGGCTGTCCGAGCAGTGGTTCGTCGCCGTCGACAAGCTCAAGGGGCCGGCGCTCGACGCCGTCAACTCCGGCAAGGTCACTTTCCACCCCGCGCGCTGGACGCAGACCTACACCACCTGGATGGAGAACCTTAAGGACTGGTGCATCAGCCGTCAGCTGTGGTGGGGCCACCGCATCCCCGTGTTCTACTGCGAGGACTGCGGCTGGGAGGATGCCCTTACCGAGGACACCGACGTGTGCCCTAAGTGCGGCGGCCATCACGTGCACCAGGACGAGAACGTGCTGGACACCTGGTTCAGCTCGCAGCTTTGGACCTTCGCCACGCAGGGCTGGCCGCAAAAGCCGGAGCTGCTCGAGGGCCATCACCCCACGACGGCGCTCGTCACCGCGCGCGACATCATCGCGCTGTGGGTCGCCCGCATGGTCATGAGCTCGCTGTACTTCCTGGACGAGGTGCCGTTTAAGGACGTCGTCATCTACCCGACGATTCTGGCCAAGGACGGCAGTCGCATGTCCAAGTCCAAGGGCAACGGCGTTGACCCCATGGATCTCATTGGCATGTACGGCGCCGACGCCATGCGTTACAACCTGCTCACGCTGTGCACCAACAACCAGGATGTTAAGTTCGACGCGAACATCGACAAGAAGACCAAGAAGCTCATTGACAGTCCGCGCACCGACCAGGCCAAGAGCTTTGTGACCAAGATTTGGAACGCCAGCCGCTTCCTGCTCATGAACATGGAGGGCTACACGCCCGGCGAGCCCGTCGTGGAGACGCCGGCCGACGCCTGGATGTTCAGCCGCCTGGCCAAGGCCGTGAAGATGGTCACCGAGGGCATCGAGAACTACACCTTTGGCGACATGGCCCGCGGCGTGCAGCAGTTCTTCTGGAACGAGGTCTGCGACTGGTACGTCGAGGTCACCAAGGCCCGCCTGAAGGGCGAGGGCCGTCTGCAGGCTCAGCGCAACCTGATCTTTGTGCTCGATACCTCCATTCGCCTGATGCACCCGCTTATGCCGTTTGTCACCGAGGAGATCTGGGACAACATGCCGGCGAGCGTGCTCGACCTGGATGCCGAGGGCAACGTGGACCGCGCCGAGGCGCTCATGATCGCCAAGTGGCCTGAGCCCGCCGACTACGCCAAGTATGTCGACGAGGACGCCGAGCGCGCGTTTGAGCTGTGCCGTGCCGTCGTGTCTGCCGCCCGTGCCACCCGTTCGCGTTATCGCTTGAGCCCCAAGGCCGAGCTCGACGTGGTCGTGCGCGCCGGTGCCGAGGACATCGAGAAGCTCGAGAGCCTGCGTTCGACCATTGAGCCGCTGGCCAACACGGCTTCGCTGGTCATGGGCACCGACGTTGAGAAGCCTGCCGCGAGCATCGCCGTGGTCGATAGCGGCGTCGAGGTCTTTGTGGTGCTCGAGGGCAAGGTCGATCTTTCGGCCGAGAAGGCGCGCCTGGAGAAGGAGATTGCCGCGGCCCAGAAAGAGCTCGCCGGCTGCGAGAAGACGCTCGCCAACGAGGGCTTTGTGGCCAAGGCCGCGCCCGCGGTGGTCCAGAAGAAGAGGGACCGTGCAGCTGAGCTCAAGGAGATCCTGGCGGCACTGACTGCTCAGGTTGCTGACTTCTCGTAAGGTTTACTGGGGGACGCGGTTTGGGGCATTGCTCGCTACTGCGGACAGTCCTGCTCGCACGAAGGCCACATTAAGTGGCCTTCGGCTCGTGCGGAACTTGTATCGAGCAAAGCCCCAAACCGCTCCCATGGCGGTTACGGAGGCGTCCGCTGCCTGGTGGGGCCACTTGGTTGTGGCCTTGAGGTCGCTGCAAAGCGGTGTTTGGCTGATATTTTGTTTGGGAGGGGCTCGTTGTTGATTCGGGCCTCTTTTTATGTTGAGGGGACTTTGGTTTATGCCTAAGCGTTCGGGGTCGTATGTCGTTCCTTTCTCGTTTGAGTTGCTTTCGTTTGGTGAGGCTGTTGGGCTGGCTGCCGATACGGGGCGGATTTCTGGGGATGCTGGTCCTCTGCTCGAGACGGTTGTCGATATGCTCGATGAGTTGGGGCGTCCGGACGAGTATTTCGATTGCATTCAGGTTGCCGGTACCAATGGCAAGACTTCGACTACGCGTTTTTCGGCTGCTATTCTTCGCGGCGAGGGGCTCAAGACCGCGCTGTATACGTCGCCTCAGCTGGTGCGCTATCCCGAGCGCATGGAGGTTGACGGGCGCGTTGTGAGCGATGAGGCGTTTGCCCGTGGCGTTTCGGCCGCTGTTGAGGCGGGGCATCGAGTGAATGCTCGTCGTGTGGCGGCGGGGGAGCGTGCCTATACCATTACGCCGTTTGACCTGTTGACGGCTGCCGCACTTGTTGTATTTGCCGAGGCCGCGGTGGATGTTGCCGTGCTCGAGGTTGGCATGGGCGGGCGTTGGGACGCTACGAGTGCGACCGATCCCGTCGCCGTTGCCATTACGGGCATTGGGCTCGATCACACACGTATTTTGGGCGACACGCTCGAGGCCATTGCGGGGGAGAAGGCTGCGGTTATTAAGCCTGGGCGCTTGGTTGTTTTGGGCGAGGGCACACATGAGGCGAGCGTTCAGCGTGTGATGGACGCACGTTGTCGCGAGTGCGGCGTCGTGCCGCTCGTGGTGAACCATGCCACGACAAAGGTGCCGGAACACGTGGGCGATACGGTTGAGTTTAGCTGCACCACGCCGCGTGCGATCTATACGTCGAGCATGGTCAAGCCGGCCTATCAGCCGCAGAATGCCGCGTGCGCGATTATGCTGTGCGAGGGCTATCTGGGCCGCGAGCTCGACCATGACAAGCTCGATGCGTCGCTTATGGGCTGCCCCACGCCGGGTCGATTTGATGTGCTGGGAACAGATCCGCTCAAGCTGATCGACGCCTGCCATAACCCTCAGAGCTGCGAGAACTTTGTGAGCGCGCTGGACGAGATCGATCCGTGCGTTGAGAATCGCCCCACGCTGCTGTGCGCGGCGTTGGCTGACAAGGACGTGGCGGGCATCGTCGACGTGCTTGTTCCGGCGTTCCCTCGCGTGGTCGTGACCCAGACCGATTCCGATCGCGCCCTGCCGGCAGAGGAGCTTGCTGCCCTCGTTGATGCCGATAAGCTCGCGGGTGTATACCCGAGCGTTTCCGAGGCCCTCGCTGCCTTCGATGCGGCCAACGAGGCCTTCGTAGCAGCCGGCACCATTACCCTAGCCGGCGAAGTAGCCGGTCTGCTTCGCTAACCCATCCCCTCATCAGTTGCGGTGAAATACGGACTGTTTTACAAGCCAGAAGCCTCAAACAGTCCGTATATCACCGCAACTTACAAACAACTGGGTCAGTTCCGGCACGAAGATTAGCATTGAGCTGACCGCGCGCCACGAAAAGGGGCCATCTACTACGTTTAACTCGGCGGGGCCAACCATGACCGCCTTTTTCGAAAATCGACAGGCCTTCTACCTGCGGTTTTATTTTTCGTTTTCCTGGCATGGATGAGGGTATCCAATT
>UQRW01000022.1 GCA_900543515.1 uncultured Collinsella sp.
GTGCGGAATCTACGAAAACCTTGCGCCCGGCCTTCGGCGGCGCGGCCTGCGGTGACTTTGGGGCAGCCCGGTTTTCCGTTGAGCGACGCCCCCACGCATAATCCTTATGTCGGTGGGCTGATGTGTTGCGTCCCTGATGGCTATAGGGTTGAGACGAAGGTGGACAGGCGGTGGAGGCCTTCGTCCAGGTTTTCGTCGGAGACGCAGTAGCTTAGGCGGATGTGGCCTTCGGTGCCGAAGCAGTTTCCAGGGACTAGGGCTACGTTTGCCTCTTTGATGGCTTTGATGCAGAAGTCCTCACTTGTTAGGCCGAACTTTTTGATGCTCGGGAAAGTGTAGAAGGCTCCTGCGGGCTCTACTACGTCGAGGCCCATGGCGTCTAAGGCTGCGAGTACGCGTTCGCGACGGGCTCGGTAGACTTCGAGCATGGGAGTTGGGTCGACGGTGAGGGCTCGGGCTGCGGCGTCCATTTCGAAGGAGACGGCGCTCGATACTAAGTATTGGTGGGCCTTTGCGATCTCGGCGATGACGGGGGCTGCGGCTGCGAGCCAGCCCAAACGCCAGCCGGTCATGGCCCAGGGTTTGGAGAAGCTCTCGATGACTACCGTCTGCTCGCGTAGCTCCGGGTGGCGCTGGGCAAAGCGCTCGTAGCCGTCCACGTAGACCAGGCGGTTGTATACATCGTCGCAGACCACGTAGATGCCCGCCTCCTCCGCCACGCGCGCCACGGCGTCGAGCGACGCCGTGTTGAGGATGCAACCCGTAGGATTGTTGGGCGAGCAGATGACGATGGCCTTGGTCGCCGGCGTCACGTAAGCACGAAGTGCGTCCTCGTCAATCTGGAATTGCGCAGGCTCCGTATCCAAAAAGACCGCCTTGGCGTGATTGGCCACGACGATGCTCTCGTACAGGCCAAAGGCCGGCGTGGGAATAATGACCTCGTCGCCTGGGTTGAGCATAGCCATGAATGCTGCCGACAGGGCCTCGGTCGCACCGTCGGTCAGAATGACCTCGTCCGCCGAAAACGTAAGGCCCGCATCCCCCATGTAGGCAGATAACGCCTCACGCAGGGCGGGGCGACCGTTGTTGGGCGGATAATGCGTGTCGCCGCGGTCCAGTGCGGCGGTCACCTCGGCGCTAATCACATCGGGCGTGGGAAAATCGGGCTCGCCGAGCGCGAGCGCGATGCACCCCGGATGCTGGGCGGCGAGCGCGTTAATCCGACGGATGCCGGAGGGCTTGAGCGTGGCAAGCGAGGTATTCATGGGCAGACGCATGGCGTTCCTTTCGTAAGGGTTGCACTAGGATAGCGCGGCGGGGCGCCACCAGACGGTGTAACCTAAACGGAAACCAACCGGAAAGGAGGCAGCATGGAGACGACCGCACGCGGCGATGTACCAAAAACACTGCAAACCATTGCGTATATCAGCATTCCCAATAGCGACGATCTTGAGTTTTTGCTCTGGGACCTGCAGGATGCCATCACCGCCTATGCACAGCTTTCCGGCACCGCACTCCCCCACCCGGTCGACTTGAAGGCAAATGACGCCGGCAGCGTTGCCGATGGCATCGTGCTGGCCATTGAAGATGTGGCTGACGATAAGACGTTGACAGCCATCGAGCAGGCGCTTGAGCGCTTTGGCGGTACGGGAACGCGTGTCTACGCCGCGATTCGAGCCGCACAACAGGGCACTGAGCAGGCGCGTGAGACCGCCGTTCGCCTGCACAAGGCATGTGAGCGCCATAACCAATTGTGGTGTGGCGGCGTTGCCATCTGCGCTGGCAGCGGCATTGCGGCGCTTCGTCGCTCCCCGCGCATGGGACTCTTGCGGCGACCGTTTTCGGAGGCCATGGACAAGCTCGTGGGCGCCGTTCGTATGGGGTGTTCCGTCGAACACGCGCAGAAGCTCAGTGGCGCCGCAACGGGCGGCGTCGACACCGACGGCATGGTGCGCGCCACGCCTGCACTGCCCACACCGATCTGGCACGCCGTTATGAGGCATCTTGCCGAGCACTCAAACTGCTAAATCGAAAAAGCCTGCCAATCAGCGGCGCCGCTCCAACGCTCGACAAGGCGTTCCAGACGCCACGCCGCATTGGCGGGACTTGTCGACGGCAGAACGATGGCCGGCAGCCCGGTGCGCTCTTGTAGATAGCGCTTGTAGAGCCGGCCAGCTGTACCACCGTTGCATATCACCTGCTCAATGGGAGCTGCGCCGGTAATGCGCTCGATATGTGCCGGCACAACGTTGCGGATGCTCGCGTCGCTCGAGCCCTTAATGTCGCAGCTCTCGATTGCATCCCACAGGGCCACGCCGCCGTTCAGCAGCATGGCCCGCTTGGCGGCAATGGAGGCATCGAGCGTCGCGGGCTCACCGCTTGCCAAAGGATCGCCCTCGTTGGGCGGCACAGGCATACCGAGGCACGTGGCCATCACACGCCAAAAGCGATTCTGAGGGTTGCCGTAATAAAAGGCATTAGCGCGCGACAGCACCGAGGGAAACGATCCGAGCACCAAAACGCGCGAGTGCTGGTCGAACACGGGCTCAAACCCATGCTCAATATGTTGATAGCCCTCGTCAGACGCTGCCATGGCCTAGGCCCTCAACAGATAACGCACCTCGTAGGGCGCAAGCTCAAGCGCGCCCGTCAGCTCGACCGTGGGTGCATCGTCGACAAGCAGGTCGACAAAGGAGCCGTTGAGCTCGCCGGCGCCAAAGGTGTAAGGCTCGCCCACGGCGTTCACCGCCACGAGCACCGTCGCGTCGTCGCAGGCGCGCTCGAACAGCAGCTGCTTGTTCTGGATCACCACGTTGCGGTACGCGCCGTAGTTGAGAGCGCGTGCCGCCGCGTCGTCGGCCGAGCGCAGGTGCGCGAGCTGCGTGATGAAGGCCGTCAGCTCGTTGGGCGCGGGCTCGACGAGCGCAGGGCGAAGTGCCCAGTCGCCATCGGGGCCGCCCTTTTCGCCAGCGATTCCCCACTCGCTGCCATAGTAGACGCACGGGATGCCCGGCATGCCAAAGAGCATGCCATAGGCGGGACGCAGGCACGACTTGTCGGTGAGGATGCTTGCCAGTCGCGGCACGTCGTGGTTGTCGACAAACGACAGCAGGTGCTTGCCGCGGTAGATGCACCAGGGATCGCCGCCAAACTGACGGTGCAGCGAGTGCGCGATCTCGAACATATTGACCGAGTTAAAGCTGGAGTACAGGCCTTTGTAGCACTCGTAGTTGGTGCAGGAGTCGAGCATCTCGTCGTTGACGATCTGGTTGTAGTCGCCGTGGAGCGTCTCACCAATCAGCACAAAGTCGGGCTTGAGCTCACGGGTAAAAGTATGCAGGCGGCGCATAAAATCGCGATCGAGCATATAGGCGACGTCCAGGCGCAGACCGTCGACGCCAAAGACTTCGGACCAGCGACGCACGGACTCAAGCAGGTAATCGACCACGGCAGGGTTTTGCAGGTTGAGCTTCACAAGCTCAAAATGGCCCTCCCAGCCCTCGTACCAAAAGCCGTCGCCGTAGCACGAGTCACCGTCAAAGCTGATGTGGAACCAGTCCTTGTAGGGCGAGTCCCACTTGCGCTCCTGCACATCGCGGAAGGCCCAAAAGCCACGACCGACGTGGTTAAAGACAGCATCGAGCACCACACGGATGCCATGGGCGTGCAGCGTCTCGCACACGGCGGCAAAGTCGGCGTCCCCACCCAGGCGGCGGTCGATATGGCGCAGACTGCGCGTGTCGTAGCCATGGCTGTCGGATTCGAGCGGCGGGTTGATGAGCACAGCGCCAACGCCGAGTTCCTGCAGGTAGTCGGCCCATTGGGCAATCTTCATGATGGGCGCATCGGGGTTGGGCGCGGCGTTGGCAGCCTGGGCGAGTTCATCCTCGGCGACGGGGGCGGCGTTTTCGCGCGGAGCTCCGCAGAAGCCCAGCGGATAGATCTGATAGAACGTCGTCTCGTATGCCCACATAGCAACCTCCCGGTAAGCTCAACACAACGACATCCATTGTATGCCCGGCTTGTATCCTCTTCCCCAAAATAAGTTGCGGTGGAATAGTTCCTGCTTGGGCCTTCAGAGGCCTTGAACAGGAACTATTCCACCGCAACTGATGAGGAAACGTGATTAGGCAACGGGCTTTGCGCGGCGAATGGCCGGGAACATCACCGTGATAGCGAGGATGACGCCCACGACGGCAATCGACCCGCCCGCGAAGCCGATCCAGGCGATACCGGGACCCGAAACCACGGCTCCGCCGATCGCGGTACCCGTGCCAATGCCCAGATTGAACAGGCCCGAGAAGATCGACATGGCGACGGCCGACGAATCTGCCGGCGTGTGCTTGATGAGCTCGGCCTGAAACGCCACGTTAAAGGCCGTGGCGCAGCAACCCCACAGTGCGCACACAGCGAGAACCGCAGCGAGTGACGATGCGGCCGGACCCATGAGCAGCAGAGCCACCGGCACGCCGGAGAGCGTGATAGCCAAGAACGGGAAGCGATGCCCATCGAACAGGCGGCCAAACAGCCAGCTTCCGAGCAAACCAGAGCAGCCAAACGCCGTCAACGTCATGGTAATGGCGCCCGCATCGACGTGCGCGACCTGCGCCAGGAAGGGCTCGATATAGCTGTAGCTTGCGTAATAGCCGGTCGCCATGAAGACCGTGACTGCGTAGAGCGCGATGAGGAACGGGTTCTTGAGCAGCTCGGGCAGCTGCTTGAGCGTAAAACGCTCGCCCGCTGGCATGGCAGGGAACACCGTGGCCTGGTAGACGACCGCGACAGCAGACAGCGCTCCGACCACGGCAAACGTCATGCGCCAGCCCACGGCCAAGCCAATGGCGCGACCGAGCGGCAGGCCAAAGATCTGTGCGATGGAAGAGCCCGTGGCGATCATGCTGATAGCGAGCGCCCCGTGGCGTGTGTCAACCAGGCGCGACGCCATGATCGAGGCGACCGACCAGAACACGGCGTGCGCGCAGGCAACCACCAGGCGCGCGCAGACTAAGATGGGATAGGTCGGTGCCAAGGCGGACAGGAACTGGCCCAGCGAGAACACGGCAAGCACGCCCAGCAGCATCCGCTTGAACTCGAAACGCGAAGCGAACACCATGAGCGGCAACGACAGCAGCATGACGCCCCAGGCATAGACCGAGATCATGATGCCAGCTTGGGCCTCGGTGAGCGAAAACGATGCGGCGATGTCGGTCAGCAGGCCGATGGGCATAAACTCCGACGTGTTGAACACGAACGCACAGCAGGTGAGCCCGACGAGCGGGAGCCACTGCCTGAGCGTGATGCCGTCTTGCCTTGCCTGACTCATATATAACGTCTCCAATCATTTTGAGCGGAGGCGATTATATAGCAACGGCCCCGCATCCGTCAGCAACAGATGCGGGGCCGAAAACAATTCGATACACAGAGGTTGCGCCGTCAATTCATAACTAAGCCAACCCCAGCAACATGCCCGCCGAATGCACGACAAACGCCACGACCCAGGCGACCGTCACCTGAAACGCGAATACGGCCACGGCATAGCGTGCGCCCAACTCGCTCTTGACGGCGCCGATGGACGCCACGCAAGGCGGGTACAGCAGCGTAAAGACCAGGAACACGTAGGCGGTAAACGGCGAAAACATGGCTGACAGTGCCGCGGGCGACGTTGCGCCCAAAAGCACCGTGAGCGTCGAGATGACGCTCTCCTTGGCAATGAGCCCCGTGACGAGCGCCGTCGAGGCGCGCCAGTCGCCAAAGCCGAGCGGGGCCAACACCGGCGCGATGATGCTACCCAGACCGGCAAGCAGGCTTTGCGACTGGTCGGCGACCACGTTAAAGCGGATGTCGAACGTCTGAAGGAACCAGATGACCACGGTCGCGGCAAAGATAATGGTAAAGGCCTTAGTGATGAAGTCCTTGGCCTTATCCCATGCCAGCATCACTGTCGTCTTGACGCTCGGCAGGCGGTAATTGGGGAGCTCCATGATAAACGGCACCGGGTCGCCCTTAAATGCCGTGCGGTTGAGCACCAAAGCCGCGACGCAGCCGACCACGATACCGATCAGATAGAGCGAGACCATGGCGGGAACCGTCGCCTGCGGGAAAAACGCCCCGCACAGCAAGCCGTAAACCGGCAGCTTGGCTGAGCAGCTCATAAACGGCGTGAGCATGACCGTCATCTTGCGGTCGTGCTCGGATGGGAGCGTACGGGTCGACATGATAGCCGGCACGGTGCAGCCAAAACCGACGAGCATGGGCACGAAACTGCGGCCCGACAGGCCAAAGCGACGCAACACCTTATCCATGACAAAGGCCACGCGCGCCATGTATCCGGAGTCTTCCAGAATGGAGAGGAACAAAAAGAGCACGACGATAATCGGCAGGAAGGTCAGCACACTGCCCACGCCCGTAAGCACGCCGTCGACAGCCAGCGAGCGCACCACGTCGTTGGTACCGAACGCCTTGAGGCCCGCATCGGCCGAGGCGATGATGGCAGCGATACCGTCCTCCATGAGTCCCTGCAACGCCGCGCCGATCACGCCAAACGTCAGCCAAAAGACGAGGCCCATGATCACCAGAAACGCCGGAATGGCTGTGTAACGACCTGTCAGGATGCGGTCAATCTTGACGGAGCGCACGTGCTCGCGGCTCTCGTGCGGCTTGACGACGCAACGCCCGCACACGTCGCCGATAAAGCTAAAACGCATATCGGCCAGTGCAGATAGGCGGTCGGTGCCGGCCTCGCCCTCCATCTGGGTGATGATGTGCTCGATAGCGTCGAGCTCATTGCGATCCAGGTGAAGCGCCTCGGTTACCAGCTCATCGCCCTCGACCAGCTTGGTCGCCGCAAAGCGCACCGGGATGTGCGCCGTCACGGCATGGTCCTCGATCAGGTTAGCAATACCGTGGATGCAGCGATGTAGCGCACCGCCGTCCGGACCGTCGGGCGCGCAAAAGTCCAGGCGACCAGGGCGCTCGCGGAACCGCGCCACGTGCAGGGCGTGGTCCACCAGCTCGCCGATGCCCTCGTTGCGGGCAGCGCTAATGGGGACAACGGGCACGCCCAACAGGCTCTCGAGCAAGTTGACGTCTACGGCGCCGCCGTTGGCGGTCACCTCGTCCATCATGTTGAGCGCGATGACCATAGGACGGTCAAGCTCCATGAGCTGCAGTGTCAGGTACAGGTTGCGCTCGATGTTGGTGGCGTCAATGATGTCGATGATGGCGTCCGGACGCTCGTCGAGGATGAACTGACGGCTCACGACCTCCTCGCCTGTGTACGGCGACAGGGAGTAAATGCCGGGCAGGTCGGTAACGCTCGCCTCGGGATGGTTACGGATGGTGCCATCTTTGCGGTCGACCGTCACGCCGGGAAAGTTACCGACGTGCTGGTTGGAGCCCGTCAGCTGGTTGAATAACGTGGTCTTGCCGCAGTTTTGGTTGCCGGCGAGGGCAAAGTGCAGCGGCGCGCCCTCGGGCACGGCCGTCTTTGCCGCACGGGGCGAATACGTCCCCTCGCCCAGGGCCGGATGCTCCGTCGTGCCGATTGCGGCGTTAGCGCGCGGACCCGTATCGGTGTCGTGAATACCCACGAGCTCGATGCGAGCGGCATCGTCCTTGCGCAGTGTCAACTCGTAGCCACGCAGGCGGATCTCGAGCGGATCGCCCATGGGGGCGTACTTCATCATGGTGACTTCGGTGCCCGGCGTTAGACCCATGTCCAAAATATGCTGTCGGAGTGCCTGATCGTCCGATGCCACCGATGCGACAACGGCGTCCTTTCCAATCTCGAGTGTATCGAGCTTCACGTCCGTGTTCCTCCCCCGGCGCCCACAGGGCGTTGTATTTATGTTCACCATGGCTAACCGTTTGCCATGGCTAACCAATTGTAACCATGCATGATAGCGCGAACACACAACGACGTTCAATCGACAGATCGGTGCGATGGGGACAGGCAGGAGAGTTCAGGGCCATAGTTTCCCGATGAGGCCTCTCGGGGAAACTACATCCCAGAATTCTGGCTCGAAACGGGATATGGTTTCCCTAACAGGCCTCTTACGGAAAATGCATCCCAGAATCCCCGCTCGAAACGGGACGCGCTTTCCCAGTCGAGGCCCTATGGGAAACTGCGTCCCACCTTGAAAGGCAAAACTGGGACGCAGTTTCCGGGCGGGGCATCAAAAACGAAGTTGCGGTGGAATAGTTCCTGGATGGGCTGGTTGATGCCCCAGATCGGAGCTATTTCACCGCAAGTTATTGAAGGGCTGGGATGCCCGTCCTCTTACAGATGGCGCTCCAGGAAGCGGAAGGCTAGGCGAATCCAGGGACGGACCGCCACCTGCTTGTCCTCGTTGTCGACCGCGGTGTTGGCGTTGCCGAGCGAAAGGCCGTGACCACCCTGGTCGAAGACGTGCATCTCGCATGCAACGCCCTCCTCGGCCATGCGCTGCGCAAACGGGTAGACCTGCGCGATCGGCGCCGTCTTGTCGTCGGACACGCCCCACACAAAGGTCGGTGGCATCTGACGCGAAACATGTGTGGTAGGGCATATGTCGGCCAAATGCTCGTCAGTTGCCTCGCCGCCCGTCACCATCGACAGGTAGTCGTTGAGCAAATCGCGTCCCGTCTTGCCGCCCGTCTTGGGCACGCGCAAGTCAATGCGCGGATCGCGCGTCTGCATGTCGCGCACATAGGCAAAGTCGAGCAACGGATAGCCCAGCACCACGGCATCGGGACGAATGTCGTCCGGACGCGCCCCGGCAAGTGCCGCGAAGGGGCCGGTCTTCCACTGCGTTGCCAGCGAGGCGCAAATCATGCCGCCCGCAGAAAAGCCCACAACGCACACGCGCTTGGGGTCGACATGCCACTCGTCGGCATTCGCGCGCACCGTGGCGACCATCTTGGCAAGATCTGCCTGGGGGTGCGGAAAGCTCACGTCACCCGTAGAACTCGTCACATAGTTGAGCACAAAGGCCTGGTAGCCGCGGTCCAAAAATGCAAACGCCACCGGGTCCTGCTCGTGCGGAGCGATATGCGTAAACCCGCCTCCGCCGCAGATGATCACCGCGGGGCGGCGGCCATTGGGCTTGTCGGGCAGCGGCTCGGCACCCAAATACGTAAACGTCACCGGATAATCCTCGGTCGGTTCCTCGCCCCACAGCGCATGGTTCTCGACAATCATATGTGCTCCCTTCGCGCAAATTATGCGCCCTTGTTTTTCGCCTTCAAGCGTACCCCACTTGAACCCGTGGCGCAGAAACACTCCGGCAATAAGTTTCCCTTCAACTGATATATCACATAATCCCAGTTCAGAGGTATCTTTGAGCAGCGTAGAATAGGGGCGTTGACCAAGCCGCGAAACACATGTGAAACGTTTCCGGCAAACCAAACGCGCGATATGCGCCTATTTAAGTTGGAGGCAACTATGGGTCTGCTCGATTCGCTTAAGTCCACCTTCACCTCGACCGGCGAGGCGTCCGTTCCGCCCGCAGCAAGCTTCGCTACCCGCGAAGGCGTCATCTACGCCCCCGTCAACGGCGTGCTCGTCAACCTGGACGAGGTTCCCGACGAGACGATCGCCTCGGGCATGCTTGGCCAGGGCTATGGCATCGAGCCCATTACCGGCACCATCTATGCGCCCGCCAACGGCCGCATCGGCGCCACCACTGTCACCAACCACTCCATTGGCATGATCACCGAGGACGGTCTTCGCGTGTTCATCCATGTTGGCCTGGGCACCGTGGAAATGAACGGCAAGGGTTTTGCCCGCTTTGTCGAGATGGGCGATGTGGTCAAGGCAGGCCAGCCGCTCATCAGCTTCGACCGCGAGGCCATTAAGGCCGCTGGTCACGAGGACATCGTGACCGTCATTGTCTCCGAGCTCGATCGTCTTAAGAGCATCGACCATGTCGGCGAGTCTGGAACGCTTATCGGCGGCAACCCGCTCGTCAAGCTTGGCGACCCGCTGCTGGTAGCCAAGACCAAGTAGCCAGGCCCCGCGCCACACAGCCAAAAGGCACCTCGTCAAGCGCCCGCGACCATTTGGCCGCGGGCGCTTTTCGTTTGAAAAACCATCCCGCCAATGCCTTATCTGTATAGCCCAAATGAGCCGAGCTGCTAGAATATCGAACTGTATGGATAACTATCATTCAACCGTTATGGGAGGATACGTGAACCGCACCAAAATCGCGCAGCTCTATGCCGATACCGAGTCGCTCGGCGGCCAGACCGTCACCGTCGCCGGCTGGGTCAAGTCCGTCCGCGACATGAAGAACTTTGGCTTTGTTACGCTCAACGACGGCAGCTGCTTCCGCGACCTGCAGGTCGTCATGAACCGCGAGGCACTCGACAACTACGACGAGATCGCCCATCAAAACGTCTCGGCCGCACTCATTTGCACCGGCACCGTCAAGCTGACCCCCGATGCGCCCCAGCCTTTCGAGCTTTCTGCCACCTCCATCGAGGTCGAAGGCACGAGCGCCCCGGATTACCCGCTGCAGAAGAAGCGCGCAACCGTCGAGTTCCTGCGCACCCAGCAGCACCTGCGCCCGCGCACCAACCTGTTCCGCGCCGTGTTCCGCATCCGCTCTGTCGCGGCTGCCGCCATCCACCGCTTCTTCCAGGAGCAGGGCTTTGTCTACGTCAACACCCCCATCATCACCACGAGTGACTGCGAGGGCGCCGGCGAGATGTTCCGCGTGACCACGCTCGACCCCAAAAATCCGCCCCTCACCGAGTCCGGCGAGGTCGACTGGAGCCAGGACTTCTTTGGCAAGCATGCAAGCCTCACCGTGTCCGGCCAGCTCAATGCCGAGAACTTTGCCATGGCCTTTGGCGACGTGTACACCTTTGGCCCCACCTTCCGTGCCGAGAACTCCAACACCACGCGCCACGCCGCCGAGTTTTGGATGATCGAGCCCGAGATGGCCTTTGCCGACCTTAACGACTACATGGATAACGCCGAGGCCATGCTCAAGTACGTCCTTAAGGACGTCATGGCCACCTGCCCCGACGAGCTCAATATGCTCAACAAGTTTGTGGACAAGGGTCTGCTCGAGCGCCTGGACCATGTCGCCAACTCCGACTTCGCCCGCGTCACCTATACCGAGGCCGTCGAAATCCTGGAGCAGGCCGTCGCCGACGGCCACCAGTTTGATTACCCCGTCAGCTGGGGCATCGACCTGCAGACCGAGCACGAGCGCTTCCTGACTGAAGAGCACTTTAAGCGACCGACTTTTGTGACCGACTACCCGGCTGAGATCAAGGCGTTCTACATGCGCATGAACGAGGACGGCAAGACCGTCGCCGCCGCCGACTGCCTGGTTCCCGGTATCGGCGAGATTATCGGCGGCTCCCAGCGCGAGGAGCGCCTGGATCTGCTCGAGGCCCGCATCAAGGACCTGGGCATGAATCCCGAGCAGTACAAGTACTACCTTGACCTGCGCCGCTACGGTTCCTGCAAGCACGCCGGCTACGGTCTGGGCTTCGAGCGCTTGGTCATGTATCTGACCGGCGTGGGCAACATCCGCGACGTCCTGCCGCACCCGCGCACCGTGGGCAACGCCGACTTCTAATCGTCGGACGCTAGCTCGCGTCGCCACACGCCAACGCTCATCGCATAAGCGTCTCTCGACATCGGTCGAGAGACGCTTTTTTCAACAGCATCCGTCAAGATTTTGGCAAGTTTTTGGTCAGTTGAGCAGGGCTGTTGAAAACTCGACCCGCCGTTTGCCGACGACTACCGACCGCCCGGAGTGTCCTGCACCCCTGGGAAAGCCCCGCGTCCTAGGCTCCATACCGTCGCCACCCAAAACGGAAAGGACGTGGGCACCATGACCGAAGCCGCTGTTGAAACCTACGACACCACGACGAGGGGCGCCGCCTCGATGGCAGCCTATCGCGCCGTTCGTATCCTGCAGCTCTTGAGCGAAAACACCGGCGAAGACAAGGCCATGCTTTCCGATGAGCTGATCCGGCGCCTCGCCCATCCCGACGACCCCGCCCGCATGCCCATCTCGGCGGCGCGGCGCAGCATCTACACCGCCATCTCCGCGCTTCGCCATGCCGGATACGAAATTGAGTACAAACGCGGCGTGGGCTACAAACTTCTTACCCGCCCGCTCACCGATGAAGAGATCATCCGGCTCCACGGTATGGTCATGCGCAACCGCTCCACGCCTATCGCTATCCGCAAGAGCATGGCGCAGCACTTAGTTGCCATGGCGAGCGCCGACGTTCGCGGCTACCTCGATACACCCGAACCCGCTCCAAGCGCAGGCAGCAAGGCTACCAAGGCAACACGCACGCCCATCAAGCGCATCGACACGTGCGAGCTCGTCGAGCAGGCCATCGACCACGGAACCACGGTGAGTTTTGATATTTCGAGTGTCACGACACGCGGCGAAACCGAAGCAGCACGGATGACACTCCGTCCCTTTGCCATCAGGCAGCGCGATGGCATCTCGTATCTGCTGGGAACGGTCTACGACGCCCGAGGCACCGACGATACGCTGCGCACCGTCGAGATCGCCCGTATGAGAAACGTCAGCACGCGCCTGCTCGACGGCAAGAAGCTCTTCGCCGCCCTGGACGAGGACGACGCCTCCTCCGCCGCATAAGACCCTCCGCCGCCCATTCGACTACCCGTACCGCCCATCCGATTCTGTATTAAAAAACCCGCCAGGCTGTTGTAAAAATGGACATCAGCGCTACTATAGTCCCACTTGCACTTTGTCCCAGTGCAGTGTTTCAAGCCATTTTTATACTGGGGGTAATGATATGAAGGACATCACCATCAGCCGCAGGAGCCTTCTGGTCTCCGCCGGCCTGCTCGCGCTCGCCCCGCTCGCCGGATGCGGCGGCAACTCTGGTTCCGGCTCTGCTGCCGCCGGTTCCGACTACACCATCGGCGTTCTGCAGCTCACCGAGCACTCCGCGCTCGATGCCGCCAACGACGGCTTCGTCAAGGCCATCAAGAAGAGCGGCCTTAAGGTCAAGATCGACCAGAAGAACGCCCAGAACGACCAGTCCACGTGTAAGTCCATTGCCGACAAGTTTGTGGGCGACAACGTCAACCTGATTTATGCCATCGCCACGCCCGCCGCGCAGGCTGCCGCCGGCGCCACGGCCGATATCCCCATCGTGGGCTGTGCCATCACCGACTACGCCGCCTCCGGCCTGGTCCAGGACAACGACAAGCCGGGCACCAACGTCACGGGCGCTTCCGACCTCACCCCGGTCGCCGAGCAGCTCGAGATGATGCAGAAGGTCCTGCCCGACGTTAAAAAGGTCGGCCTGCTCTACTGCACCGCCGAGTCCAACTCCGACGTCCAGATCAAGGCCGCCAAGAAGGAACTCGACAAGCTGGGCCTGGAGTACACCGATTTCACCGTCTCGAGCTCCAACGAGATTCAGTCCGTCGTCGAGTCTGCCGTGGGCAAGGTCGACGCGCTGTACTCCCCCACCGACAACACCATCGCCGCGGGTGCCTCGCAGGTCGGCCAGATCTGCAAGGAAAACAAGCTTCCCTTCGTGACTGGCGAGGAGGGTATGTGCATGGCCGGCGGCCTGTTCACCCTCTCCATCAATTACGAGGACCTGGGCTACGCCGCGGGCGAGATGGCCGTTAAGATCCTGAAGGGCGAGGCCAAGCCCGAAGACATGCCGATCAAGCACCTCTCGAGCAAGGACCTGGTCGTCGTCAAGAACGACGAAATGGCCGAGGCCCTGGGCATCGACCTTTCCGCTCTGGACGCGTAATGCCATACGCGGCATGCGTCTAGAGCCCGTGCTCGCGCTTTAGCCGCGTTATTCAATATCTGAGCCACAGGGGCGGGCGCTGTAGACCGGCGTCCGCCCTGCTTGTTTCAGGTAAAACAAAACGTCTGTCCGCAGCTCTTTTATGCATTGTTACCGCTATCATGGTGACTCACGTGTCCACCCTATCCTAGGAGGTATGAAGCATGCTCATTGCATTGCAGGGCGCCGTTTCGCAGGGCGTCCTCTGGGGCATTATGGTGCTTGGCGTGTTTATCACGTTCCGCCTGCTCGACATTCCCGATATGACCTGCGACGGCAGCTTTGCCCTCGGCGGCTGCGTCTGCGCTGTGCTCATCGTCAATAACAACGTCGACCCGCTGCTCGCCGTGCTGGCCGGTATGTGCGCCGGCGCCATCGCGGGTGCCGTCACGGGCATTTTGACCACCGTCTTCGAGATTCCCGCGATCCTCGCCGGAATCCTCACCCAGATCAGCCTGTGGTCCATCAACCTGCGCATCATGGGCAAGTCCAATACGCCCATTCTTGCCAAGGGCACCGTGTTTTCGGCCGTCAGCAATATGACCGGCCTGCCGCAGTCCACCGTTGCCATCATCTTGGGCATCCTGCTCGCCGTGGCTATCGTTGCCATCCTGTATTGGTTCTTTGGCACCGAGATTGGCTCGGCGCTGCGCGCCACCGGCAACAACGAGTACATGATCCGCGCCCTGGGCGTCAACACCAACTCCACCAAGATGATCGCCCTCGTGCTCTCCAACGCCCTCATCGGCCTTTCGGGCGCGCTCATCTGCCAGAGCCAAAAGTATGCCGACATTGGTATGGGCACCGGTGCCATCGTTATCGGTCTTGCCGCCATTGTTATCGGTGAGGTGCTCGGCCGTCTGCTGCCCGGCGGCCTCACGCAGTTTAGCGTCCGTCTTGCCTCCGCCGTCTTTGGCTCCGTGGTGTACTTCCTTATCCGCGCCATCGTGCTGCAGTTGGGCATGGACGCCAACGACATGAAGCTGCTTTCCGCCGTAATTGTCGCTGTGGCCCTGTGCGTACCCGTGGTTTGGGAGCGCTATAAGCTCCGCAGCTCCTACACGAAGGGGGATGAGGCAGATGCTTAAGCTCTCGCACGTCAAGAAGACCTTTAACAAGGGCACCGTCACCGAGAAGCGCGCGCTCACCGGCGTCGACCTCACCCTGAATGACGGCGACTTTGTAACCGTGATCGGCGGCAACGGCGCCGGCAAGTCCACGCTGCTCAACATGATCGCCGGCGTGTACCCGCTCGATTCGGGCGTTATTGAGCTCGACGGCACCGACATCTCGCGCCTGAGCGAGTCGCAGCGCGCCAAGTACCTGGGCCGCGTGTTCCAGGACCCCATGCGCGGCACCGCAGCCGACATGCAGATTGCCGAGAACCTGGCCCTCGCCAAGCGTCGCGGCCAGCGTCGCGGCCTTTCGTGGGGCGTCACCAAGGCCGAGAAAGATGAATACGTTGAGCTGCTCAAGCGCCTGGACCTTGGTCTGGACACGCGTCTCAACGCCAAGGTCGGCCTGCTCTCGGGTGGCCAGCGCCAGGCACTCACCCTGCTGATGGCCACGCTCACCAGGCCGCGCCTGCTGCTGCTCGACGAGCACACTGCGGCCCTCGACCCCAAGACGGCCTCTAAGGTGCTCAACCTGACCGAGGAGATCGTCGACGAGAACCACCTGACCACGCTCATGGTCACGCACAACATGAACGACGCCATCCGTCTGGGCAACCGTCTGATCATGATGCACGAGGGCCATGTGATCTACGACGTGGCCGGCGACGAGAAGAAGTCGCTCACCGTGGCCGACCTGCTGCAGAAGTTCGAGGAGGTCTCGGGCGGTGAGCTCGCCAACGACCGCATGCTGCTAAGCTAAAACCTGCCAAAAAGGGACAGGTTTATTTTGGTAGGTTTTATCTGCGCAAACGCCAAAACCGCCGCAAAGGGACAGAGGCCCTTGCGGCGGTTTTCGCATATTATGTCGATAATCCGATATTCAACCAGACATTCTGGCTAAGGACTAAGGAAACTGCCATGAAAAGACTCCCCCGCTTTGCGTTGGCCGCCGCGTTGTTTGCCGGCGCGCTCGCAGGCATCCCAAGCCTCGCTTTCGCGGGGAACCTGCCCGCCGCTATTGACGGCTCCGTGGCCGTCATGCACACCAACGACATCCACGGCAGCTACAAGTACAGCTACAACGAAAGCAAGGGCACCGGCACGGTGGGCTTTGATGGACTGGCGGTTCTCTATAGCGCCCAAAGCAGCGCCCCCGATCTTTTGCTCGATGCGGGCGACACCTTCCACGGACAGTCCTTCGCCACCATGAGCGAGGGCAAGAGCATCGCCGAGCTCATGGACACCTTCTACGCCGACGGCTACGATGCGACCACGCCAGGCAACCACGACTGGAGCTACGGTGCGGACAAACTCCGCACCATGACCGGCTACAGCACCACTGGCACGCCCTTCGCCATGCTCTGCGCGAACGCGAAGTCTACGAGCGGCGTATGGAGTTCGAGCATCACCAAGACACTCGATCGCACCTGGGAGGATAGCGAAAATCACTCCACATTCGACTACAAAATCAAGGTCGGCGTCGTCGGAGCCATGGATGAGTCGCTGGGATCCTCGCTGCGCGCGGACCTGGTCGCGGGCACGTCGTTCTCGAGTGCCGCGAACGCCATCAATACCGAGGCAGAACAGCTGCGCAGGGAGGGCTGCGATGTTGTTGTGTGTATCGCGCATACGCTCAACGCCAAGACCTTTGCCACACGGCTCCGTGGCGTCGATGCCCTTATCGCAGGCCACGAGCACATCAACCTTAACGAGAAGGTGACGGGAGCCGACGGCAAGACGATCCACGTTGTCGAGGCAGGCAGCGCCTTTGCCGAGGTGGGGCTGCTTTCCATTCCGTACAAGTACGACACCAATGGCACCGAGACGACCGACGATGACACGGTCACGGTCCCTGCAGACGGCAGCGACGAGAAGCTCTACACCGCCAAGAACGTCAACGACCTTTTGGCAGACACCGACAAGGGCTCCGACTACCAAAGCTGCCTTGAAGCCGTCCGCAACAAGATCAAGCCGCTCGACGAGGCCTTTGAAAACGAATCGAACAAGGTACTCGGCGCATCCACCACCAACTATTTCTACGGCGAGGACGCCGCAGGCACGCATGGTTGGGAAATGGTGCGCACCACCGATTTCCGCCCCAGCAAGGAGGGCGATACCACCAAGGCCCAGACCATCGGCCACGTGATTTGCGGCTCCTATCTTGCCCTGACGGGCGCAGACCTTGCCATCGAGAACGCGGGTGGCATCCGCGGCGGCATCGCTGCGGGCGATGTGACTGCCGGCAACGTCATCGCTATCTCGCCCTACGGCAACACCGTGGAGACCTGGACCATGACCGGCGCGGACTTCCTGACAGCGCTCGAGCACTCACTGCAGATCAGCGACGAGTGCAACGACAGCTACGAGCTTCAGCAGGCTTATGTGGCGGCCGGTCACACCGAGCAGGAGGCGCAAGACAAGTACAAGTGGCGCGATGACTCTGGCAGCGTTCTCTCCTTTGGCGGCATCAACGTGACGATTGATTGGACACAGCCCGAGGGCAAGCGCATTGTGAGTGCCACACTCACCAAAGACGGCAGCACGCTCGACCCCGCCAAGACCTATACCGTCGCCACCAACAACTACATCATCACCAACACGACCGACTTTCCCACCTTTGCACACGCCACCAAGTACACCGAGTGGGGCACGTGCGAGGCGGCGCTGAGGGCGCTGATCGGGCAGAACGGCTGGGAGAGCAAGATGGCCGGGCTCGCCGGCACCATCAGCTTTGGCTCCGCTGCCGTGGACCCCACGCCCACACCGGCCCCGACGCCTAAGCCCTCGCCTAAGACGGACACGACGACCACGAAGGTCATCACCAAGAAGACGACCGGTAAGCTCGCCGCAACGGGAGACCACACGCTGGCAGTAGTTGGCGCGTGCCTTATCGGCGGCATCATCGTCATCATCCTCGGCATTATCTGGAAGCGTCGACGCTAAGCTACACCGCCGGGCCTTGCAGCCCCGCCGCGTAAACCTTATATCGAGCACAGAAGCCCGTCCGATGTGATCGGACGGGCTTCTTGGTGGGTATCATGGTTGAACGATCATTAGGAGGTTTTCCCTACATGGAATTGTTTGAGCCGATTCTTCATTTCTTTGAGCAACGGTGGGTCCACAACATCATCTGGGCCGTCATCTTGGCGATAGGCACCGCCGTCGCCGCCAAGGTCGTATCCAAGACCCTGAACCATCTGCTTAACCGAGACGATAACCCGCTACCGGCATCGAGTATCTTCATCAACATCGCGCGCGCCGTCATCTGGATGATCGGCGGCAGCTTTATCCTCGACAACTGTTTTGGCATTAATGCAAACGCCCTCGTCGCCGCTCTTGGCGTCGGCGGCATCGCCATCTCCCTGGGTTTCCAGGACACGCTCTCAAACCTTATCGGCGGCATGCAAGTGACCTTTATGGGCATCATCAAGCCCGGCGACAATATCGAGGTCGGCGGTGTGTCGGGCGTGGTCCAAGACATCACTTGGCGCCATACAACGATTGAGGATGCCTGTGGACAGACCATCATTGTGCCCAACTCCAACATCTCCAAGAACACGCTCGTGCATTTGATGCCCTTTGGACGCGTGGCCGTGCCCGTTGCCGTAAAGGACACGTCTAAGTGGGCTTCCCTTGACGCGCTGGCAGACGAGCTCACGAGCGCAACCAAAACGGCCGTCTCGCCCATCTCGGGCTTTGACAAAGAGCCCTACGTGCTCTTTAGCGAAATCGGCGACTTTGGCATCAAAGGAAAGATCATCTTTATCGTCAGCGACGACAGCACCACTTTCACCGCTGCCGACGCCTGCATCCGCGCCATCGCCCCCATCATCGCCTAAACCACCGCAAAGGGGTCAGGCATCTTTGTAGTGGTTTTCATTCGTGGTACCATGGTTCATATAGTTGTTTAAACGACTAAGGGAGCAACATTATGGAAGAGGCCTATCGTCAAGCACGCAAGCGCGGCGAGCAAGGACGTCGACGCGCCATTAGCCAAAGCGAGCATCCATACCTTACGGACCTCGATAGCTTGGTTGCTCAGCTCCCCTTAGGTCAGCGAGAGAATGTCGGCCTGCGGGATATTCCGCTCGAAATGGTCGTCGGCACGGTCACCAAGGGCCGTCAGTCCGCCTTTTCGTGTAACTTTATGCCCCTGCTGCCGTTTAACACCGAGTTCGCCCGCAAGTGGTCCAACCTCTACGATATCCAGGTAACCGAGGGCTATCGCGACCCCATCATCGTCACCGAGTTCATGCATCGGTTCTATGTCCAGGAAGGCAACAAACGCGTCAGTGTCCTCAAATTCCTGGACGCTCCAACGGTTTCGGCCAGGGTTACCCGTCTCTACCCCGGCACATGGGATTCCGTCGAAAGCCGCCTGTACGGTGAATTCTGCGCGTTTTGGCGCGTCTGCCCCCTATACGAGATCGAGTTCTCGCGTGAGGGAAGCTACGAGACGCTCGCCAAGATGCTCGGTCAGAACCTTATCGAAAAATGGCCGCAGAAAAAGGTCGACTACCTGCGCCACACCTTCCTGCTCTTTAAGCGCGCCTACCTTCGCGCAGGCGGCGACCACCTGGACATTACGCCTGCCGACGCCATGCTCGTTTACCTCAATGTGTACAACCAGGACCGCCTGCTGGATACGCCGACGGATATCGTCGTAAACCGCCTGTGCAAGATCTGGCGCGAGCTGGTCATTGCCGGCAAAAATGACGAGGACAAGGTCGATCTTGTCGAAGCGCCGAGCGTCGATGAGGAGGAGTCGCCCGCCAAGTCCACCTCTGGCGTGCTCAACTTCTTTATGGGCAAGACTGTCTATTCGGCGGCCAACCCCCTGCGTATCGCCTTTATCCATGAGTTCCCCTGTGCGGCGTCGAGCTGGGACAGTCTGCACGACCAAGGGCGTCAGTATCTCGATGAGCACTTTGACGGCATCGTGCGCACCGAGGCGTTCGAGGACTGTCGCGATCCGGACGTGTTCTACGCCGCCGTGGAAACGGCTGTCAAACATGGAGACAACGTCATCTTCTCGACCTCGCACCGCCTGATGGAATACACGCTCAGAGCTGCCGTTGAGTATCCCCAGGTTCGGTTCCTTAACTGCTCTATCGGCCTTCCCCACCAAAGCGTCCGTTCGTACTTTGGCAAGATGTACGAGGCCAAGTTCCTCCTGGGCGCCCTTGCCGCCAGCATGGCGGACAACCATCGCATCGGCTACCACGCGTCGGTCTTCGCATCCGGCGCGCTCAGCGAGATCAATGCCTTTGCCATCGGCGCCTCGCTGCTCGACCCCCGCGCGCAAATTATCCTCACCTGGGGCGATGTGCCCGCCGGCGGTCTTGCCGAGGCCATGTGCCGCGAAGGCGTGAGCGTCATGACCGGCGCTGACATGTCAAAGTCGCTCGAAGACCCTACGGCCTACGGACTCCACCGCCTGGTCGATGGCAAGGTTTCCGGCATCGCCATGCCCGTATGGAACTGGGGCCGTTACTACGAGCTCATCGTTCGCAGCCTTCTGCACGGCACGTGGGACGAGACCAGCGACGACAACCAAGTGCGCGCCGTCAACTACTGGTACGGCATGAGCTCCGGTGTTATCGACATCCGTTACGCTCCGGGCCTACCCTACCAGACGCGCAAACTCGTGCAGTTGCTCCGCAACGGCATTGTTGAGGGATCCATCAACCCCTTTGGCGGCGAGCTCCACAGCCAGAACGGCGTGGTACAGATCGAAGGCTTCCCTCCGCTGCCGAGCACGCAGATTGTCGAGATGGATTGGCTGGCGGATAACGTGGTAGGCACCATTCCGCAGCTTGACGATGAGCCGAAAGTCCCTGCCCTATGAAAATCCTTGCCATAGCCGATACCGAAGAACGATGCCTTTGGGAGTGCTTTCGCAAGGAACGCTTTGAGGGAGTCGACCTGATTTTGTCCGCCGGCGATCTGGACCCGGACTATCTTGAGTTTTTGGTTACGGTCATCAACAAGCCGCTCATCTACGTGCGCGGCAATCACGATGATCGCTACGCACGTCATGCACCGGGCGGATGTATCTGCGTAGAAGACAGCGTGTACACGTACCGAGGGATTCGCATTGCGGGCCTTGGCGGGTCCATGCGTTATCGCGACGGCGCCAACATGTACACCGAACGCGAGATGTCCAAGCGCATGCGTAAGCTGTCGCGTAAGGTTAGGATGGTCGGCGGGTGCGACATTCTGCTTACCCATGCGCCCGCCGCCGGTATGGGTGATCTGGACGATCTACCGCATCGAGGGTTTGAGTGCTTTAACACGGCGCTTGAGTCCTGGGGGGCCGACTACATGGTGCATGGGCATGTACACCAAAGCTACGGTTACGATTTTCAGCGCGAGCGGCAGCATATGTGTGGAACGACGATCATCAACGCCTGCGGCTATACGCAGTTTGAGCTCGACCAGACGCGCTACCCCATCCGTGGCTGGCAGGCAGCCTGGCTTAATTCGCAAACCATGCGCCGCGAGCTCAAACGCCACGATGCCATCGAGTCCTCAACCGCCAGAACCCCCTGGTAACCACCACAAAGGCGACTGTCTACTTCGTGTTGGTTTTAACCCGAGATAGCAAGAAACCCGGTCCTGCACAAGGCAGAACCGGGTTTCTTTAGCAATGCTTGCTTTGCTCAGGCAGTAACTAGCAGTTACTCAGCCAGGAAGTCACGCTGGACAGCGGGATCGACCTTGACGCCAGGGCCCATGGTGGAAGACACGGAGATGGACTTGACGTACTTGCCCTTAGCAGAAGAGGGCTTGACGCGCAGGATCTCGGTGTACAGGGCAGCGTAGTTCTCGACGAGCTGCTGCTCAGAGAAGGACTTCTTGCCCAGGGGCACGTGGCAGATGCCGTAGCGGTCGGCACGATACTCAACGCGGCCGGCCTTGAGCTCGGAGACCATCTTGGCGACGTCCATGGTCACGGTACCGAGCTTAGGGTTCGGCATAAGGCCACGGGGACCAAGGATCTTACCGATGCGGCCAACCTTGGCCATCATGTTCGGCGTAGCGATAGCGGCGTCGAAGTTGATCTCGCCCTTCTGGATCTGGGCGACGAGCTCGTCGGAACCGATGATGTCGGCGCCGGCAGCCTCGGCCTCGCGGGCCTTCTCGCCCTCGGCGAAGACGGCAACACGAACGGTCTTGCCGGTGCCGTGGGGCAGGGAGATGGAACCACGGATGTTCTGGTCAGCCTTACGAGTATCGATGCCCAGACGGAAGTGGGCCTCGACGGTCTCGTCGAACTTGGCGGTGTCGAGCTCCTTGATGAGCTTGGCAGCCTGAAGGGGGGTGTAGAGCGTGGCGCGGTCGATCTTCTCAGCAGCGGCGTTATAGCTCTTACCATGCTTAGCCATGTGCATTACCTCCTGTGGTTAAACGGGCGTGAGCCCTCCCACATCGTATCGTGTGCCCTATTGCACACATATAACGGGCGCCCCGGTCGGGGCACCCGTCATTACCTAAAGAAATCGCTACTCAGCGATGGTGACGCCCATGGAACGGGCGGTACCGGCGATGATCTTCTTGGCGGCGTCAATGTCGTTGGCATTGAGGTCCGGCATCTTGATCTCGGCGATCTTGGTAAGCTGCTCCTGGGAGAGCTGACCAACCTTGTCGGCCTGGGGCTTAGCGGAACCAGACTTGAGGTTCAGCTCCTTCTTGATGAGGTGAGCCGCCGGCGGGGTCTTGGTGATGAAGGAGAAGGACTTATCCTCGTAGACAGAGATCTCAACGGGGATGATGTCGCCCTTCTTGTCCTGCGTCTCGGCGTTAAAGGCCTGGCAGAACTGCATGATGTTCACGCCAGCAGCGCCCAGGGCGGGGCCGACGGGAGGAGCGGGGTTAGCTGCACCAGCAGGAATCTGGAGCTTAATGACGTTGGCAACCTTCTTCTCAGCCATGGTCATTCCTTTCGAATCACGAGTGTGAAGTACTTGCTATATCGTAAGCACGCACGTGTTAGAAGCACTCCTGAGTTGAGCAGTCACAGAAGAAGCACGCTCGCGCGAACGGACAAAAACTTAAGCGATGACAGCGACCTGGTTAAAGTCGAGCTCGACCGGCGTCTCGCGGCCAAAGATCATCAGCGTGACCTTGAGCTTGCCAGCCTCGGTGTTAACCTCGGAGACCTTGCCATCAAAGTCAGTAAGCGGGCCATCGGTGACGCGGACGGACGTGCCGACCTGAATATCAACCGAGGTGCGCTTGGGCGAATCGCCCGTACCGGGACGACGAGTCATCTTGTTGTACTCGTCGCGGGAAAGCGGAGCGGGCTTGCCGTTGCCGCCTAGGAAACCGGTGACGCCGGGCGTGTTACGAACGCACGTCCAAGCATCGTCATCCATCTCCATGCGGACCAGGACATAACCCGGGAAGATCTTGGAATCCTTGGTCTCGCGCTTGCCACCCTCTTTAATCTCGGTGACGCGCTCCATAGGAATCTCGATATCAAAGATACGGTCCTGCATGCCCATAGTCTCGATGCGATGCTCGAGATCGGACTTAACGCGGTTCTCGTATCCAGAGTAAGTGTGAACGACGTACCAACGCTTAGACATGGTTTAGCCCCTCAATCCAGAGAACAGAGCAAGAGCCTCGCCAAAGCCAGCATCGAGCAGAGCGATGACGACGCCGACGACGATCAGAGAAGCGCAAACGACGACCGAGTAGTTCACGAGCTCCGTCTTATCGGGCCACGTGACACGCTTCATCTCGGACTTGACCGAAGCGAAATACTTCTTGGTGCGGGCGAAGAAACCAGGCTTCTCGTTCTTCTTGGACTTCGCAGCCTTCTCGTTCTTCTTGGCAACGGCCTTCTTGGCCTCAACCTTGGAGTTGGCGGCAGCGTTGTTGGCAGTCGCCTGCTGCTGAGCCTTCTTCTTGTTCTTCTTGTTGGCCATTTGGGTTACCTCCGCGCAATGCGCTTATACATGAGTAAACCGTAAGCTCCCAATTGGGAGCTTACGGAATAATGACTGGCACGCCAGGAAGGACTCGAACCCTCAACACTCGGTTTTGGAGACCGATGCTCTACCAATTGAACTACTGGCGTATGTGACTAGAGACTAGCGAGTCTCTTTGTGCAGCGTGTGGTGACGGCACCAGGGGCAATACTTCTTGATCTCCATACGATCAGGCATGGTCGACTTGTTCTTGGTGGTCGTATAGTTGCGGCGCTTGCACTCAGTGCACGCAAGAGTAACTAGAGTACGCATGTATCCTGAACCTTTCATTTCCGCCCCGTACGGGCACGAGTTGATACTTTATCAGCTCTACGTAAGTGCTGTCAACGAAAACCTCGAATCAATTGGTTCTCGGTGAACCCATTCATATTTGGAACACATCAATGGAGCCAACGAGATCTAATCGACGGTGCACCCAGGACCATTATCGATCCTCTCGACACCAGCAACGGCTCAATAACCATTGCAGAAAAGAACCCGGCACCCATATAAGTGCCGGGTTCTCTAAGTCAGCTATATCAAAGAGCTAATTTACTCAATGATCGTGGAGACGATGCCCGAACCGACGGTGTGGCCGCCCTCGCGGATAGCGAAGCGCAGGCCCTCCTCCATGGCGATCGGGTGGATGAGGTCGCCCTCGATGGTGATGTGGTCACCAGGCATAGCCATCTCGGTGCCCTCGGGGAGCTTGACCGTACCGGTAACGTCGGTGGTACGGAAGTAGAACTGAGGACGATAACCATCGAAGAACGGGGTGTGACGGCCGCCCTCCTCCTTGGTCAGAACGTAGATCTCACCGGTGAACTTGGTGTGCGGGGTAACCGAACCGGGCTTGCAGAGAACCTGGCCGCGCTCGATGTCCTCGCGCTTGATGCCGCGGAGCAGCAGACCAACGTTGTCGCCAGCCTCGCAGAAGTCCATGGACTTACGGAACATCTCGATACCGGTAACAACGGTGTTCTGGGTATCCTTGATGCCGACGATCTCGACGGGCTCGTTGAGCTTGAGCTCACCGCGCTCGACACGGCCGGTAGCAACGGTACCACGGCCGGAGATGGTCATAACGTCCTCAACGGCCATCAGGAAGGGGAGGTCGTTGTTACGAGCAGGCGTCGGGATGTACTCGTCGACAGCGTTCATGAGCTCGCGAATGGCGTCCATCCACTTGGCGTCGCCCTCGAGAGCGCCCAGAGCGGAACCACGGATGACGGGGATGTCGTCGCCGGGGAAATCGTACTCGGAGAGGAGCTCACGGGTCTCCATCTCGACGAGGTCGATGAGCTCGTCATCGTCGACCATGTCGCACTTGTTCAGGAAGACGACGATGTAGGGAACGCCGACCTGACGGGCGAGCAGGATGTGCTCGCGGGTCTGAGCCATGGGGCCGTCGGTAGCGGCGATGACCAGGATAGCGCCGTCCATCTGAGCAGCACCGGAGATCATGTTCTTGACGTAGTCAGCGTGGCCCGGGCAGTCAACGTGAGCGTAGTGACGGGCAGCAGTCTCGTACTCGACGTGGGAGACGGAGATCGTAATGCCGCGCTCGCGCTCCTCGGGAGCCTTGTCGATGTTCTCGAACGCAGTGAAGTCAGCCTTGCAGCCCTCGGTCTCGGAGAGAACCTTGGTGATGGCAGCGGTCAGCGTGGTCTTGCCGTGGTCGACGTGACCAATGGTGCCGATGTTAACATGCGGCTTAGTGCGCTCAAACTTCTCTTTGGCCATAAAGCCCTCCTCTTAACAGGTCGTCCCCGGACGGGACTTTGCCTTTATACCATAGTGGCCTCTCAACATACTATTGAGAAGCCACCGTGTTACCTATGGTAGCGGTGACTGGATTCGAACCAGTGACGCCACGGGTATGAACCGTGTGCTCTAACCAACTGAGCTACACCGCCGGATGGAGCCTGCAACCAGACTTGAACTGGTGACCTCTTCGTTACCAACGAAGTGCTCTACCGACTGAGCTATACAGGCACTTGACGGGTGGGAGCTATAGGATTCGAACCTATGTAGGCAGAGCCAACGGGTTTACAGCCCGTCCCCATTAACCACTCGGGCAAACTCCCAATCGTTCAAGTATCCGCAGGTCCTTTGGTCTTTTGGACCGCCGCCCCCGCGAACGAAAAAGATAATACGATGCAACCTTGGGGGCTGTCAACGAAAACCTCTAGATACACGGTGCCGGGCGTATCTATATAGCTGTGACCTGCGGTTTTGTTGAGTTTGGATATGAAGGACGGTGGTTTTGGATACTGAGGTGACGTTTCCCGAGGTAACACTTTGGTGTAGTGGAGTACACCTTCAGTATCGAACTTCGATACCGGCTTATTTGCACCTATATATAGGTCGAGATCGGGCTTCCACGCCACGATCGAGCGTGGATTATCTCCCACTTTTAGCGCGGCTCTAAGGCCAAAGTGGCAGATTATCCACGTTCATTCTCCAGGCGAGAGAACTGTAAAGCCGCAACTACTCGGGCCAGGCCAAAGTAGACCCATAGAGCGGCTCCCCCTTGGTGCAGGGGTAGCGACTCAAGTAACACGACGATAGCAAGTCGAAAAAATAAGTCATGGCGTATTTCGAATAAACGCCGAGTCGGTCAATTCCGTTTCCCGCATTACCAAGACGATATACACGGTCAAAAGACCTCGATTTGTCATCGTTGCTAAACGCAGTAATTAGAATCTTCCTGCCCGAACGGCAATCAAGATACTCACGCGCCTGTGACGCAAATAGCCCGGAGACCGATACGAGAATTATCAATGACTGCGAAGCGTCTCCCATGTTTTTCAATTCCGCGACGTTAGCCCCAGCAACTATGCGAACTATCTTGCCCGCATAAAACATTTCCTGCTGAAATCGTACGAGATTGGCGCTCACATTATTGGTGCACCAGATTTCAACGTTTTTATGGCCATCAATTTCGTCGACAAGATGCTTAATAGCGATATCGGACACGCCGCTTTCAACCTCAGCGAACATCTCGATCATGCGAACGTCGAGCTCTGCCCTGTATTCCTCGTAGCCAAATTCCTCCTCTCGATGGCTTAAGTCGCTTGGAAAGACTGACTGAGTAAATGATTCTTTCAAATCGCTAAGAGACTGGTAGCCCAATCGATTGCAGAAACGACGAACAGCGGAACGGGTCACGAATGCATCGCGTGTTATTGCGGCAACATTGATTTCGCTCGAACGCCTAATGTGAGCGATGAGATATCGAGCGATGGCGGCATCGTTTGACCCAAACTCGCTGTTGATGATGGAGCTAATGCGATTGAGCACATCGAAGTCATTGATATTCACGTGATCCCTCTTTCCGCTCTCCTCGAAATCATAGTTCATTTATTGAATCAAACAGCTTTGGTCGTTCTCCTATGATTCAAATCAGTTGACGTCATCTTAATCGTAATTCCGCCACACGTATCCACCGTGTTGAATGATGGAAAGGGGATTCATGGGCAACGTGAACAACATCCCGTTTCTCTGGGGTTCCGCCACGGCGTCTTATCAGTGCGAGGGTGCCTGGAACGAAGACGGCAAAGGCCTTGGCGAGTGGGATTTCTTTAACCACACAAGCAATAAGAACATCAACCATGTTGACGGTGATGTATCTTGCGACTTCTACCATCGCTATGAAGAAGATATCCGCATGATGAAAGAAGGCGGACAAAACACCTATCGCTTCTCTCTTTCATGGAGTCGAATCATCCCCACGGGTATCGGCGAAGTGAATGAAAAGGGTATCGATTTTTATAATCGGGTCATTGATTGCTGCCTCGAAAATGGCATAGAGCCCAACGTTACGCTGTTCCATTACGATCTGCCATTCACGCTTGCTTGCAAAGGCGGATGGCTGAACAACGATATGGCAGAGTGGTTCTGCAAATACGCCAAGATTTGCTTTGAGCGCTTTGGAGACCGCGTCAAAATCTGGGCTACCGTTAACGAGCCGCATTTCTACAGCTACTGCGTAAACATGTTGGGCAACTATCCCCCCAATCGATCGCTCGACGTTCAGTCGTACATGCAGTTTCAGTACAACCTGATGCGCGCAAGCGCACTCGCAGTCCGAGCATATCGTCAAATGGGCTACGACGGCATCATCGGCGCCGTCCACGATGGCGGCGTTGTCGAACTCGACCCGGCAACCGAGCACCCCGATGACGTATTTCGATACGCAGACTTTTTCGCCAATCGCATGATTCTGGCACCAGCACTTCAGGGTCAACTGCCGCCAGAAATGGACGAAATCCTTGAAAAACTTGGCGTCTCGCTCTATCGATCCCCAAATGACGTAGAAGAATTCAGAGACGGTAAAGTCGATTTTATTGGACTCAACGTGTATTGCCGAGAGTATGTAACCGACTGGCACGGTGGAGAGCTTGCCGTTTCGGCGAACAATAAGGGCGGTTCGAGCAAAAAGGTCGAAGGAAAATGCATTGCGCCCTTGTTTGAAAGCGCCCGCGACAGCAATGTTCCCCGCAATAAATGGGGCCGCGAAATACTCCCAAGTTGCATGTATTCAACCATCATGGATGTCCACGAGCGCTATGACGCGCCCCGCATCTTTATTACGGAAAACGGACATGGCGCCTATGAGCAACCAGACACAGACGGAATGATCCACGATGATGACCGCATCGAGCTTCTGGGCCAGTTCATCGAGCACATGATGAGGGCTAAGCGCGACGGCGCGCGCGTTGAGGGTTACTACCTCTGGTCGACGATGGATCTGTATAGCTGGATCAACGGCTACGAAAAACGATACGGACTTGTCCATATCGACTTCGAGAACAATCTGGAGCGCACCCCCAAAAAGAGCTGGTATTGGTACCGAGACCTTATCTCGAAGTATCAGGAGCAGGAAGGTTAGGAGAAAGAGATGAAATATCAGGCAATGTCCGAAACAGTCCTAAAGGCTGTTGGCGGCAAAGAGAACATTACATCGGTAACTCATTGTGCGACACGCCTTCGCATCGACGCACGAGACACCTCGATCATCGATCTCCAGCTCGCCAAATCGGCCGATCAGGCGCTCGGGGCAGTAGTCAGCGGTGGCCAGCTTCAGGTGATCATCGGCCCAAACGTCACCGAGGCTTACAACGACTTCCTCGACTTCGCGGGAATCGAAGTCGGCGGTGGCACGGTTGCCGACGATGCCCAAACCGCCAAAGACCTTGCAGAAGGCATTAAAAGCGGTAACACCGCCATGGGCTTGATTGAGAAATTCGGGAACGTCTCTGCACAGGTATTCATGCCCATCGTCCCGGCGCTCATCGTTGGCGGACTCATTCTTTCGATCAAGAATCTCCTGGTCAATTATTGCGGATTAAGCACCGATAGCGGAACCGCCCAGGTCCTGTTGGCGATCTTTAGCGCTTCGTTTAGCTTCTTGCCCGTTTATCTTGGTTATCAGCTCGCAGCCGTCATGAAGATGCAGCCCATCATGGGCGCATTGCTGGGCGCGATCATGATCAGCTCGTCCATTAGCGGTGCCGAGGGTCTCGACTTTCTTGGTATCCCCATCCCGACGAACGACTATTCGAGTACGGTAGTGCCCATCGTACTGGGCGTTGTGTTCATGTACTTTGTCGACCGCAGCCTTCAGAAGATCATTCCCGACGTTACCAAACTGTTCTTGAAGCCGCTGCTCACCATGATCATCGTCGTGCCCGTCGAGCTGATTATCCTTGGCCCCGCCGGCAGCATGATGGGCTACGCGCTGAGTGATGCCGTCACGTGGCTTATGGACAACGTGGCATTTATCGCTACTCCGATCCTGGCAGCCCTTAACCCCTATTTCGTCATGCTCGGTCTCGATAAGGCTTACATCGCAATCGAAGTTACGAGCCTGGCGCAGCTCGGTTGGGCACCCATTATCTTTGGATTCATCTCGAACCTCTGCATTGGCGGCACGAGCCTCGCCCTGGCAACTGCCATGAAGGGAAACAAGGAGAAGAAGGGTATGGTCACCACGGTTGCCGTTACCGCACTCTGTGGCGTAACCGAGCCCGCGTTCTACGGTTGCCTCATCGAGCGTCCCCGCCTGCTTGTCGGCACGGCAATCGGCGCGCTCTGCGCTGGACTCCCTGCAGGCATCTTTGTTCTGAAAGAGTATGTTGCGGGAGCATGCCCCGGCCTTCTTTCGGCACTCATCTTTATCGCTCCCGATGGGTCCATGGGCAACTTCGTGCTGGCATGCGTTGTCGCCATCATCGCCATCGTCGTCTCTTTCATCGCTGCACGCGTAATCATCAAGAAGAACCCCAGCTATATTGAGTAGATGCCCGCTGTTTGCATTGGGGACATCCTCGGCAGACCATTAGCAAGAACCCAAGAAGTCCCTTAGGAGCTCGATTAATCCATTCGGATTCCTGAGGCACAAACGACCCCGATTCCACAATGAAATCGGGGTCGTTGTTTCTAAAGCCGTCGATAGACAATCGGTGTTTACCTTAGCTCCCTATCCAAGTTAATTATCCACGCTCGTTCTCCGGTCGGGAGATTTTCTTCGCTCGCGTGTCCAGAAATCCACGCTCGAGCAGGACATCCAGGTCCGCACCCGCCCTTGTCTCGATCTGTAACAGCAAGAGGCCTATTCCGCTTCCACATGTTACAGATCAAGATATTCCTAAAACACCCTAAGTTTCATCTCAATCTGTAACAGTTAGATGCCAAATATCGGTCTTGGTGCTACAGATTTAGACAAACTGGAGGACGAGACAAACCAAAAACGGGATGGGCGCTAACCCGATGGCGCACCACCTAAATAGAAACGGGCCCTGTCCCAATTGGAGACAGAGCCCGAAACTCTCATGGAGCCAGTGACAGGAATCGAACCTGCAACCCACTGATTACATCGCTTTCCATTCTGGTTAATAGCGTCCATCTGCGACTATAGCGACCGTAACCTCGCCTTTTTCTTTCGTTTTCCGCTTATAGTCTCACTTGAGACGTCTCCGAAACAGTCAAATTGCACACTCATTGCACACGCGATTGCACACGGAGGGACAATGGAAGAGAAATACACCACCTCGTCTATTTATAAGTTTAAGGACGATCGCTGGCGCGCACAGTTCCCCTATTTGGAGAACGGCATCTGGCATAAGAAGACTCAGCTCTTGGAACATCGAGGGCGCGATAAAGGCAGAAGCCATAAGCATCGCGATGCCGCCATGCTCGAGGCCGAATCCATCCGCGCATCTCTCAATGAGAAGGCCACCGCAGAAGCAGCTAAACCCAAGGGGCTTGGTATCACCGTTTCAAAGCTCGTGACATGCTATATCGATATCGAGTGCGCGGACGTCGCGCGCTCCACGGCGACCGGATACCACGGCATGCTCCGCCGGAATATCGAACCGTATCTCGGTGATGTCCCATTGGAAGACCTTACGGAAGAGGATGTTCAGGAATGGATAACGGCGATCGCCTCAACCCACGCACGGTCCACCGCCTGCAATTCCCTACGGTTGTTACGAGGCTCGCTCAAATATGGAATGCGAAAGAAATGGATTGACGAAAACGTGGCCTCTTGGGCAAAAGTCCCCAAAAATGAAGACGCGAACTACGGTCTACCGAATTCGCTTACAACCAAAGAGCGAACCAGGGTCTTGAACACTCTGAACGCCTCCATAGATATCCCAGCGATGCTTGCAGCCAAGATGGCGCTCTACACGGGATTGCGGCGCGGCGAGCTCTGCGCCCTGAAATGGAAAAACGTGGACTTTAAATCCGCAACGATCCGAGTCGAGGCCGCGATTGGGCACACAGATAACGAGTTCTATATCAAGGGCCCCAAGAGCATTAGCAGCCGGCGCGCTATCCCCAACTGCCCGAAAGACCTTATGAAAGACCTTGCGAAGCGCGAGGCCGACATGAAGTTCGAATGCGCGAATCTGGGCGTTGAGTTCAGCGACGAACTGTTTGTCCTCGGCTTTCCGGACGGTTCCTTCTTGAAACCGCCCAGGATCAACGACGCTTGGCGGGCCCTGGCAAAGGCCTTGAAGCTCCATGGTGTCTTGAACAAGAACACCGTCACCTTCCATGACCTCAGGCACAGTTTTGCAACGTACGCCGTTTCCAACGGAATCGACCCGAGGACTCTCGCAAGCCTCATGGGGCACTCGAAGGCGTCGATGACACTCGACAGATACGCCAGTGCCGACCCAGCAGCCACCGCATCGGCTATGAGAACTCTTGGACGCTTATATAAAGAGTGATTTGCTTCGTCGCAAGCAAAGAAGTCAACAGTGGCTCGGAGGCCCGGCTTTAACCGGGCCTTTTCTTGTTGCCTCGACCCTTCAACGTCTTTTTTGTCCATAGCGTCCGCCCTGCCCGTACTTTGACGAATGCCAGCGGCGGCGTGTCAGACTGCGAAATAAGAGAAATCGGCAAATTCCAGAAAGGAGACCGAAATGAAATTCAAAGAAAAGCGTATCGGAGTCGACGACTTCCGCAGTATGCCGGATATCGTCGATCCGCTGCCGGTCGCGTACCTGCTCGGCATCAGCGACCGCTCTGTCTACCGCCTCTGCCAGAACGGGACGTTCAAAGCCGTGAAGTGCGGCAAGTTATGGCGAATCAACCGCGATAGCGTTCTCAAGTATATCGGCGCATCAAATTAACCAAAGGTTACGGGAAACCAACCAATACAAAGCCCTGGAGGATTATATGTTTGAATTCGATAAAGCCAACGGCGTCATTGAACGCGGCGAGCTGCTGTACTCCGTCCCGCATGACTCCGAAATCGTTCTTGATAACGGCGTTCCCGCCTACTCGGGCCCGGCACTTCTGAAGTTCAAATATCCGGTGAAGCATGCACCGAGCGCACTTATCGTTACTCAGACCGTTGCTGAGAAACTGAACGAAAAACGTGCGTCGATCGTAGTTGAAATCATTAGGCGTTGGAAGGACATCCCCAAGGCCGACCTCGCACGCATCATTTTGGGAGCGGGTGCTTATTCCGGCGGTTTCAGCCTCAGTCCCATTGAGAAAATCGAGGAATCAATTGACCTCGACAGTCTTGAACTCTCTAACAAACTTATCGCTTATATGCCATTACCAGCTGATAAGGCCCAGAGAACTATCCGATCACCTTCACAGTATCTTGCTAAAAACGGGGGCCATTTGGCCCCCGTTTGTTAAGGAGTCTAGATGACAAAAACTAAAACCGTCAGCGTGAAGCTCGACTCAAAGCTCTACACCGCCCTCAAGACGCGGGCCGAACTCAGCAACTCCAACATCAGCGACGAGATCCGCTCGCTCCTGCGCTCGGCGCTCGCCGCGGAGGGGCTCGACCTCTACGGCAACGAGGTCGCGGGCTTCATCCGCGGCGTCGTCGACGCCCGCATGGACGTCGCCGCACTCGACATCGAGCGCAAGCTCGACGCCACCGAGGACCGCATCGCCGCGGTCCTCTCGCGCCCCATGACTGCCGCCATCATGGCCGGCCTCATGTCGGCAGACGTCCTCAAGGCCTCCTACGCCTCGCTCGACGACGTCCCCGTCGCGGACATCTGGAAGAACTACCTCGCGCAGGCCGGCGAGCTCAGCCGCGCGGGCCTCGGCCGCATCGACGAGGTGAAGCTCCACGCGCGCGAGCGCGCCGATGGCTAGCCCGCCCGTCATCGTCAACCACTCCGTCGTCCGCGCGGGAGCGTCCGCGAGGGCGACCGCCGCAGGCCTGGCGGCATACGCCGGCACCCGCCGCGGCGTCGTCATCGAGGTAAGCGAGGCGGACGGCAGGAGGCTCGGCGTGGACGGCCTGGCCGCCTACGCCGCGAACAGGACCGGCTCGACGGGCGGCCTCTGGGGCGCGGACGGCCCGGTCGCCGTGGCGGAGGCCAGGCGTGCCATCGCCCAAAACGGCGGTGCGGTGCTCACCACCGTCGTCACGGTCCCGAACGACATCGCCCCAGATGCCGGCCTCGACCGCCTGGACGCCTGGCAGGCGCTGGTGCGCTCCGAGTGGCCGAGGCTCTTCTCCGAGATGACCGGTGTGCCCGAGAGCCGCGTGGAGTTCTACGCGGCGATGCATGTCAACGGCACGAGCCACCACGTCCACATCCTCACGGTCGACCACGCGGGCGAGTGGGACGCGCTGCTCCCCAAGCGGAAGATGGAGGCGGCGCGGCTCGAGATCTCCTCGAAGGCCATGGCGCCGCTGCTGCGGGAGGCCTACATCGAGCGCGACCTCGCGAGGGAGGCCGCGCTGGACGCCGTCTCCCGCATCGACCGGAACCGTTTCGATATCGAGCTGCCGCCGGACGGAAGGATTGAGGCCGCCCACCTCAGGCGGTTCCACCCGGAGACGTCCGCCGCGCTGAGGGAGGCCCTCGACCGGGCGGCATCCGGCTCCCCCGAGCTCGCCGGCGCGCTGGACTGCCACGGGAAGGCGGTCGAGAGGTGCGCCGGCCTCAAGTGCCTGACCGGGGAGGCCCGAGACGCCTATGTTCGCAGGGCCGCCGCCGACCTCGGCCTCCGGTGCGAGAACGCGGCCCTGCGCGTCCTGGTACCCGACAGGACGCCGACTCGTGAGGAGATGCCGACGCGACGCGACGCGCCCAGAACCGGCCCGGCGGTGGAGAGGCGGCGGGAGGCCGGCCTCGCCACCGAGGCCCGGGCCTGTATCCCGAAAAGGCGCCTTGAGGCAATCGGCCGAAAGGTCGCCCGCGGCCAGTCGATCGAACGCAACGACTTAAAGGGGTGCCCCACGGCGGAGCGGATCTTCCGGCAGGTGCCGTCGGCCGGCCCGGCCCTCGGACGCGCGGCCGCGATGACGGCCTTCATCGCAAGGGAGGCCACGCGGGACGCCGGTGGCCGCGACATGGGGGACGAGGCCGGAGAGAGGGTCCTGCGGCTCATCGCCTCGGCCCTGCGGATCCTGGCATCCGGCGGCACCGGGCCGTCGAGTGCCCCGACCGTGAAGATTGCGAACAGGATAGAAAGGACAATGAGAAGATGAAACCCAAATCCTTCAACCGCAACATGAGGAGGGAGCTCGCCGACACGCTGGCGGCCCACGGTATAGTCGCCGTCGTCGCCGCCATCGCGACCGTCAGCGCGTGGGACTACGCGAGCTGGTGGATGGCATCGCTCGCCTCCGACCTCTCCACCCTGTTGCACTTGCAGGTTGGCGACCCGGGGGCCGAGCCCGACACCGTCCTCCGCAACCCGTTGGATACGCTCGCCGACACGTTGGCAACCGGGAAAGTGGGCGGGCTGCTGGCCGCGGTCGCAGCCGTCGTAGTCACCATCATGGTCCTCGGCCTCGTCTCGTGGGCACGTTCGTGGCTGAGGCTCCACGACGGGACGTTCGCCGGCGACCGCGCGCCCACGCGCACGCACGGGGACGCCTGGCTCGAGTCGAGGCCGTCCAGGGTCGCAAGGCGCTGCCCGCCGTGGGACGGGAAGGAGGCCGCGAGGGGGCTCGTTGCGGCCGGCTGCGTCGGCGGCGGGATCGCGATGGTCCCGGCCATCCACTGTCTCATAAGGGCGGGCAGCGGCGCAGGCAAGACGAGAAGGTCTCTTGCCGTCAGCGTGGCCGCCGCGATCGACCGCAACGCCCACGGGATCCCGACCTCCATCATCGTCCACGACCCGAAGTCCGAGATCCGCGCATGGACCGAGCCGCTCGCCAGGAGGGCCGGGATGGAGGTCGTCGCCATTCGGCTCGACGAGCCCGTCAAGTCGGCGAGGTTCAACCCCCTCGACCGCGCTATCGCGGCACTCGGGACCGAGGGCGTCGCCGGTGCCGTGGCCGAGCTCCGCGAGCTGTCGTCCGCCATCGTGCCCGATGCCTTCTCCTCTGGCCAGAGGTTCTTCACGGACGCCAGCCGCAACCTGCTGACCGGCCTCTGCCTGCTCGCGATAGCGGACGAGCGGATCCCCGACGGCGCGCGGAACCTCTCGACCGTGCTCGCGCTCCTGGAACCCCGCGACGGGAAGAGCGCCGTGAAGTCGCTGGAGGAGCTCGCCGCGGACCTGCCGGCGGGAAACCCGGCGCGCCAGTTCCTCCTCGTCGCCTCGTCGAACGGCGGCGGAGGGGAGGCCCTCGTCTCCACCGCGCGCAACTACCTCATGTCCTTCTGCGACGACGACGTCAGCCGAATGCTCTGGGACGGCGAGGTCGACCTCGCATCGGTCGGGCGCAAGCCCACCATCCTCTACATCGCCAGCGCGACGGACCGAGGGGACCGCGGCGCGCTCGTCTCGTGCATCTTCTCCCAGGCGCTGTCGGCGCTGCGCGAGACCGCGCGCCTGTCGGGCGGCAGGCTGCCGGCCGAGACCCTGCTCGCCATCGACGAAGGGTCCGGGATCCCCAAGATCCCCCGCCTCCTCGGCGATCTCGCGGAGGTCCGCAGCATCGGCCTGCACGTCGTCTTCGTGCTCCAGAACACCCGCCTGCTCGAGGCCCGGTGCGGCTACTCCAGGGCAGAGTCGGACGCGCTGCTGGCGCTGCTCGGCACCCAGGTCGTCCTCTCGGTAGAGTCCGTCGGCGAGGCGGAGGAGATCAGCAAGCGACTCGGCGACTACAGTGTCAAGACGACCGGGCAGAGCTCCACCAAGGGGACGCAGAGCTCCTCGTCCGGCAAGTCGTTCTCCGTGGCGCGCCGTCCGCTGATCACCCCGTCGGAGCTCATGGCCTGGAGCGCGCGCGAGAACGGCGCGCTCGTGATCGACGCGGAGGGACCGATGGCGCTCGCCAGCCGCGACATCACGGAGACGTTCTTGGGGCCGCTGCTGGGCATGACGTCGCCGGAGGCCGAGGGCGCGCTGCTCGCGCGGGCGCTCGAGGGGGAGGCCCGCAACGACGCCCCGGCACCGGTCTGGCGTATCCCGGAGAAGCCGAAAAAGCCCAAGGGGTCGCCGTCCGGCGGCAGGAAGCGCAAGGTGTCCGCGGCGCCCGACGGGTTCTGACGCGTCATACGGCCCTGCCCGCGCAAACGGCCCTCCGTCATACGGCGCTCGGGGCGCGTATGACGGAGGGCCGCCGTCGCCTTTCCGGCTTGACCGGCAACGCTACCAGCGGAAACGAACTCGGCCCGCCGAGTTGCGCCGCAAAATCCCGGACGCCCGTAGTGCGCCCTTATCCTGCTCCCACCGTCCAAGGCACTTGGGCGGCGGGAGTTCCGCATCCCCGGGAAAAGAAAAGCGCGGCCCATCCGGACCGCGCTTGCGCTCTCCTCCTATTTCACCCCGCGACGTAGACCGTCCGGCCCGTCTCGCAGTCGATGGTCTCGGCGTCCCCGAAACCGACCCGGACGGCCGCCCATCCGCCGGCGGCCGCCAACGCGTCGGCCTCGGACCTCGCGGCGGCGATGAGGCGCTCGAGCTCGG